>NZ_CP041146.1:4285555-4591666 GCF_006494775.1 Nocardioides humi | reverse complement strand
ACCACCCCGCCGAGGCCGCCGAGGGCCGCCGCGGCGACGACCACCTCGTCGACGCCCGGGCTGAGGTCCTCGTGGGTCGCGTTGCCGCGGGTCGCGTCGGCGTCCATCGGCCAGAGCACCACCCAGCCGAGGACGACGTACACGACGCCCGCGGTCGCCACGGCGAGGAGCACGCCGAGCTGCGCCTCGAAGAGCGAGCCGAGCAGCGCCGCCGCCGTGCCCGCGACGACGGCGGACAGCAGCCGCGGCCATGCGGTCGCGCTGAGTGGTGGTCGCCTCACCCCGCCGACCCTAGAGGAGCGGCTCCGCCGGACGCGCCGTGCGGCTGGCCAGGGTGACGGCCGTGTGCACCAGATGCCGGGTGAGACGCTCCGCCTCGCGGAGGTCGACGACGTTCATGCCCGCGGGGAAGTCCAGCGGCAGCGGTGCGTCCGGACCGATCCGGTCCATCCCGATCCGTGCCGTGGGCAGCCCCTTCTGGCGCAGGATGTTGGCGTCGGTGGCGCCGCTGTTGGCGACGATCGGCCGGTGCGGCTCGCCGGCGAGCTCCTCCCACGCGGCGACGGCCGCCGCGACGACAGGGGCGTCGAGGGCGGTCGCCGTGCCGGGGATGGTCAGCCGCGAGCGCCAGCGCACCGCGAGCTCCGGGTGCCGGGCCCGGATCTCCTCGACGGCGGCGCCGAACTCCCGGCGGACGTCGGCGAGCGGGGTGCGCGGACTGGTGCGCAGGTCGACGTAGAACCGGCACAGGGCCGGGGTCACCGACGACATCCGGGGCCAGCCGCTCTCGATCGCGGACACGATGCCCTGGGGCGCGACCAGCCCGTCGGTGTGGCGTTCGGCGTACGCCGTGAACCACTCCTCGAGCTCGAGGACGACGACGGAGGCGCCCGCGATGGCGTTGCGGTACGGCATCCGGTGCCGGCTGCCGACATAGGAGAAGTTGCCCTCCACCTCGACCTCGAACCAGCACAGGCCGACCTCCTCCCACGCCACGGCCCAACCGGGCTTGGCGATCACGGCGTGGTCGGCCCAGACGCCCTGCTCGAGCATGAAGGAACAGCCTGCCCCCTGGCCCGCGTTGTGGCGGGTCAGGCCGCGCTCGATGCGGCCGTTGGTCGGCATGCCCCCCGCGCCGAGACCCACCAGGACACTGCCCGGGAGGTCGATCCCGGCGGCCGCGATCGCCTCGGCGGCGGCCATCACGCAGGCCGCATGGCCCTTGGGGTTGGACGCCCCGAGTCCGAGCACGTGGTCGCCGTGCACGCGCGCCCGGGGCTGCATGTCCTCGCGCAGCTCGGGGCCGATCCAGGGCACGTCCTCGTCGGCGTCGCCGACGGTCAGGGTGTCGATGGGCGCGTAGAGCAGCACGTCCTCGCCGCCGCCCGTGCCGGCCAGCTCGCCGACCGCGTTCGCCTGCCGGTCGTCGAGCCACTGGGTGCGCGCCGGGATCCCGTGGGCGTCGAGCTGCCCCGCGGCCCACTGCGCGAGCTCGCCCTCCTCGCCGGTCGGCGAGGGGATGTCGACGAGGCCGACGACCAGCTCGGCCAGCCGGTCGCGGTCGATCTCCTCCCAGGCGGCGGCGATCGCGGTCCGTACGGCGCTCGGGTCCGGTGACGTCATGGCTCTCCTCGGGTCCAGGACAGGTGGGCGCGCGCCAGCTCGGCGGTGCGCTCGGGGAACTCGGACTGGGGGTGGTGGGCGGCGCCGGCCACCACGGCCGCGGAGCCGCGGGACAGGCCGTCCGCGAGCCAGCTGGCGTACGCCGGCTCACCGAACGGGTCGTGCTCGCCCCACAGCACGAGGGTCTCGGCGCGCACTTCGCCGAGCAGGCCGGAGAGGTCGTCCGGCTCGCCGAGGAGGCTCGGGTCGGTCGCGACGGCCAGGCTCGCCGGAGACACGCTCGCGGCGTGCCGGATCCGGACGAGCTCGGCCGGGATCCGGCCGGGCTCGCGCCACTCCAGCGCCAGCACCGTCTCCCGCAGTCGCTCGGGGGTCGGCTCGCCCTCGCTGTAGTACGCCGTCCGGGCCCGCGGGCCCAGCGCCGGGTCGGCCGCGATGCCGGGCGGCGCCGGGAGCGGCTGGCTCCCGCAGGCGACCAGCCGGCCGACCAGCTCGGGGCGGCGGGCGGACAGGACCATCGCCACGATCCCGCCGAGCGAGGTCGTGAGGATGTCGCACCGCGCCACCGCGCCGTCGTCGAGCACCGCGGCCAGCGCATCGGCGCAGCCCGCCATCCGCGGACCGCGGCCGTCGGGCAGTGGCGAGGAGCCGTAGCCGGGCAGGTCGACCAGGAGCAGGTCCCGGTCGGCCAGGTGCGGCAGCAGGGCGCGGAAGTCCGCCGCGGCGTGGCAGCCGGGTCCGCCTCCGTGCAGGACCACGAGCGGCGGCCCCGACGCTCCCCCACCGCGCCGCTGGACGGCGAGGCGGGGGCGGTCGTCGCTCATCGCTGCGAGGCGGGCCGGTCCTGCCGGCGTACGTCGCGCACGACCGTGCCGGTCAGGCGCAGCAGCACCGCCTGCACCAGCCGAGGCGCTACGGCCAGGACGGCGAGCACGGCCAGGATGCGGAGCAGTGCCAACGGGCGAAGGTTCATCCTCGGAGTCCTCTCGGGTCGGGTCATTCGACCGGGGGCCGGCGCTTCGAGCCGGGCGTGCGGTCGACCTGGACGGTCGGCGCCACCTGCTCGACGTGACGACGGATCGCCGTCAGCGACAGGTCGGGGCGGTAGAGCTTCTCCGGCGGGGCGTTCATCACGTCGACCATCCAGGCGTCCTGGCCGGTGAACTGGCCGTGGAAGAGCCACCGGATGGCGGTGAGGTACTTCGCCTTGAAGATCGAGGCCTTCGCGCCCTTCTCGAAGCGCACGATGATCTGCACGTAGCGGACCTGGTCCTCGTTGACGGGGACGTACCACTCGAAGTGGATGAACTCCGGGTAGGCGACGCGCAGCAGGCCGGGCAGCCGGAAGGACACGAAGCCGGGGATGTCCAGCGCCTTGATGACCGGGTTGACCCGCTTGCCCTTGCCCGGGGCGTCGGGCAGCGGCATCCGCTTCCACCAGCGCTTGTTGGTCCACGTCCCGAGACCGGGGAACTCGGCCTCCCAGTGCACCTCGTCCTGCACCCGGATCAGCCAGCCGTCCTCCTCGACGATGCGCGTCATGTTCCACGCGGGCATCACCTTGAACAGCCGCCACAGCGCCGTGTTGTGGAGGTACTTCGCGTGGCCCTCGTCGAAGCCGTTCTCGGCCGCGAAGCGCCAGTTGCCCTCGCGGATGTCCCAGCGGCCGCCCATCACGAAGTCGTTGTCGAGCAGCTCGTCGGGGATGTCCCGCTCGACCGGCGGGACATCGTCGCCCTGGGCGTCGCCGACGTAGACCCAGACCAGGCCGAGGCGCTGCTCGACGGGGTACGTCGACACCTTGACCTTGTTGTTGATCGGCGAGTCCGGCCCGTCGGTCAGCGCCGCGCACATCCGGCCGCTGTCGAGCTCGTAGGTCCAGCCGTGGTAGGGGCAGCTGATCGTGCCCTCGTACTGGCGCCGGCCCAGCGAGAGCGGCACCCCGCGATGAGGGCAGCGGTCGTGCAGACCGAAGATCTCGTCCTTCTCGCGGACCAGGACGATCCGCTCGCCGAGCAGCTCGATCGGCACCGGCTTCCTGCCCACCTGCTCGGCCCACATGACGGGGTACCAGTAGTCGCGGAAGCCGAGCTCGGCGGCGTCGTACAGAGGCCACGACGACCAGTCGTTGCCGTGCTCGTTCGATCCCGTCGTACGTCGGGCGGCGTGCGGCCTACGGCCCGCGGGGGCACGCCGCGGGGCGGGCGGCGCCTCACCCGGCAGGCGGCGTCTGGCCGCCTTGCGCTCGGGCGCGTCCGTCGTCGACTGCTCGTTCTCGGTGAGGCTCATCGTCGTTTCCTTCCTCCAGGTTCACGTCGTTGCCGGGCTCGGCTGCCGTGTCAGATGTCCAGGACGAGCTCGGGCGTGCGGGCGCGGGAGACGCAGACCGCGAGCGTGGTGTCGTCGCTCTCCCCTGGGGAGCGGAACGAGTCCCGGTGGTCGGGCTCGCCCTGCAGCACCCGTACCTCGCAGGAGCCGCACACGCCGTCGCGGCAGGCGTTCGCGACGCTGATGCCCACCGTCTCGAGGGCGTCGAGGATGCTCTCGTCGGCGGCCACGGCGACGGTGACGTCGGACTTCGCGCAGCGCACCGTCACCGGCGCGGACTCCAGCCCGGAGAGGTCCTTGCCCGCGAACCGCTCCACGTTCAGGGCGCCCTCGGGCCACGTCTCGCACGCACCCTCGACCGCGTCGATCAGGCCCGTCGGGCCACAGCAGTAGACCGCGGTGCCCTCCTCGGGGTCCGCCAGGATCCCGGCGATGTCGAGCCGGCCGGCTTCGTCCTCCGGCTGGATCCGGACCCGGTCGCCGTAGCCCGCGAGCAGGTCCCGGAAGGCCATCGACGAGCGCGTGCGGCCGCCGTACACGAGCCGCCACGGCACCCGCTCGGCCTCGGCCTGGCGGATCATCGGGAGGATCGGCGTGATGCCGATGCCGCCGGCGATGAACAGATAGCGCTTGGCGGGCACCAACTCGAAGTGGTTGCGCGGACCGCCGACCTCGACCAGGTCTCCCGGACGGGCCTCGTCGTGGATGTGGCTCGACCCGCCCCGCGACTCCGGCTCGGCGAGCACGCCCACGACGTAGCGGTCACGGTCGGCCGGGTCCCCGCACAACGAGTACTGCCGCACCACCTCGGGCAGCCCGACGTCGATGTGGGCGCCCGGCGTCCACGCAGGCAGGATCCCACCCTCCGGATCGACGAGCTCGAGGCTCAGTACGCCGTCGGCCTCGATCCGCATCGCGCCGATCATCAGGTCCAAGACGCCCTCGTCGTCCCAGTCGGTCATAGCACCACTCCGCCTCTCACCCAACGTTGTCTGGCATGAGCGATCAACGCGGCCGATGCGGCCGCGGCGATCGCGATGACGTACCAGGCCGGCCCGTAGCGGCCGGGCCCGGCGACGGCGGCGAACAGGAGCGGTCCGCACACACCGCCGAAGAAGACGCCGCCCTGGGTCAGGCCGGTGACGGCCGCGATGCTGTGCGGGCGCGCCTGCGTGACGCTCAGGTTGAACAGGCCGTTCCAGCCCCAGCCGAGCCCGTAGGCGGCGAGCGCCCCGACGAGGAACCCCCAGCCCGATCCGGTGCCCAGCAGCACGTAGCCGAGGGCGCCGCCGGCCAGCATCATCCCGACGACCCGCAGCGAGTCCGCCCCCTGGTGGCGTCCGCCCGACCAGGACGCGATCACCCGGGCGGCGATGCAGGTCAGGCTGCCGGCCATCTGGACGGCGCCCACGACCTGCGGGGACACCCCGGCGTGCTGGCCGGTGACGGCGAGGAAGGACGGCAGGGTCGTCGCGGCGATCGACGCCAGGAACGCACCGCCGACCAGTGCCGCGACCAGGGACGGTCCGCCGACCGCGCCGGCGAAGGCCCCTCCGCCCTCCTGGTCCGCGTAGGCCCGGGCTCGGGGCGCACGGTGAGCGGCGGCCGGACCGGACGGGATGACCAGCTGCACGGCCGCCACCAGGCCGGCGACCGCCCAGACGGCGGGGCGCCACGAGCTGGAGCCGCCCACCGCGGCGAGCAGGGCGCCGGCGATGAGGGTCGACGCGGGGATCGCGGACTGCACGGCGCCGAAGGCGACCGCGCGGGTCCGGCCGGGACCGATGCCCGACAGGATCTGGTTGGACGCCGGCTGCACGAGCGAGTTGGGGATCCCGATCAGGGTCAGGGCGGCCACGACGGCCGCCGCGCTGCCCGCCAGGGCGACGCCGACCAGACCGAGCATGCTGCCGGCGGCGGCGAGCCGCAGAGCGGTCGCCGGACCGCACCACGCGACGAACCGGCCGGAGAACGGCGAGAGCAGGGCCGAGACCGCGTAGTAGCCGGCCACCGCCGTCGCGACGTCGCCCGCCCCGAAGGCCATGGTGCGACCCATCTGGATGGCGAGCGTGCCGACCAGGAAGGGGGCACGGAGACCGCCACGAGCGTGCCGAGCACCCCGGCGACGGCGCGGACGCCCGTCGTCGTACTCGGTTCGATCGTGCTGGTCATGGTCCGGCTCCTTTCGCCGTACGTTGTACCGTACAAGAAAGGACGGCGGGTGGGAAGGCATTCGCCCTCAATGGGCCGAGCTCAGCGACGCTCGGCGAGGAGCCGGGTCAGTTCGCGCGGCGCGAGGCCGCCGGCCGTCTCACCCGGGAGCGCCGTCCAGCGCGGGTCGCCGTCGAACAGCACGCCGAGCTTGCGCGTGACGACCTCCGCCGGATCGAGCTCGAGCCGCAGCGGCTCGCGATGCCGCACGACATCGCCCCGCGCCGAGGTCACGGTGAGCTCGACCGCGTCGGCTGCGGGGACCGGCACCAGCATGAGCTCACCCCCGAAGGCGGTCGCGGGGTCGGCGGTCCGGAAGTACCGGACGTCCCGCTCCCGTCCCTCGGCAACCGCGCCCACCGAGTAGGCCAGGCTCGCGGCCGCCTCGGGTGGGCCGTCCACGACGCGGTCGGTCGAGATGTAGGCCGTCATCGCAGCGGGCAGCGTCACCTCGACGGCGCTCGCCGTGCCGATCGCCGCGCGGCCGGCCCGTCCCGCGAGGCACTCCAGACCGCGGATCACGGCCTGCAGCGGGGTCGAGCACGGGAACTCCTTGTGCATCCCCTCGACGATGCGAGGCCCGCCGTCGACGGATCCGTCCGCCGGTACGGCGAAGGCCCGGCGGGCGGGGCCGTCGAGGAGCGTCGGCGAGGCGCGCAGCCCGGCCGCGGCGCGCAGGGCCGCCCGCAGGCCCGCCGCCGCGGCATCGCCGAGGAGCACGTAGTGCCCGTCGGCGAAGACGTCCTCGCTGAGCAGGCCTCCCACCGACGCGGACGCGAGGGCCAGCGCCCACCGGGTCCGCTCCTCGTCGAGCCCGAGCAGGCACGACGCCGTCATCGCGGCGCCCAGCCGCCCCGCCACGGACCCCGGCCACCAGGAGGACCGGTACAGCCGCGGCCCGCCCAGCAGCTCGGCCGCGACGGCGGTGACCTCGTAGCCTGCGGCGACCGCGGCCAGCAGCTCCGGGCCCGAGGTGTCCGTCCGGGCACCGAGGTGCACGGCGAGCGGCACCACCACGGCACCGGGCACCGTGCCCGACGCCGGGTGCACGGCGTCCAGCTCGTCGATGTGGGCGGCGGTCACATCGACGACGAGCGCGTCCGTCCGGGCCCGGCCGACGTCCGGCGCCGCCAGCGGCGTCCATCCGCCGTCGACCGGCGCCGGGTCCTGGGAGTCCAGCAGCCGGCCCAGCGTCGGGTGCCCGGCGCCGACCACCAGGCAGGCCAGGGTGTCGATGCTCAGCAGCCCGGCCGCTCGCGCCACGCCCTTCTCGCCCGCGCGCGCCAGGGCGGCGGCCGCCGTACCGCGGCGGACGAGGGTCGCGAGCGTGGCCCCGGCCATCAGCGGGCAGGCACCCCGAGCACCTCCGCGCCGACCTCCTCGACGAGGTCGCGCGGCAGGTCGTAGGAGCCGACGTGCTGGAGGAACACCGAGGTCGCGCCGGCCCGCTCGACCAGGTCGAGCTTGGCGGCGATCTCGGCCGGAGTGCCGAACAGGCAGAACTCCTGGGCGAAGCGCACCGCGTCCGCATCGCTGACCCACCGGCCGCAGACGTCGACCGCGAGGTCCCAGTCCTCGGCGTGCACGAGGTCGGGATAGACCTCCGGCACGTGGACGGGCACCTCGATCTCGATGCCGGCGGCGCGCAGCGCGGCCTGGCCGCCGTGCTGGGCGATCCCCGCGCAGATCGGCTTGAGGACCCGCGCGTCCCGCTCGATGTCGTCGCTGACCCGGGCATGGGCGGAGACGATGATCCGGACGTCCTCGGGCGCCTTGCCCGCCTCGCGCGCACCGGCCTCGACGAGACCGCGGGAGCGAGCGACGGCCTCCGCGGAGACGCCGCTCAGCAGGATCGCGCCATCGGCGATCTCGCCGGCGAGCCGGAGGTTGCGCGGACCGCTCGCGGCCAGCAGGACCGGCACTCCCGGATGCGGGTCCCGCATCCGGGAGCTGACCGGTCCGTAGTCGACGGTCTCGCCGGCCAGGCTGGCACGGATCACGCCCACCCCGGCACGGAGGTCGTCCTGGCGGCTCGGTCGGAGCCCGACCGGCTCGACCGAGCTGTTGCCGACCCCCAGGCCCAGGTCGAACCGGCCGACGGCGATCTCGCCGATGGTGCGGGTCAGGCCGGCGACGACACTGGGGTGCCGGGTGACGACATTGCTGACCGCCGTGCCGATCCGGATCGAGTCCGTCGCCAGCGCCACGGCGTAGGCGGTGAGGAAGGCGTCGCGCCACAGGACCTGGGAGTCGGGCAGGAACACCTGGGCGAAGCCGAGGTCCTCGGCTCGTCGGGCGAGCTGCGCCACCTCGTCGGCGCGGGTGCACGGAGGCAGCCGGATGCCGATCGGCAGGCTCATGCGAGCGCGCCGCTGCGGCCGAGGAACTCGCGGGCCTCCTTGTTGAAGCGGTCCGCGTGCTCGTGCTGGGGCCAGTGGCCGCACTCGCCGTAGATCTCCAGCTCCGAGCCGGGGATGGACGCATGCATGCGCTGTGCCTCGGGGACGTCGCCGAACGGGTTCTCGGCGCCCCACACGATGCGCGTGGGCGCCGCGATCCGAGCCATCTGCTCGGGCGAGAGCAGGTCCTCGACCCGGTTCTCCATGGTCTGCAGGCACAGCAGGCGGTCGATGCGGGCGACGAACTCGGGGCGGTGGTAGATCGCGTGCCGGACGTCGACGAGCTCGTCGGAGACGTTCGCGGCGTCGTACATGAGGAGCTCGAGCCGCTGGCGGGTGAGCGCGATGTCGTCGCTCTCGACCGCGGCCCGGGTGCTCGTGCGGATGCGCTCCATGACGGGAGGGTTCGCGACCGTGCCGCCGGGGGCGACCAGGATCAGGCTGCCGACCCGGTCGGGATGGTCGGCGGCGAGCCGGCCGGCCACCCAGCCGCCCAGCGACTCGCCGATGAAGTGCGCCTTCGCGATGCCCTGGGCGTCCAGGTAGGCGAGCACGTGCTCGACGTAGCGCGGGATCCGGTAGTCGGCGTCGGGCCCCTCGGTGTAGCCGTGGCCGACCATGTCCACGGCATGGCAGTCGAACTCGTCGGAGAGCACCGTGAGGTTGCGGACGAAGGCCTCCAGGTGGCCGCTCGTCCCGTGCAGCATGATGATCGGGTCGCCGGCGCCGGCCCGCACGTAGCGGGTGCGGAGCCCGCCGGCGTCGATGAAGCCGTGGCGGTAGTCGGTCGTGCTCAGCTGGGTCCACAGGGTCATGCTCGGTCTCCTTCGTCGAGCGGCTCGAACAGAGCCACTGCCATTCCGGTCAGCCATTCGTCCACCGGGGCGTAGGCCAGGGTCGTGCCGCGGCCGGCGCCGACGGCAGCCGTCATCGCGATCCAGGAGCGCACCTCCTGGGCGCCGTTGCCGGCCTCCTTCTCGATCTCGTCGCTCGTCTTCGCGATCGTGCGCGACAGGTCGCCGGCGGCGAGCTGCTCGAGGAAGTCCGCGTCGAACGCGGGATTGATCTGGGCCGGAGCGGCGCGGATGATCTGACGGCGCCGGACCTCGAACTCCTTCCACTGCTCGCGACCGTTGAGCCAGGCCTCGACCAGGAAGCGGTCGTCGTCGGACAGGGTCTGCGACCAGTCGGGCCAGGGCAGCCGGTGCGAGAGGCCGCCGGAGGCGATGACGACGATCCGCTGGTCCCGGCCGTCGGACTCCAGGGCGGCACGCAGCGTTCGGCCGATGGCCTCGGCTCGCGCCAGGGGGATCAGCGGCGGCGCGAACATGTTGAGCACGATCGGCACGATCGGCACGTCGAGCGCGGGCACGAGATGCTGCAGACCGTGCGTGATGCCGTGGTCCACCGTGAGCCGCAGCGAGAACGCGGGGTCGAACGAGCTGTCGACCAGGGTGTCGACGATGTGCTTGGCCAGGTCCCGGTCGACCGGGAGCGGTCCGGCCGGGGTGTTCGCCTCACCGGCGCCGATCACCTCGGAGACGCCGACCGTGATCGACGGCATCAGGTCCAGGAAGAGCCCCCGGAAGTGGTTGCTGCCGATGACCACGACGGCGTCCGGCCGCGCGGCCGCGATGGCGTCGGCCGCCCGGCCCAGGCCGTCGCGGAACTCGTGGGCCGCCGGCAGGTGGTCGACCTCGTCCCAGTGCGTGTTCATCAGCGTGCTGTGGGATGCCCCCACGCCCAGCACGATCCGGCTCATGGCACCACTCCTTCATTTGTCCCGTACATCGTACGGTACTAATAGCGCCACGTCGACAGTCCGACGGCAGAAGGTTCGAAGCCGTTGCACGGGTTGCGCTCCTGCGGACAGGCCGACACCGCGACCAGCAGGTCGCGCTCGGCCCGCAGGTCGACGTGGTCGCCCGGACCGCTCGTCGGCGCCACGATCTCCATCCCGCCGTCGCCGGCCACGGCGATGTTCATGAACAGGGACGCACACGCGTCCAGCTCGAGGTCCATCGCCCCGGCGATGCGGCCGGCCAGGCTGAGGACCAGGTTCTCGCGGCAGCTGCCGCCCGGCGCGGCGCCGTACCGGAAGGCGTTGGTCTCGGCGCTGCAACAGCCGCCGCCGAACCAGTGGACGCCCGCGGTGTCGGCCACCACCGCGGCCAGCGGCCGGGCCCGCTTGGAGTACAGGACGTGGCCGGCGGTGATCCGGGTGGTCCGGTTCAGCAGCTGGGTGTAGATGCACGACAGCCAGTCCCGCGGGTCGTCGAGGGGCGCGAGCACGACGTCGGCGGCCTGCTGCCCGGCCAGGTCCTCGACCCGCAGCACATCACCCGCCTCGAGGACGAACGCCGGGAGGTGGGACCTGGCCGGGACGATCTCGGCCCACAGCGGCTCGCTCATCGCGTCGCTGCGCGGTCGACGTCCGCACGCGTCGCGGTCACCGACTCCAGCACGTGCTCCGCGAGACCCGCGACCGCGTCCAGCTTCCAGCCGTTGCCGGGCAGCGGGTGCGCCTCGCGGTCCAGCTCACGGTCCAGCACGGCGCGCAGCTGCGCGGCGGTCGGCGCGGTCCGGCCCCGCAGCCAGTGCTCGGCCTCCGCGGCCCGCCACGGCACCGGAGCCACCGCGCCGAGGACGAGCCGGGCCTCGACCCAGGTGCCGGATGCGTCGATCTCGCCCGAGATCGCCGCCGAGGCGGTGGCGAAGTCGCCGGTGTACAGGTTGAGCTTGCGGAAGGCGCTGCGCCGACGCACGGCCGCGGCCGGGACGACGATCTCGACGACGACCTCGCCCGGACGCAGCGCGGTCTCTCCCGGTCCGACGAAGAACTCCTCGATCGTCAGCGTCCGACGATCGCTCGCGGCGGCCAGCTCGACGCGGGCGTCCAGCGCGGTCAGCACCGTGGCCAGGTCGGACGGCGTGACGGCCTGGCAGCGGTGCCCGTCGATCACCGCATGCTGGAAGCGATGGTCGCCCATGACGGCGTAGCAGGGACTCGTGACGCCGTTGCGCTTGTAGCAGGAGAAGCCGTTGCGGAAGAACCAGCACCTCTTCTCCTGGACCAGGTTCCCGGCCACGGTGGCCACGTTGCGGATCTGCGCGGAGGCGATCGAGTCGATCGCGTCCGCGATCACCGGCACCGTCTCACGGGTGGCCTCGGCGAGCTCGGCGAGGGTCACCGCGGCGCCGCAGTGGAGCGCGCCGTCCTCCGCCCACCGGACTGCGCGCAGGGCGAGCACACTGCGCGTCGACACCAGGACGGTGGCGGGAGCGGCCTCCCGGCGTCGCTCGACCAGGGCGTCGCTGCCGCCGCCGATCACCTGCGCGCCGGCCGCCGCCTCGCGCACGACGGCGTCCAGGTCGCCGGGCGCACTCAGCGAGGTGACCCCGTCCGGGTCGGCGACGCCGGTGCCGACGCCGCGACCGAACCGGGTGCCCCAGCGGTGGAGGACATGGTGCAGGCCCAGCGGGTAGAGCGCGCGCATCAACGCGATCCACCAGCGGCCGGGCCGCCGCCAGATCCGGTGGTGGCGCCGCCGGCCCTCCTTCTCCGCGAGCGCGGTGATCACCTTGTCGGGGTGAGGGGCAGCTCGCGGATGCGCACGCCCACCGCGTCCTGCACGGCATTGGCCAGCGCGGCGCCGGGCGGGATGATCGACATCTCTCCCACGCTCTTGGCACCGTAGGGTCCCGCCGGGTCGTGCGCGTTGACGATGACCGGGCGCACCGACGGCACGTCGGCGGAGCGGGGCATCGCGTAGTGCAGGTAGCTGGTGTTGATGATCCGCCCGCCCTCGCGGACCAGCTCCTCGCCGAGTGCCGCGCCGATCCCCATCACCGCACCGCCCGCGATCTGTCCTTCGACCGCGGTCGGGTTGATCGCCCGGCCGACGTCGTGGGCCGCCACGTAGTCGAGGAGCTCGACGGCGCCGGTACGCCGGTCCACCTCGACGTAGGCGCCGTGCGCGGCATAGGCGTAGGTGGGCGAGAGATTGGCCGTCGACCTCCCGGGCGCGAGGGGCTCGGTTCCCTCGAGCAGGTAGACCGTCTCGTGGGAGAGCACGCCGTCCACGGCGTCGTCGCTGAGCCGGACCAGGTCTCCGAGCGACACGGAGTCGTGCTCCGCGACGGCCCGGCCGTCGCGGAGCACGACGTCCTGCGCGCCGAGCTTCGCCCGCGCCAGGTCCCGCAGCCGCCCGGCCAGCTCGCCGGCCGCCTTGCCGACGGAGGAGCCGGTCATGTGGGTGCCGCGCGAGGACCAGGCGCCGAGCTCGAAGGGGGTCTGCTCGCTGTCCATCGACAGCACCTCGACGTCGGCGAGGTCGACCCCGAGCTCGTCGGCGGCGATCTGCGCCAGGATGGTGCTCTGCCCGGTCCCCGCATCGGACCCGCCGTACCGGACCCGGACCCGGCCGTCGTCGAAGACGTCGATCGCAGCGTCGCTGCGGTTGGCCAGCTCGTAGGCATAGGCGCCGCTGCCGTGGCTGCCGGCGGCGACGCCGACCCCGCGGTCGGGACGAGGGTCGGCGCGACGGCGGTCCCAGTCCAGCTCGGTGCGCACCGCGTCGAGACAGTCGGCGAGACGAGCCGTCGTGACGTCGTAGCCGCACAGCGTGGTCGTGTACTCGCGGTTGACGTTGCGCAGGCGCATCTCGAGCGGGTCCAGCCCGAGGCGGTCGGCCAGCTCGTCCATCTGCGACTCGGCCGCGAGGGAGACCTGCGGTGTGCCGTACCCGCGGAACTGCCCGCCCGGCTGGGTGGCGGTGTCGATCAGCCGGGCCTCCAGGACCGCACCGTCCGGGCGGTACATCGAGCCCAGGGTGATCGCACCGACCCTCATCACGGAGGGTCCCATGTGGTTGTAGGAGCCGTTGTCGACGCGGATGTCGCTCTCGTACAGCCGGACCAGGCCGTCCTCGTCGGCGGAGGTGCGCAACCAGGTCTCGAAGCGGTGCCGCGGCTTGTTGGCCCCGAGCTCCTCCTCACGCGTCAGACTCAGCAGCACGGGGCGGTTCGCCTTGCGGGAGAGCGCCGCAGCGAGCACCTCGTGCTCCGATGCCTTGGACTTCGAGCCGAACCCGCCGCCCGTGGCGACTTCACGGAAGATCACCTGGTCGTGATCGAGACCGAGCAGCTGGGAGACCTCCTTGCCGATGAACCACGGAGCCTGGGTCGAGGTCCACAGCTCCACGGTGCCGTCCGCCTGGTTCCACCGGGCCAGCGTCGTGTTGGTCTCCATGCAGGCGTGCGAGACGCTGGGGTAGACGAAACGACCCTCGACGGCGGCGTGGGCATGCGCCCGGCCGGTCGTCGCGTCACCCCACTCGGTCTGGAACAGGACCGAGACGTTGGGCTCGCCGGTGGTCCGCTCGTGCAGCCGCCGCGCGCCGGGGGCCGTCGCCTCGGCGAGGGTCAACGGCGCCTTGCGCGGGCGGTACCTGACCCGGATCGCCGCCAGTGCCGCCACCGCCTGCACAGCGGTCTCGGCCGCGACGGCGGCGACCTCCTGACCGACATGCCGGACCGTGCCCCGCGCCAGCGGCGGCCGGTCGGACAGGGGTGCGCCGCGGTGGATGTAGACCGCGTCCGGAGCGAAGTCGGCCGCCGTGATCACCGCGAGCACTCCGGGCATCCGCTCCGCGCGCGAGGTGTCGAGGGCCACGATGTCCGCATAGGGATGGGGAGAACGGAGCACCGCCGCGTGCAGTGCGGGCAGGCGGAGGTCGGCGGCGAAGAGGGTGCTGCCGTCGGTGCGCGCCGCCCAGTCGTGCGGGCGCTGGGCGGTGCCGACGTAGCTCACACGCCCACTCCCGCCCGGCGCTCGGCGACCTCGACCACGGCGGCGACGATGGCCTGGTAGCCGGTGCACCGGCAGATGTTGCCGGACATCTGGTGCCGGACCACCTCCGGATCGAGGCCGGCCCGCCCCGCCTCCTCGCGCAGCAGCGCCGTCGCCCGGACGAGCTGGCCGGGAGTGCAGAAGCCGCACTGGAAGGCTCCGCGGTCGGCGAACTCCTCCCGCAGGTCGCGGATCTCCTCGGCGAGCCCCTCGATCGTCTCGACCTCGCCGTCGACCAGCGCCGCGGGCTGGATGCAGGACATGGTCGCCCGGCCGTCGACCAGCACGGTGCAGGCACCGCACTCGCCCCGCTCGCAGGCGATCTTGGTCCCGGTCAGCCCGACGCGCTCGCGCAGCACCGCCGCGAGGGACTCGGCGCCCTGCACGTCGACCGCGACCTGCTCGCCGTTGATCTTCAAGCGTTGCATGCCACCCTCCTCACCGCGACCGGACATCGCGACAGCTGACTTTATCTCGCATTTCCGTACGTTGTACCGGACACTATGAAAGCAGAACCGCCCGACAGAGGAGTGCCCATGCCCGACGCGACCGGCGCCCAGCCCCCGGCCGGAGCCCCGACGACGACCCACTGGGGGCGCTATCGGGTCCGGGTCAGCGACGGGGAGGTCGCCGGACTCGACCCCGCTCCGGACGACCGCGAGCCCTCGCCGATCGGGCGCTCGCTCACCGACGGGCGGACCGCCGCGGCCCGGATCCTGCAGCCGATGGTGCGCACCGGCTATCTGCGGCACGGCCCACGACACCGAGACAACACCCGGGGCGACGACACCTTCACGCCCATCGCCTGGGAGGACTCCCTGGACCTGGTCGCGGACGAGCTGCGCCGGGTGTACGCCGAGCACGGCCCCGCCTCCGTCTACGGCGGGTCGTACGGCTGGGCCAGCGCGGGCCGGTTCCACCACGCACAGAGCCAGGTCCACCGCTTCCTCAACCTGGCCGGCGGCTACACCGGGTCCACCGGGACCTACAGCTACCACGCCATGCAACGCACGGTGCCGCACGTGGTCGGGATCAGCGCCGAGCAGCTGATGCTCGAGCTGCCCTCGTGGGAGCAGGTCGCCGAGCACGCCGAGCTCGTCGTGGCGTTCGGCGGCCTGGCGCCGAAGAACAGCCAGGTCAGCCCGGGCGGTGTCCACCGGCACCGGGCAGCGGAGGGACGAGCGCACTGCCGGGCCGCCGGCGTCCGCTTCGTCAACGTCGGACCGTGCCGCGACGACCTCCCCGACGCCGACGAGTGGATCGCACCGCGGCCCCACACCGACGTCGCGCTGATGCTGGCCGTGTGCGAGCACATCATCGACACCGGGCGCCACGACCTCCGGTTCCTGACCGAGTGCTGCACCGGCTTCGACCGCTTCCACGCCTATCTCGACGGCCGGCAGGACGGCATCCGCAAGGACCCGGCCTGGGCCGCGGAGGTCTGCGCGATCCCGGCGGAGACCATCGTCCGGCTGGCCGAGGAGATCGCCGCGCGACGGACCCTGATCACCATGAGCTGGTCGATGCAGCGTGCCCAGCACGGCGAGCAGCCCTGCTGGGCGGTGATCGCGCTGGCGGCGGTGTCGGGACACCTGGGCCGTACCGGCCGTGGCGCGGGCCTCGGATTCGGGACCCACCACAGCACCGGGATCGCCGGGCTCCGGCATCCGGTCGCGGCGCTCCCCCAGCGAGCCGACGCTGCGCCCAGACTGCCCGCCATCCCGGTCGCCCGCATCGCCGACCTGCTGCTGTCCCCGGGCGCCGAGATCGACTTCGACGGCGACCGGGTCGTCTTCCCCGACATCCGGCTCGTGTACTGGTGCGGAGGCAACCCGTTCCATCACCACCAGGACCTCAACCGGCTCACGGCGGCCTGGCAGGTGCCGGAGACGGTCGTCGTGCACGAGCCGTTCTGGACGGCGTCGGCACGGCATGCCGACATCGTGCTGCCCACGACCGTGATGCTGGAGCGCGACGACTTCGCCCACGGCCGCTTCGAGTCGGCGCTCTCGGCGATGCACCGCGCGGTCGACCCGCCCGCCGGCGTACGCGACGACTACGAGATCTTCACGCTGCTGGCGGAGCGCCTGGGCTTCGCGGACTCCTTCGCGGAGGGCCGCGCGGCGCAGGAGTGGGTACGCCACCTCTACGAGGAGACCCGCATCCGCCTGGCGGCGGCGGGCACCACGCTGCCCGACTTCGCGGCGTTCTGGCGCGCCGGGGAGGCCGTGCTGGCCGACGATCCGGCCGCCCTCCGGCCGAGCGGGGCGCTGGAGCTGCTGCGCCGCGATCCGGTCGCCCACCCGCTGCCGACTCCCAGCGGCCGGGTCGAGCTGTTCAGCGAGACCGTCGCCGGCTTCGGGTACGCCGACTGCCCGGGCCACCCGGCCTGGCTGGAGCCTGCCGAGTGGCTCGGCGGCGAAGGTGCAGCGCGCCACCCACTGCAGCTGGTGTCGAACCAGCCGGCGACGCGGCTGCACAGCCAGCTCGACCACGGCGTCGTCAGTCGCGAGAGCAAGGTGGCCGGCCGGGAGCCGGTCTCCCTCCATCCCGACGACGCGCGTCGGCGCGGCATCGCCGAGGGCGACGTCGTGCGCGTCTTCAACGACCGCGGCGCGTGCCTGGCCGGGGCGCGGGTCACGCCGGAGGTGATGAGCGGCGTCGTCGTGATGGCCACCGGGGCGTGGTACGACCCGGTCGCGCCGGGCGGCCTGGACCGGCACGGCAACCCCAACGTGCTCACCGCTGACCGGCGCACCTCGGCGCTGGCCCAGGGCCCGGCGTCGGGCACCACGCTGGTCGAGGTCGAGGCGTGGTCCGGCCCGGCGCCGGAGGTGAGGAGCTTCCAGCCGCCGGAGCTCGCCGACGCGGGGTGGCTCAGCCGAACATCTCCTCGCCGGGCGGCTGGCGACGTTCGCGAGCGGTGCGCAGGTGCCGGGCCAGACCGAGGGCCGAGGTCTTGACCGCCGCCGCGAGCTGCGGCATCCGGTAGGCGGAGACCGGCACGGAGATCGACATCGCCGCCACGGCGACTCCCTGCACCAGCACCGGCGCCGCCACGCACTCGCGACCGAGGGTGGCCTCCTCGCGCTCGAAGGCCAGGCCGGTGGCGCGGACCTCGGCGAGCTCTCGCTCCAGGCGCTCCGGGTCGACGATGGACTTGTTCGTGATGGCGCGCAGTGGTCGCTGCAGGTACTCGGCGCGCACCTCCTCGCCGCTGAACGCCAGCAGCGCCTTGCCGATCCCGGTGCAGCCCAACGGCAGCCGGCCCCCCACCCGCGAGGGCAGGCCGAGATCGGAATGCCCGTGGATCTTCTCGACGTACACCACGTCGGCCCCCTCGCGGACGCCGAGGTGGACCGTCTCGTGCGTCGCCATGAAGAGGTCCTGGAGGAAGGGACGGGCAGCGACCCGCAGCTCCTGCTCCACCGAGACCAGGCTGCTGAGCTCGAACAGCCCGATGCCCAGCTGGTAGCCGCCGTCGTCCTGTGCGAGCAACCGTTGCTCGACCAGGCTGTTGGCCAGCCGGTGCACCGTCGACAGCGGCAGGGAGGTCCGCCGCGCCAGGTCCGAGAGCCGCAACTGCTGAGCCCCACCGTCGAAGGCGCGGAGGATGCGCAGACACTTGTCCAGCATGTTCGGCTGGTCACGGGCTTGCTTCCGCTCCACGGAACTTCCCTCCTCTGCGATCCCCCGAAGGGACCGTGCCACACAGCCGGCACCCGGCGGATGCTGCCGGCCACCGGAAATGTTTCGTCTGGGAAAAGTTTCCCGAACGGGCTCCCATTCCGCCGGATGGAACTGTACCGTACGTCGTACGCACGTGTTCGCCGTCACATGACGGACCCCGCGACCGGGCACCCGGACGCGACCGGAAGGGAATGACAGATGACGACTTCGCTCGAGCCGACACAGGTCGAGGACCGCGTTCCCGCGCGCACGATCCTCGAGGTCAGTGAGCTCCGCAAGCGGTACGCCCCGGATCGGCCCCTGGTCTGCGACGGCCTCACGTTCCAGGTGCGGGAGGGCGAGTTCGTCGCCATCATCGGCCCGTCCGGGTGCGGCAAGTCGACCCTGCTGCGGATGATGTCCGGCATCCTCAGGCCGACATCGGGCACGGTGAGCCTGCACGGACGGACCATCAGCAAGCCGCCGCCCGAGATGGCCCTGGTCTTCCAGGACTACACCCGCTCGCTCTACCCGTGGCTGACCGTCGAGCGCAACGTCCGCTTCCCCCTCGCCAGGGACAGGTCCCTCTCCAAGGCCGAGAAGGCCGAGCGGGTGGCGCGCGCCCTGGACAACGTGGGGCTGACCGGCTTCGAGTCCTACCACCCCGGCGCGCTGTCCGGTGGCATGCAGCAGCGCGTCTCGATCGCGCGCGCGCTGGCCTTCCAGCCGCAGATCCTGCTGCTCGACGAGCCGTTCGCCTCCGTCGACGCCCTGACGAAGGAGGGCCTCGAGGACACCCTGCTCGACGTCCGTGACCGGATGCAGGACGCCGGCAACACCATGCTGATGGTCACCCACGACATCGACGAGGCCATCTACCTGGCCGACCGGATCGTGGTGCTGAGCAAGCCGCCGTGCATGGTCGCCGAGGAGCTGGTCATCGACCTGCCGAAGCCGCGCAACCAGATCGAGACCCGCAGCCACCCGGAGTTCCTGCGGATCCGCGCGCACATCCACGACGTCATGGGACTCACCGACCAGCGCCGCGGCGCGGGCGGCTCCCCGACGACCCACTGAGAAGTCCCCTGAAGAGATTAGGAAAGCAGGTCACACACCATGCGCAACCACAAGACGATGGGCGGACTGGTCGCACTCGCCTTCGCGGCCTCCACCGTCCTGAGTGCCTGCGGAGGAGACTCGGGCGGCTCCGAGGTGAAGACCAATGAGGACGGCACAGCCAGCATCACCATCGCCACGGTGGGCTCGGACTCCGGCTCGCAGGCGTTCATCGCCGAGAAGGAGGGCTTCTTCGAGGACCACGGCCTCGATGTCGAGGTGAAGATCGTCGCCAACGTCCCCGAGCTCGCGGCCGCCGTCGAGTCCGGCGACGCCCAGTTCGCCCTGACCTCGCCCACGTCGATCGCGTCGGCCAAGTCGGCCGGCGTCGACTTCACCATCGTCGCCGGTGGCGCGGTGTACACCGTCGACAACCCCGGCGTGTGGATCATGGTCCCCGAGGGGAGCGACATCGACTCGCCCGCCGACCTCAAGGGCAAGACGATCGCGGTGAACGCGCTCAACACCATGCCGCACCTCTCGACCCTGGCCACGCTCGAGGCCGCGGGCGTGGACGTCGACGCGAAGTCGCTGGACGTCGTCACCTTGGACTTCACCCAGGTCGGCCAGGCCTTCGAGAGCGGCCAGGTCGACGCGGCGACCGTGACCGCGCCGTTCAACTACCAGATCGAGGGCGACGGCCTGGGCCACGCGATCGCGTCGCCGTACGACGCCGTCAACGACAGCGAGGACTTCTACAACACGATCTGGTTCGGCCAGGGGTCGCTGGCGCAGAAGCAGCCCGACGTGGTGAAGAAGTTCCAGGACGCCCTGCGCGACACCAACGCCTGGGCCAACGACCCGGCCAACGAGGCCGAGCGCAAGCAGATCCTCCAGGAGTACACCGACCTGGCCGACGAGACGCTGGACGGCCTGCAGCTGCTGCAGTTCGGTGACGACGTGACGCCCGAGCTGATCCAGCCGGTCATCGACATCATGAAGCACTTCGAGGTGCTTCCCCGGCCGATCGAGGCCGACGACATCATCGCCGACGTCAAGTGATCCGCGTGCTGGTGGAGGCCCGAGCGGGCCTCCACCAGCACCGATCGTGAACGACACGAGCTGGCCGAGCGCCGGAGGGAAAGAACGATGAGTGCCACCACCGCCGAGCGGGTCGACGCACCCGGTGCCGACCGACCGGGGGCCGCCGCCCGCCGCAGACGACCGACGCGACGGTGGCGCTCCGCCGTCAACCTGCGGGGCCTGGTCTTCGCGATCGGACTGGTGCTGCTCCTGGAGCTGCTCACCGCGACGGTCGTGACCTCGGTCTACGTCCCACGGCCCTCGGAGATCGGCGGCGCGCTGATCTCGGAGCTGCAGCGCGGCGACCTGATGAGCGGCATCGGCATCACCCTCGGCGCCTACCTGCAGGGCCTGGCGATCGCGGCCGTCGCCGGCGTCGTGCTGGGCGCCGGACTGGGCGCCTCCGACCTGGCCTACAACACCTTCCGGATCCTCATCGAATTCCTCCGGCCGCTGCCCTCCGTCGCCCTGATCCCCTTCTCGATCCTGCTCCTGGGCGTGGGCACCACGACCACCGTGGCCATGATCGTCTTCGCATCCTTCTGGCCGATCCTGTTCAACACCTACTACGGCGTGCGCGCCGTCAATCCGGTGGCGATCGAGTCGGCGCGGATCTTCGGCCTCAACCGGCGCCAGGTCTTCTTCCGGGTGCAGATCCCGAGTGCGGCGGTCAACATCGCGGCGGGCATCCGGATCAGCTCCGCGATCGCCCTGATCCTCGTCATCACCGTCGAGATCCTCACCCGCAGCGGCGGACTCGGCTACTACATCGTGCGGATGCAGGTCGCCATCCGCACCGAGGACATGTACGCCGGCATCTTCGTGGTCGGCGTGATCGGCTATGTCGTCGCCCTGGCGGTCGCGGGCCTGGAGCGGCGGGTCATCTTCTGGAACTCCGACATCCGAGAGGGCGGTGACCGGTGATGCGGTCGGCACTCACTACTCGCCTGCTGCCCTGGGTGGCGCCCCTGCTCGTGCTCGTCGTCTGGGAGTACGCCGGGCGCCACACGACCAGCATCTACCTCCCGCCGGCCAGCGAGGTGGCCAAGGCGCTGCGCGACGACTGGATGTGGGAGCACACCACCCAGGACCTGCTCCCCAGCCTGAGACGGTTCGCCCTCGGCTATGTCGCCGGCAGCGCGCTGGGCATCGTCGTAGGTCTGGCGATCGGGTCCTCCCGCCGGGTCGCCCAGTACACCGGTCCGACGCTGGAGTTCCTGCGGGCGCTGCCGGCCGTGGCCGTGATGCCGGTCGCGATCCTGCTCTTCGGGCTCGGCGACGGCATGCGGATCTCGATCATCGCCTTCGGCGTGCTGTTCCCCGTCCTGGTCAACACGGCGTCCGGAGCACGCAGCTGCCGGCAGGAGCGGATCGACGTCGCCGAGATTTTCGGCCTCAGCCGGATCGAGGTGATCCGCCGGGTGATCCTCCCGTCGGCGGTCCCGATGATCTCGGCCGGGCTGCGGGTCGGCCTGCCGATCGCCCTGATCATGATGGTCGTCTCGGAGCTCGTGGGCGGCAAGAACGGCATCGGGTTCTACCTGACCCAGGCCCAGTCGCTGTTCGACATCGCCGGCATGTTCTCGGCCCTGGTCATCCTCGGTGTCCTCGGCAACCTGATCAACTGGCTCTACGTGCGGATCGAGACCAGGCAGCTGCACTGGGGCGCACACCTGTAGGGATGGCGGTCGCGCCCGCGACGGCGGCAGTTGTCGTACTGTGTACGACGACATCAGCGGGTAGCCCCTGCCGCACCAGAGGAGACATGGGAAACGTGACCGAGACAGCGCCGGACGGCGGCCCACGGTGAGCCCCAAGGAGAGGCGCAGCGGAAGCCGCGGCAAGATCAGCCGGGAGGCGATCGTCGCCGCGGCGCTCGAGGTCTCCGACTCGAGCGCCGGCCTCGACGCCGTCACGGTGCGGAGCCTGGCCACCAAGCTCGGCACCGGCACGATGACCCTCTACGGCTACTTCCGCAGCAAGGACGAGATCCTGGACGCGATGGCCGACCACGTGATGAGCGGGATCGAGCTGCCGCCGGTGGAGGAGGAGACGCCCGAGGAGGCGCTGCGCGCCGTGGCGCAGGCGTTCGTCAAGCTGATGACCGAGCATCCGAGCGTCTCCTGGCTCCTCTCCTCGCGGGTCACGCGGTCCCACGCCTCACTCAAGGCGGCGATGGAGGACGTGCTCCAGCGCCTGGTGAACGCCGGGATCCCCGCCGAGACCGCCGTGCGCTGCTACGGCCTGCTCATCCAGTTCGCCCTGGGATTCGCCGCCTACCAGGCGCCGCGCCAGTGGGGCGCGGCCGGCGGCGAGGACGGCGCGGAGCTGCGCCGCCAGCAGCAGCACTACTGGGCCGGGCTCCCGGCCACCGAGTTCCCCCTGGTGGTGGAGCTGGCTCCGCAGCTGGTGATGCTGCCGACCGAGGCACAGTTCGACTGGGGCATGGAGCTCCTGGTCGAGGTGCTCGCTCGCGCTCTCGAGACCGAGGCGCAGCGCTCCTGAACTGACCGTTGCTCGACTCGTACATGATCCCGTACGCTGTACTAAACCTACAGAGGGGATCACCGTGGGCATCGGCTTCGGCACTGCGGCGCGCGTCGGTCACCTGTACCCCTCCGGCGGCCTGTGCGACTACGAGGTCCAGCTGATGGCGCCCTCCGGCGTCCAGTTCCTCACCACCCGGATGCCGTTCCGGCGCACCGGCGTGGCCGACGATCTGGCGCTGGCCGAAGGCCTGGAGGCCCATGCCGCCCTGCTCGCCGACGCGGCCGTCGACCTGATCGCCTTCAACTGCACGGCGGCGAGCATGCTGCTCGGCCCCGCCCGGGTCAACGAGCGGATCACCGCCGCCACCGGCATCCCGAGCGTCACCACGATCGAAGCCGTCCTCGAGGCTCTCGCACATCTCGGCGCCCACCGCCTCGTGCTGCTCGACCCGTACCCCCAGGAGGTGGAGGAGGCCGAGGTCGCCCACCTCGCCGCCGCCGGCCACGAGGTCGTCGCTCGCGGCGGCCCGGAGTGCGCGACCCCGGTGGAGCAGGGCTGCCTGACGCCCGAGGAGTGGCGGCGGATCGCGCGCGCCGCCGACGCGCGCCGCGCGGACGCCGTACTGATCAGCTGCGCAGGCGCCCAGGTGGCCGCCAGCATCGCGGAGATCGAGGACGCACTGGGCATCCCGGTGGTGGCCAGCAACCAGGCACTGCTGTGGAAGGTCCTGCGCATGCTCGACCTGCCGGCACCGGTTCCCGGCTACGGCCGACTACTGAGCGAGGAGTCCTGAAGGCATGTCCGACGAGCAGAGGTCCGGGCCACCGGCGATCGCGAAGGGCTACGCGGACTCGCGCTTCGGCCAGCTGCACTACGCCGAGAGCGGCTCCGGCGCACCGGTGCTCCTCCTGCACCAGACGCCGCGCTCCTGGGACGAGTACCGCGACGTGCTGCCCCTCCTGGGCGCGGGCCGGCACGCCATCGCCATGGACACCCTCGGTTTCGGGGCCTCGGCCCGCACGTCCGAACCGTTCCGCATCGAGCTGTTCGCCGACGCCGTCGAGGATCTCGTCGACACGCTCGGACTGACCGGGGTGAGCCTGGTCGGACACCACACCGGTGGCGTGGTCGCGATCGAGGTCGCCGCCCGCCGTGGCGAGCAGATCGAGAGCCTGGTCCTCTCCGGCGTCCCGTACGTCGACGCCGCCCGGCGCGCCCGGGTGGCCGGCGCGACGCCGATCGACCACGTCACACCCGCCGCCGACGGCAGCCACCTCGGCGAGCTGTGGAACCGGCGCCGCTCGTTCTACCCCGCCGACCGCCCGGACCTGCTGGCCCGCCTGGTCGCCGACGGCCTGCGGGTGATCGACCGGGTCGAGGAGGGCCACCGCGCGGTGAACGCCTACCGGATGGAGGAGCGGATCCAGCAGGTTCGCACCCGCACTCTCGTGCTGTGCGGCGAGGACGACGGCTACTCGCTGCCCGACGTCCCCCGGCTGTGCGCCTCGATCCCCGGCGCCGTCTCGGCGGTGCTCCCGGGGACCGGGGTCGCGTCCGTCGACCATCGTCCCGACCTCTTCGCCGCGACCGTCGCCGCGTTCCTCGACGACGGAGCGCCGGGACGGTGAGCGCCGGTCTCCCGGTCCACTGGCTCAGCCTCGGCGGCACGCTCCAGGCGCATGGACACGATCCGCTGGACACCGACCGGTACTGGCGGACCGGCCGCTCGCTGCCGCCCGAGGAGGTGCTCGAGCCGGTCCGCCCACTGGTCGGGCCGGTGAGCATCGAGGCCGTCGAGGCCCGTCCGAGCCACGACCTCGCGCCGGAGGCCCTGCTCGGCCTGGTCGCCCGGCTGCGCGCGCTGGATCCGACCGCCGTCGCCGGCGCGGTGGTCTCGCTGGGGTCCAACGGGCTGGAGGAGGTCGCCTTCCTGATCTGGCTGCTCGGCGCCCGGGTGCCGGTGGCCGTGACGGCTGCGATGCGGCCGCCCACGGCCATCGGCAGCGATGCCCTGCCCAACCTCGTCGACGCCCTCGCGGTGGCGCGCTCCCCCGGGGTTCGCGAGCACGGCGTCGTCGTGGTCTCCGACGGCGCCGTCCTGCACCCGGCGGAGGCGATGAAGAGCCACAGCTCCCGGGTGGACTCCTTCCGGGCCAGCGCGACCCCCGTCGGCGAGATCCGCACCGGCGTGCCGCGGTGGAGCCGTCGGGCCCGGACCGGACCGCTGCGCGACGCTCCGCTGCCGGCCGGCCTGGCGCCGGTCGAGATCGTCACGTCCTACGTCGGCGCCGACGGGGCGGCGGTGCGCTCGGCGGTCGAGCGGGGAGTGAGCGGGATCGTCTCCGCCGGGACCGGCGCGGGGTTCCCCACCGGCGGCGAGCGGCTCGCCCTCGAGGACGCCGCCGCCCGCGGGGTCGTGGTGTGCCAGGCCCAGCGCACGCCGTACGGCTCCACGGCGCCGGCCGGCGAGCCGCTGCTGTGCGCGCGGGAACTGACCCCCCAGAAGGCCCGGCTGCTGCTGGCCGTCGCCCTCGCGCCCGGGGCCGGCCTCCCCTCGGTGACCTCCAGGGGCTCCTCGACGACGCGTCCGGCTGACCCGGCGCGCCGCCGGTCTGGTAAGCAACATCCATGCTGCTGCGCCGGTTGGAGTACCTCACCGCCCTGGCACGTGAGGGCCACTTCGGCCGCGCCGCGGAGGCGTGCCACGTCACCCAGCCGGCGCTGTCGGCCGGGATCCGCAAGCTCGAGCAGGAGCTCGGCGTGCAGATCGTCAAGCGGGGCCAGCGGTTCGAGGGGTTCACGCCGGAGGGCGTGCAGGTGCTGCACTGGGCGCAGCGGATGCTGGCCGAGCGGGCCTCGCTGGACCAGTCGATCGCCGCGATGCGCGGCGGCCTCAACGGCACCCTGCGGATGGGCGCGATCCCGACGGCGCTGACGGTCGCGTCGCTGCTGACGACGCCGATGCGGCAGCAGCACCCGCTGACCGGCTTCCTGCTGCTGTCGATGTCGTCGCGGGAGATCGTGCGGCGGCTCAACGACTTCGACATCGACGTCGGGATGACGTACGTCGACGGCGAGCCCCTCGGCAAGGTGCGCGTGGTGCCGCTCTACCGCGAGCGGTACCTGTTCCTGACGCCGGTCGACGGCGAGCACGGTGCCCGGGACGCGGTGACCTGGGCCGATGCCGCGCGGTCCGCGCTGTGCCTGCTCACGGGCGACATGCAGAACCGCCGGATCATCGACGGGCACCTCTCCGACACCGGGATCGACAGCCAGGTCGTGGTCGAGACCGACACGGTCTCGGCGGTCTACGCGCACGTCGCGTCGATGGGGCTGTCGAGCGTGGTGCCGCACGCGTGGCTGCCCACCTTCGGCGTACCGGAGGGGATCCGGGCCATCCCGCTGCCCGGGCCGCGGCGTACCCATCAGGTCGGGCTGGTCCTCGCCGGCCACGGCCCGGAGTCGATGCTGGCGCGGGCCCTGGTCGAGACGGCCCGCGGCGTCGACCTCGCCCGGGTGCTGAGCCTCAGCGAAGCGGCGCCGGCTCCAGCCGCACGATGACGCCCTTGGACGTGGGCGTGTTGCTGATCTCCGCGACGCTGTCGAGCGGCACCAGCACGTTGGTCTCGGGGTAGTACGACGCCGCCGAGCCGCGCGCCGCGGGATAGGCCACCACACGGAAGCCCGGCGCCCGGCGCTCGCTGCCGTCGGTCCAGACGCTGACGAGGTCGACCAGGTCGCGGTCGGCGATCCCGAGGTCGGCGAGGTCGTCGGGGTTGACCATGACGATCCGGCGGGCGTCGTGGATGCCGCGGTAGCGATCGTTCATGGCGTAGGGGATCGTGTTCCACTGGTCGTGCGAGCGCAGGCTCTGCAGCACCAGGTGGCCGGGCGGAGGCTCGATCCAGGTGGGCTCGTTGCGGAAGAAGACCGCCTTGCCGCTCGGGTCGGGAAGACGCCCTCGTTGACCGGGTTCGGCAGCCGGAAGCCGCCCGGCACGGCGACCCGGGCGTTGAAGTCCGCGAAGCCGGGGACGACGCGCGCGATCCGGTCCCGGACGAGGCCGTAGTCGGCCTCGAAGTCCTCCCAGGGGATCGCGCCGATCCCGTCCGCACCCGAGCCCAGCGTGCGGCGGGCCAGCCGGCCGATGATGGCGACCTCGCTCAGCAGGTGCGGCGACGCCGGCGCGAGCCGGCCGCGGGACTGGTGGACCTCGCTCATCGAGTCCTCGACGGTCACGAACTGCTCGCCCGTGGCCTGCACGTCGCGGTCACTGCGCCCGAGCGTCGGCAGGATCAGCGCGGTCTCGCCGCACACGGTGTGCGAGCGGTTGAGCTTGGTCGAGATCTGCACGGTGAGCGAGCAGGACCGCAGGGCCGCCTCCGTGACGTCGCTGTCGGACATGGCCCGCACGAAGTTGCCGGCGACGCCGACGAAGACCCTCGCCCTCCCGTCGCGCATCGCACGGACCCCCTCGACCGAGTCGTAGCCGTGCCGGCGCGGGGGCTCGAAGTCGAACTCGCGGCCGAGCGCGTCGAGGAACCGGTCCGGCACCCGCTCCCAGATGCCCATGGTCCGGTCGCCCTGCACGTTGCTGTGCCCGCGCACCGGGCACACGCCCGCGCCGGGCCGGCCGAGGTTGCCGCGCAGCATCAGGAAGCTGACGATCTCGCGGATGGTCGGGACGCCGTGCCGGTGCTGGGTCAGGCCCATCGCCCAGCAGACGATCACGCTGCGGCTGCGCAGCACCTGCTCGTGGACCGCCTCGATCTCCGCGCGGTCCAGGCCGGTGGCCTCGAGCACGTGCTCCCAGGTGATCGTGCGCGCGTGGGCGGCGAAGTCGTCGTACCCGATCGTGTGGGCGGCGATGAAGTCGTGGTCGAGCACGGTGCCGGGGCGGCGTCCTCGGCCTCGAGCAGCAGCCGGTTGAGCATCTGGAAGAGCGCCAGGTCGCCGCCGGGGCGGATCTTGAGGAACTGGTCGGCGATCACGGTGCCCCTGCCGATGACGCCGCGCGGCCTCTGCGGGTTCTTGAACCGGATCAGGCCGGCCTCGGGCAGCGGGTTGACCGCGATCACCCGGCCACCGTTGCGCTTGGTCTCCTCCAGCGCCGACAGCATCCGCGGGTGGTTGGTGCCGGGGTTCTGGCCGACGACGAACACCAGGTCGGACTCGTGGATGTCGTCGAGCGAGACGCTGCCCTTGCCGATGCCGAGGGTCTCGCCCAGCCCGGAGCCGCTGGACTCGTGGCACATGTTCGAGCAGTCGGGCAGGTTGTTGGTGCCGTACGCGCGGGCGAACAGCTGCAGCAGGAAGGCGGCCTCGTTGTTGAGCCGGCCCGAGGTGTAGAACATCGCCTCGTCGGGCGAGGCCAGGGCGTTGAGCTCGTCGGCGACGATCCCGAGGGCGTCGTCCCAGCCGATCGGCTCGTAGTGCGTCGCGCCCGGCCGCTTCACCATCGGCTCGGTGAGCCGGCCCTGGTGGTTGAGCCACATGTCCGACTTCGCGTCGAGCTCGGCGATCGAGTGCCGGGCGAAGAGCTCGCGGGTGACCCGGCGCGTGGTCGCCTCGTCGTTGACGTGCTTGGCGCCGTTCTCGCAGTACTCGTTCTTGTGGCGGTGCTTCGGGTCCGGCCACGCGCAGCCCGGGCAGTCGATGCCCTCGGCCTGGTTGAGGCTGAGCAGCGTCAGCATCGTCCGGCGGGGGCCGGCCTGCTCGAGGGAGTACTCCATCGCGTGGGCGACGGCGGGGACGCCGGCCGCCCAGCGCTTGGGCGGGGTGACGGTCAGGTCGTCGTGGGGATCCTCGCGCGGCCCGGTCTTCGTCACCCGTCCAGGGTGCCGCGCCGGTATCCATCACGTCAAAGATCAATATTCCATTGCTTGATAACAAACAGTGATGATGGCGGTACTGGCGGGGCCGTGACCGATGCACGAGGATCGAGGGCACCCGACCGGAGGTCCGATGCCCACTCCCACCCCGCAGGCTGTCCTCGCCCCGCTCACCGAGGCGGCGATCTTCCTGACGTACACCCTCGACGGCAGCGAGGACGGCGCCGCCACGGTGCGCGCGCTGCTGGCCGACGTCGGAGGGCTGCGGCGGTCGGTCGGGTTCCGGATCCCCGAGGGCGAGCTGACCTGCGTGGTCGGCATCGGCGCACACGCCTGGGACCGGCTGTTCGCCGCGCCCCGGCCGGCGCTGCTCCACCCCTTCCGCGAGGTGACCGGCGCCCGGCACCACGCGCCCGCCACGCCGGGCGACCTGTTCGTCCACCTGCGCGCGCACCGGATGGACCTGTGCTTCGAGCTCGCCCAGCACCTGACCGACCGGCTCGCCGGCGCCGCGAGCGTCGTCGACGAGGTCCACGGGTTCCGGTCCTTCGACCAGCGCGACATGCTCGGCTTCGTCGACGGCACCGAGAACCCCGAGGGCGACGAGCGGGCCGCGGCCGTGCTCATCGGCGCCGAGGACCCGTCGTACGCCGGGGGCAGCTATGTCGTCACCCAGAAGTACCTCCACGACCTCACCGGCTGGAACGCGCTGAGCGTCGAGGAGCAGGAGCTCGCCATCGGCCGGACCAAGCTCTCCGACGTGGAGCTGCCCGACGACGTGAAGCCGAGCAACTCCCACGTCACCCTCAACACGATCGTCGACGAGGACGGCGTCGAGCACGACATCGTGCGCGACAACATGCCGTTCGGCCGGGTCGGCGCGGGCGAGTTCGGCACCTACTTCATCGGCTACGCCCGCGACCCCGGGATCATCGAGCAGATGCTGGAGAACATGTTCGTCGGCAAGCCGCCGGGCGACCACGACCGGATCCTCGACTTCTCGACCGCCGTCACCGGCACGCTCTTCTTCGTCCCGACCGTCGACCTCCTCGACGCCGCCGCCGACGACGAGCCGGTGCCGGTCGGCACCGCGGTCCCGTCGGACAGCTCGTCGGACAGCTCGTCGGACAGCTCACCGGACAGCCCGCCGGACGCCCTGCCGGACGGCTCGCTCGCCATCGGATCACTGAAGGGAGACCTGGGATGAACCACCTGCTGCGCGCCCTCGCGCCCATCACCGACGCCGGCTGGCAGATGCTGGACGACGAGGCGAAGGAGCGGCTCACGCCCGCGCTCGCCGCCCGCCGGCTCGTCGACTTCGACGGGCCGCACGGCTGGGACTACTCCTCGCGCAATCTCGGCCGCACGACCGCCCTGGACTCCCCCGCGGCCGGGGTCGCCGGCCGCCGGCGCCGGGTGCTGCCCGCGGTCGAGCTCCGGGCCGAGTTCCAGCTCTCCCTCGACGAGCTCCGCGCCGGCGACCGAGGCGCCGACGACGTCGACCTCGGACCGCTCGACGACGCCGCGCACCGGATCGCGACGGCCGAGAACCTCGCCGTGCTCCACGGGTGGGGCGAGGCGGTGACCGGCGTCGGCGCGGCGACGCCCCACGACGTCGTACCGCTGGGCGGGACCCCGGAGGCGTGGCCGCAGGCGGTCGCGACCGCGGTCGAGCTGCTGCTGCGCGACGGCGTCGCCGGGCCCTATGGCCTGGCGCTGGGCAACGACGAGTACCGCGTCGTGATGGAGTCGACCGAGCACGGCGGCTACGCGCTGCGCGAGCACCTGCGCCGGATCGTCGAGGGCCCCATCGTGTGGACGCCCGGGCTGAGCGGCGGCGTACTGGTCAGCCAGCGCGGCGACGACTACCTCCTCGACGTCGGCCAGGACCTCGCCCTGGGCTACGAGCGGCACGACGCGGAGACCGTGACGCTGTACCTCGAGGAGAGCTTCACCTTCCACGTCGCGACCCCGGAGGCGGCGGTCCGGCTCAGCTCCTGACCCGTCCGGCGAGCGCGGGTAAGGCTCGCCTTACGTGCATATCTCACATGGTCCCGGTCACCTACTGGTCGGTAGCGGGAGTAGCGTGACCCCCCGTGGCAACGACGACGCGTCCCCGACTGGTGAAGGGCTCTCGTGCAGCGCGCACGACCATCGCCCTGAAAATTCTCATGGCCGTGAGTGGCCTGCTGTTCATCGGCTTCGTCCTGGGGCACATGTACGGCAACCTCAAGGCCTTCGCCGGCGAGGAGGCGTTCAACGAGTACGCGCACCACCTGCGCGAGCTCGGCGAGCCGATGCTGCCGCACGAGGGCTTCCTGTGGATCATGCGCGTCGGCCTGATCGTCGCCGTCGTCGTCCACATCGCCTGCGCGGTCGCCCTGTGGCGCCGCGCCGCGGCGGCCCGGCCGGTGCAGTACGTCGCCAAGAAGAACCGCGGCTCCTCGCTCTCCTCGCGCACGATGCGCTGGGGCGGGCTGACCCTGCTGGTCTTCATCGTGTGGCACCTGCTCAACTTCACCATCGTCAAGGTGAACCCCAGCAACGGCGAGACCGGCGGCGACAACCCCTACCGCCTGCTGGTCGAGACCTTCGAGGTCCCGTGGATGACCGTCATCTACCTGCTCGCGATGGTCGCCCTGGGCCTCCACCTGCACCACGGCACGTTCAGCTCCCTGCAGACGCTCGGCCTCACCAACTCAGCCGTCTCCCGGACCCGTGCCCGGGCGACCGGCTGGGTCGTGGCGATCGTGATCGCCGGCGGCTTCTCGCTGGTCCCGCTGTCCGTCCTCGTCGGCATCATCGAGAAGTAAGGAGCTCCCCAGAATGGCTGGAAGCACCCTCCACGACGGCCTCACCCCGCTGAACGAGGCCTCGGTCCAGAAGTCCGACGACGCGCACGGCTACTACACGCTCGGCGACAAGCTGGTCGACCCCGTTGCCCCGGTCGGCCCGATCGCCGAGCGCTGGACCACCCGCAAGTTCGAGAACCGCCTGGTCAACCCGGCCAACCGCCGCAAGCTCGACGTGATCATCGTCGGCACCGGCCTGGCCGGCGGCGCCGCAGCCGCCACGCTCGGCGAGGCCGGCTACAACGTGAAGTCCTTCTGCTACCAGGACTCCCCCCGCCGGGCGCACTCGATCGCGGCGCAGGGCGGCATCAACGCGGCCAAGAACTACAAGGAGGACGGCGACTCGACGTTCCGTCTCTTCTACGACACCGTCAAGGGCGGCGACTACCGCTCGCGCGAGTCGAACGTCTACCGCCTCGCCGAGGTCTCGGCCAACATCATCGACCAGTGCGTCGCGCAGGGCGTCCCGTTCGCCCGCGACTACGGCGGCCTGCTCGACAACCGCTCGTTCGGCGGCGTGCAGGTCTCCCGCACGTTCTACGCCCGCGGCCAGACGGGCCAGCAGCTCCTGATCGGCGCCTACCAGGCCATGGAGCGCCAGGTCGCGGCCGGCACCGTCGAGCAGTTCACCCGGCATGAAATGTTGGAGCTCGTCGTCGTCGACGGCAAGGCCCGCGGCATCATCGCCCGCGACATGGTCACCGGCGAGATCGAGACCCACCTCGCCGACGTCGTCGTCCTGGCGACCGGCGGGTACGGCAACGTCTTCTTCCTCTCCACCAACGCGATGGGGTCCAATGTCACCGCCGCGTGGCGCGCGCACCGCAAGGGCGCCTACATGGCGAACCCCTGCTACACGCAGATCCACCCGACCTGCATCCCCGTCTCCGGCGACCACCAGTCGAAGCTGACCCTGATGTCGGAGTCGCTGCGCAACGACGGCCGGATCTGGGTGCCGAAGAAGAAGGAGGACTGCGACAAGGACCCGCGGGACATCCCCGAGGAGGACCGCGACTACTACCTGGAGCGGATCTACCCGTCCTTCGGCAACCTGGTCCCCCGCGACATCGCGTCCCGCCAGGCGAAGAACATGTGCGACGAGGGCCGCGGCGTCGGTCCGATGGTCGGCGACTTCCGCCGCGGCGTCTACCTCGACTTCACCGACGCGATCAAGCGCTACGGCAAGGCCGGCGTCGAGGAGAAGTACGACAACCTCTTCGACATGTACGAGCGGATCACGGGCGAGAACCCGTACGAGGTCCCGATGCGGATCTACCCCGCCGTCCACTACGTGATGGGCGGCCTGTGGGTCGACTACCACCTGCAGTCGAACATCCCCGGCCTGTTCGTGTCCGGCGAGGCGAACTTCTCCGACCACGGCGCCAACCGCCTCGGGGCCTCGGCCCTGATGCAGGGCCTCGCCGACGGCTACTTCGTCCTCCCCAACACCATCCGCGACTACCTCGCCGACGGCCCGTTCGAGAAGATCGACGAGTCCCACGAGGCGGTCGTCGAGGCCAAGCGGTCGGTGCAGGAGCGCATCGACCGGTTCCTCTCCATCGACGGCACCCGCTCGGCCGACAGCTACCACAAGGAACTCGGCAACATCATGTGGGAGTACTGCGGCATGGAGCGGACCGAGGAGGGCCTGCGCAAGGCGATCGACCTCATCCGCGAGCTCAAGGCCGACTTCTGGAGCAACCTGAAGGTCCTCGGCTCCGCCGACACCCTCAACCAGAGCCTGGAGAAGGCCGGCCGCGTCGCCGACTTCATCGAGCTCGGCGAGCTCATGTGCATCGACGCCCTCAACCGCCGCGAGTCCTGCGGCGGCCACTTCCGGGCCGAGTCGCAGACCGACGACGGCGAGGCCCTGCGCCACGACGACGAGTTCGCCTACGTGGCGGCCTGGGAGTGGGGCGGCGACTCGCTCGAGGGCGGCCAGCCGGTGCTGCACAAGGAAGACCTGATCTACACCGCCATCGAGATGAAGCAGCGGAGCTACAAGTGAGCGCGGACAGCATGAACCTGACCCTCAAGATCTGGCGCCAGGACGGGCCGGACGACACGGGCGGCATCCACACCTACGAGGTCTCGGGGATCTCGCAGGACATGAGCTTCCTGGAGATGCTCGACGTCCTCAACGAGCAGCTGAACGAGAAGGGCGAGGAGCCGGTCGCGTTCGACTCCGACTGTCGCGAGGGCATCTGCGGCATGTGCTCGCTGATGATCAACGGCGAGGCCCACGGCCCGGAGGTCACCACGACCTGCCAGCTCCACATGCGCTCGTTCAGCGACGGCGACACGATCACCATCGAGCCGTGGCGCGCCGAGCCCTTCCCGGTCATCAAGGACCTGGTGGTCGACCGCTCCGCCTTCGACCGGATCATCCAGTCCGGCGGCTTCGTCTCCGCCAACACCGGCTCGGCCCCCGAGGCCAACGCCGCCCCGGTCCCGCGCGACAAGGCGATGCGCGCCTTCAACGTGGCCACCTGCATCGGCTGCGGCGCCTGCGTCGCCGCCTGCCCCAACGGCTCGGCCTCGCTGTTCCTCGGCGCCAAGATCACTCACCTCGGCGAGCTCCCCCAGGGCCAGCCGGAGCGCTGGACCCGGGTCGTCGACATGGTCGGCCAGCACGACCACGAGGGCTTCGGCGGCTGCACCAACATCGGCGAGTGCGCCGCCGCCTGCCCCAAGGAGATCCCGCTCGACGTGATCTCCCAGCTCAACAAGGACCTGCGCACCGCGCTCAAGAACGGTCACTGACCCGGCGCGTCCTGACCTGAGATCCACGCCGACCCGGCGCATCCTTACCCCCAGCGACGTAAGGATGCGCCGGGTCAGCGCATTTCAGAGGGCAGGACGAGCCGGGTCAGCGGTGCCGCGACGCGCGGAGGGCCTTCCAGCCCAGCGAGCCGAGCAGGCCGGCGATCACGAAGTTCACGACGATGAGCACGGTGTGGGCGACCCAGTACCCGGTCGCCCGGTCCTCGCCGGCGTCGTAGGCCTGGTAGAGGTTCTTGGCGAAGTTGCCGAAGGAGAGGACGTTCCAGGCCGCGACGGCCAGGAGCAGGAGGGCGTGCTTGCGCTCGAACTTCACGCCCCCAGTCTCTCTCACGAGCGGCGGCGCCGGCCCGCCAGGGTGAGCAGTACGCCGGCGAGGCCGCCGGCCGCGAACGCGACGAGCCGGGGCAGCCGCGGTGGGGGCGCCGCCGCGCCGTTCCCCGCGGGTACGGCGGGCCCCGCGGACGCCGCGATCGCCGCGGCGGCGGGGACCGGGACCGGAGGCTGCTCGGCGGCGGGACTGGTCTGCGCCCAGGCGGCGGCGTACAGGATCACCCGGGAGAAGTAGTTGATCCACACCAGCAGGATCAGCGCGATGCCGAAGGCCTGGAACGCCGGCTGCCCGCGGGTGCCGGTGAGCAGCAGGCCGGAGAGCTGCTTGAGCACCTCGAAGCCGACGGCGCCCAGCCAGGCGCCCGACCACAGGGCGCGCGGGGCAGCGGGGGGCGCACGAGCAGCCGGAACATGAGGAAGAACAGCAGGGCCGACGCGGCCAGGCCCAGCAGCACGGCGACCACGGTCACCAGCCAGCCGAGCTCCGCACCGACGTCGACCATGTCGAGCACCGCGCGGGAGGTGCGGGTGAGCACGGCGGAGGCGACCACGCTGAGCAGCAGGACCACGCCGAGCACCGCGAGGGTGACCAGGTCGCGCAGCTTGCCGATGACGAAGTTGGGGCGCAGTCGCTCCGGCAGCTCGAAGATCACCGTCAGCGCGGCCTGGAGCGAGGAGAGCCAGCCGAGCCCGGCGTACAGCACGCCGGCGAGGCCGATCAGCCCCACCGCGCCGGCGGCGCTCTGGACGTCGTCGAGGTTCACCTGGCCCTCACCGGTGCCGACCAGTCCGGGCAGGACCTCGTCGATGGCCCGCACCAGCGCGTCCTGCGCGTCGGGGAACACCCGGGCGATCCAGCCCACGACGAAGAACGCGAGCGCGAGGATCGGGAACACCGACAGGAAGCCGAAGTAGGTCACCCCGCCGGCCTGCTGGCTGCCCTGGACGGCGCCGTAGTGCTCCTGCATCCGGACGGCGTGATCCACCACGGGGTGGCGATCACGCAGCTCCGTGACCTTCGCCTTGGCTCGATCGACCAGCGTCATGTCAGCCCTCGGGGTGTCGGTGTCAGGTCAGGGGGAACGTCCGGGTCGCCCGCCACCCCTCCTGCTCGTGGTGGACGTAGAGGTGGAAGTCGGTGACGTCGAAGGCGCACTCGAAGCCGGCCAGGTCCTCGAACGCCCGGTCCAGCGTGGGGTCGTCGAGGTGGTGGGCGACGGTCACGTGCGGGTGGTAGGGGAAGCCCAGCTCGACGGCGAGCGGCCCCCGTCGTACGGCGTCGGCGAGCTGCTCGCACTGGGAGATCCCCTCGGCGAGGCTGACGAAGACGACGGGCGACACGGGCCGGAAGGTACCCGTTCCTCGCAGATGCACCCGGAACGACTCGATTCCGGCCGCCGCGGCGGCGAGATGGGCCTCGATCTCCTCGAGCCCGCCGGCCACCTCGGTGGGCGGGATGAGCGTGATGTGGCTGGGGACGCCCTCGGCGGTGGGGTCCCCGATCCGCTGGCGGTAGGCCACCAGCTCGGCGGCCCACGGCTCCGGGATGGCGACGGCGACGCCGATCACCGGCATCAGCCGGCCTCCGTACGACGCTCCACCGGCGCCACGAACCCGATCCGCTGGTAGACGTCGCGCAGCGTGCTCTCCGCGACCGATCCGGCCGTCTCGGCCCCCTGGGCCAGCACCTGCAGGAGGTGGTCCTGGTTGTCGAGGAGCTCGAGGGTGCGGTCCCGGAACGGCGTGACGAAGCCGACCACCACGTCGGCGAGGTCCTTCTTGAGGTCGCCGTACATCCTGCCGGCGTACTGCTCCTCGAGCGCGGGGATGCTCTCCCCCGTCAGCGAGGAGTAGATGGTCAGCAGGTTGCTGACCCCGGGCTTCCCCTCGGGGTCGAAGCGGATGTCGGTGCCGGAGTCGGTGACGGCGGAGCGGATCTTCTTCGCCGAGCGGGCGGGGTCGTCGAGCATCTCGATGATGCCGTTGGGCGCGGAGCCGGACTTCGACATCTTCTTCGTCGGGTCCTGGAGGTCGGCGATCTTGCCGGTCGCCTTGAGGATGTAGGGCTCGGGCAGCCGGAAGGTCTTCTTGTAGCGGGAGTTGAAGCGCTGCGCGAGGTCGCGGGTCAGCTCGAGGTGCTGGCGCTGGTCCTCGCCGACCGGCACGTAGTGGGGCCGGTAGAGCAGGATGTCGGCCGCCTGGAGGATCGGGTAGGTGAAGAGGCCGACGCTCGCCGCGCCCTCGCCCCCCTTGGCCGACTTGTCCTTGAACTGGGTCATCCGGCGCGCCTCGCCGAAGCCGGTCAGGCAGTTGAGCACCCAGGCGAGCTGGGCGTGCTCAGGAACGTGACTCTGCACGAAGATCGCGCTGCGTGCGGGGTCGATGCCCATCGCCAGCAGCTGGGCGGCGGCACGCAGGGTCCGCTCGCGCAGCACCTTCGGGTCGTGCTCGACGGTGATCGCGTGCAGGTCCGCGATGAAGAAGAACGGCTGGTGGTCGCGCTGCAGGTCCACCCACTGCCGCGTCGCGCCGAGATAGTTGCCGAAGTGGAAGGAGTCGGCGGTCGGCTGGATGCCGGAGAGGACGCGCGGCCGCGCGGCTCCCTCGGGCACGGCCGGCTGGGCCGTCTCCGGCACAGGGGGGTGCTCGGTGGTGGCGGACATGGGAGCGATTCTCTCAGGCGCGGGCCGCGACCGGTAACGAGGATCCACAGGCCGCCGGGCCGGCGGGATCAGGCGGCCGCGACCGCGAGACTGCGGCGGTGCACGACGGCGGAGACGAGCAGGATCAGCACGCCGACGGCGGCGAGCCCGGCGCCGACCAGGGCCGGCGCCCGGTAGCCGTAGCCGCCGGCGATGACGAGGCCGCCGAGCCAGGCGCCCAGGGCGTTGGCGATGTTGAGCGCGGCGTGGTTCATGGCGGCGCCGAGGGTGACGGCGTCGCCGGCGACGTCCATCAGCCGCAGCTGGAGGTTGACCACGAGCACCGAGCCGGTGGCGGTGACCAGGAAGGCGACCGGCAGGAGCAGCCAGCCGTGGGGCGCGGCGACGTAGTAGACGAGCATCAGCGCGATGCCGGTGACGCCGGAGAGCAGCAGGCTGCGGTAGACCGACCAGGCGGCGAGCTCGCCGGCCAGCCAGGTGCCGACGACCATGCCGAGGCCGAGCGAGAGCACGAACAGCGGCACGGTGCCACGGTCCAGCCCGCCGACGACGGTGACGGTCTTGGCGATATAGGAGTAGACGGCGAACATGCCGCCGAAGCCGACGGCGCCGACCGCCATGGTCAGCCAGACCTGCAGGCTCCCGAAGAACTCCCGGGCCTCCTTGCGGCCGCTCGCCTCGGCGGCGCCCGGCACCGACGGCACCACGGCCAGCACCATCGCGGCCGTGACGAGGGCGAGCAGGCCGCCGAGGAGGTACGTCGAGCGCCAGCCGACCTGCTGGCCGAGGAAGGTGGCCAGCGGGACCCCGACGACATTGGCGACGGACAGGCCCAGCATCACGCTGGCGACCGCCCGGCCGCGCCGCTCGGGCGTGACCAGGCTGGCCGCGACCAGGCTGGCGACGCCGAAGTAGGCGCCGTGCGGCAGGCCGTCGAGGAACCGGGCCACCGCGAGCACGTGGTAGCTCGACGCGGCCGCGCTGAGCAGGTTGAAGACGGCGTAGGCCCCCATCAGACCGACGAGCATCCCGCGACGCGGGAGCGCGGCGCCGAAGAACGCCAGGATCGGTACGCCGACCACGACCCCGAGCGCGTACGCCGAGATGACGTGCCCGGCGGCCGGCACCGACACGTCCACACCGCGCGCGATCTCCGGCAGCACACCCATCGTCATGAACTCGGTCGTGCCGATGGTGAACCCGCCGACCGCGAGCGCCAGGATCGCCAGGGCGGGTCGGTGGTGGGACACCTCGGGCTCGGTGCGGGCCTCGGTGGAGGTCGTCGGCGCGGAGGTCACGTGGGATCCTAACCGGCCCGGCCGGGGCGCTATTCCTGCGACGTCGGGGCCAGACTCAGCCGGCGAGGTGACCCCAGTCGCCCGCCAGCGCCGACCACGGCCCGACGGCCGCGACCCGCCCGTCCACCAGGACGACGACGCGGTCGGCCTGCGCCAGCGCAGCCCGCTTGGAGGTCGCGCCGATCACGGTGGTGTGGCGCTCGCGCAGGGCGGCCCAGAGCTCGATCTCGGTGGCGGCGTCGAGGGCGCTGGACACGTCGTCGGCGAGCAGCAGCTCGGCGTCGGCGGCGAGCGCCCGGGCGAGGGCCAGCCGCTGGACCTGACCGCCGGAGAGCCGGACGCCGCGGTGGCCGATGACCGCGTCCGGGCCACCCGCCTCGGCGACGTCCTCTGCCAGCCGGGCGGTCGCGACCGGCTGGGCGACCGCCCGGTCGTGGCCGAGCAGGATGTTGTCGGCGAAGGTCCCCGACAGCACCCGCGGCACCTGGGCGACGTGGGCGACCTGGCTCGGGCGCAGGAAGGTCTCGGGGTCGGCGACCTCCTCGCCGTTCCAGCGCAGCGAGCCGCGGTGGTCGATGAGGCCGGCCAGCGAGGACAGCAGGCTGGACTTGCCCGAGCCGACCTGGCCGACCAGCAGGACCAGCTCGCCGCGCTCGACCGCCAGGTCGACGCCGGTGGCGCCGACGGTGCCGTCGTCGTGGACGGCCGTGTAGCCGGCCAGCTCCAGCCGGTCGAGCGGGACCCGGCCGGCCGCGACCGGGTCCGGCGCGGCACCGGTCACCAGGTCGATCCCCGCGGGCAGCGCCATCAGGTCGGTGCCGCCGGCGAACCGGGAGGTCGCCTGCTGCCAGGCGCGGACGCCGGGCGCCTCGGTCACGACCGCGCCGGCCACCCGGCCGAACCAGTCGAAGCCGTTGACGGCCGTGGCGACGAGCAGCGCGGTGGCCAGGCCCCAGACGTCCCACAGGTAGAGCGCCCAGGCGGCGACCACGCCGACCTGCACCATCACGATCGGCACGCCGTCGAGGACCGCCTGCACCCGGTGCTCGAACACCGCGGCCTCCACCCGGCCGTCGTCGACCTTGCGCAGGTGGGCGTGCACCTGCGGGGTGCGGCCGGCCAGCTTGACCGTGCGCGCCGACTCCACGGCCGACACGACCGCGCGACCGAACCGGGCCCGCGCGGCCGAGGACCGGGCGGCGGAGCGGCCCGCGATCGGGCGGCCGATCGAGGAGGCCAGGGCGCTGGTCGTCATCACGACCAGCAGCACGCCGCCGGCCAGCCAGGTGCCGCCGGCGACCATGGTGATCGCGGCGATGAGGAGTCCGTTGACGAAGTCGACCCAGCGGTCGGCGTACCGGGCGTAGCGGTCGGCGTCCATCGACCGCGCGACCACCTCGCCGGGTGGGGTGCGCGGCAGCCGGTGGCTGCGGACCTGGCCCAGCAGCACCGCCATCCGGACGCGCAGCATCACCTCGATCCACCAGCGCGGGTAGCGGCGGAAGGCGTCGGCCAGCAGGAACGGGGCGACGAGCAGGCTCAGCACGAGGACGACCGTCAGCGCGGCCGGGGACTCACCCGCGGCGAGCCGCTCGACGACCTTGCCCCAGACGAAGCCGGTGATCGCGCCCAGCGGGGCGAAGATCGTGCCGCCGAGGAACAGCAGCACCGACCAGGCGCCCCACCACGGCCGCACCCAGAAGGCGTTCCAGGTCCCCCGCGCGAGCGACGAGCCGGGACCGACGGCGGGACGCTGCGGCGGCTCTCCGGTACGGCGCCGCCCGCCCACGCCCGTCTCCAGGTCCACCGTGTCGAGCGGGTCGGCGTCGGCGAAGCCCGCGGTGTCGCTGGCGGCCAGCAGCCGGCGGAACGGACCCTCGACCACGGCCAACTCGTCGCGGGGGCCGTGCTGGATGACGTGGCCGTGATCGAGCACGGCCACGGCCTCGGCCCGCTCGATGGTGCTGAGCCGGTGGGCGACGAGGATGCCGGTGCGGCCGCTGATCAGCCGGTCGGCGGCGGCCACGACCCGGGCCTCGGTGACCGGGTCCATCCGTGCGGTCGCCTCGTCGAGGACGACGACCTGGACATGGCGCACGAGCAGCCGCGCGAAGGCGACGAGCTGCTCCTCGCCCGCCGAGAGCGTCGTACCTCCAGGACCGAGGAGGGTGTCGAGGCCGGACGGGAGCCCCGCGACCCAGTCGGTGAGGCCGAGCTCCTCGACGGCCGCCTCGACCTCCTCGCGCGGCACCGGCGCGAAGAGGGTGATGTTGTCGGCCAGCGTGCCGGCGAGGATCTCGGTGCGCTGGGTCACCACGCCGACGCGGCGACGCAGCTCGTGGAGGTCGAGGGTGGTGATGTCGGCCCCGCCGAGGAAGATCGTGCCCGGCGGCGGCTCGGCGGCCCGCGAGAGCAGCGACGCGAGGGTGGACTTGCCGGAGCCGGTGCGGCCCACGAGCGCGAGGGTGTGCCCCGCCTCGACGTACAGGGTGACGTCCTGCAGGGCGAAGGAGCCCTCGGCGTAGCTGAAGTCGAGGTGGCGGATGCGCAGGTCGAGCGCGCCGGCCGGCACCGCGTCGCCACCCTCCGGCTCGGCCTCGACGGCGAGCAGCTGGCGCAGCCGCAGCACGGCGCCGAGGCCGGCCTGGATGTCGGGCAGCTGGTGGGCCAGGTTGTTGATCTGGCCGACGAAGATCGTGGTGACCAGGAACAGCGTCACCAGGCGCGCGACGCCGAGGTGGTCGCCGCTGACCAACGCGACACCGGAGACCGCGATCGCCGCCAGCAGGCCGTGGAGCAGCAGGCCGACCTTGACCGCCAGCCGGGCCTCGATCATCAGCACCCGGCGGAACTTCTCGTGGACGTCGGCGGAGAGCTGCGCGAGACGTCGTACGGCGAAGGCCCGACCCAGGCTCGTGCGCAGGTCGTCGCGGCCGGCGACCCCCTCCTCGAGGGCCGCGGCGTGGTCGGTCCAGGCCGCCTCCTCGATCACCTTGCGGCGGGCGATCTCGATCAGCGCCGGGCGCATCACCCAGACGGTCACCGTGCCGACCAGCGGGAAGAGCAGGAACGCGGGCCACCAGGTGAAGCCCGCGACCAGCCACATCGGCACCGACGCGAAGCCGGTGCGCATCGCCAGCCAGATCTGCTGGCGCAGCAGCGTCCCGACCTCGTGGGTGTCGTCGTCGACCCGGTCGAGCACCTCGCCGACGGCCTGCTCGGTGAGGTGGGCCAGCGGCTGCTGGAGGGCGGCGCTGAGCAGGTCGCCGCGCAGCCGACCCTCCGCGCGGTCGACGACCGCCGCCCACACGACCCGGCCGGCGGTGTCGATCGCCGCGGCGCCGACCACGAAGCCCGCCAGCCAGCCGACCAGCGTGGCCGTCGGGTGGTCGGCGATCCGGCCCGCCACGACGGTGCCGAGGGCCTGCCCGAGCGCGGCGACCGCGACCGCGCCCACGGCGAAGCCCGCGGCCGGCGTGCGCAGGCGGCGCCAGTCGACGCGGCGCGCCGGGTCGCCGCCGACGGACGGCCGCCCGGGGGCGACGGGAGGGGTCAGCGTCGTGGTCATCGCGACCAGCGTAGGTTCCTGCGCCGACACTTCGCCTCCGAATATCTTGCGGCGAAAGCCGGTGCTCACAGGTGCTTGAGGGCCTCGCGGCGACTGAGCGGACTGAGGTCGTGGGCGTCGGCGTAGCCGCGAACCCAGTCGGGGTGGACCCTGCCGGCGTCGCGCAGGGCCCAGCCGATCACCTTGCGGAGGAAGAACTCCGGGTCGCCGAGACTGGGCTCGATCACCGCGGCGAGCAGGTCGAGGTCGACGCGCTCCCTGCGGCCCAGCTGGCCGAGGATCGCCAGCCGCCGCACCCAGATGTCGTCGTCCACCGACCAGCGCAGCACGATCGCGGCGGTCTCGACAGGGTGTGCGTCGTGCAGGTCGGCGACCCGGTGCGCGGCCTCGTCGACGTGGTCCCACCAGGCGCCGGTCCGCGCGACGTGCTCGTGGAAGGGCACCAGCGCCAGGTCGCCCTCGAGCGGGCGCAGCGCCACCAGGGCCGCGGCGGCGTACCTCTCCTCGCGATGGGTCGCGTCGTCCCACAGCTCGCGGGCGGCGGCCGCGAGCTGCTCGCCGTCGCGTACGCCGAGGTCGCGCACCGTCGCCCGGACCAGGCGGCGCACCTCGGGCACCCGGACGCCGAGGAAGGGCATCGCGGACCTCATGTAGGCCTGCTGCCCGGGCGCCAGGGACGGGTCGGCCGCGGCCCGCAGCGCAGCGCGGACGGCGGCCGTCAGCGCGGGGTCGGGATGCACTCCCCGATCCTGCCGGACGTGGCACGCACGCACCAGCGCCGTCGGCGCGACGCAACGCAACGCGAGCGAGCGAAAAGCAGTTGGCGTCCCCGACGGGGAGACCTACCGTGCTGTCCATGTCCGGCATCGTCCTCGTGGACCCGTCAGGCCGGGGCCTGACGGGCGCTGTGGGCTGCGCGCGGACGGCTCTCGTTCTCGACGGCGCCCGACGCTGACCCTCCTCCTGCTCCCGCAGGACCACGGAGGAGGGTCGCCCGCCGGCCGGCCCTCCGCGTTCGCGGGAGGGATCGGCGACCGGCACGGTCCTGCGCATCCGGACACCACTCGAGAAGGAAAAGACGATGGCCAAGAGCCAGTTCGTGCGGAGCAAGCCGCACCTCAACATCGGGACCATGGGTCATGTCGACCACGGCAAGACCAGCCTCACCGCGGCGATCACCAAGGTGCTCGCCGAGGCCGACCCCGACGCCAACGCGTTCGTCGCGTTCGACGGGATCGACCGTGCCCCGGAGGAGGTCCAGCGCGGGATCACCATCAACATCGCGCACGTGGAGTACGAGACGCCGACCCGTCACTACGCCCACGTCGACATGCCCGGGCACGCCGACTACGTGAAGAACATGATCACCGGCGCGGCCCAGGTGGACGCCGCGATCCTGGTCGTCTCCGCCCAGGACGGCGCGATGCCGCAGACCCGCGAGCACGTGCTGCTCGCGCGGCGGGTGGGCGTTCCCTGGCTGGTCGTGGCCCTGAACAAGGCGGACACGGTCGACGACCCCGAGCTGCTCGACCTCGTCGAGCTCGAGGTGCGTGAGCTCCTCGAGGCCTACGGGTTCCCCGGCGACGAGGTCCCCGTCGTGCCGGTCTCGGCGCTGGGCGCGCTCGAGGGCGACCCGCGCTGGGTCGAGTCGGTGCGGGCACTGGTCGCGGCCGTCGACGACTACGTGCCGGTGCCCGAGCGCGAGCTCGGCGAGCCGTTCCTGATGCCCGTCGAGGGTGTGGTCACCATCAGCGGCCGCGGGACGGTCGTCACCGGCGCGGTCGAGCGCGGCTCGCTCGCGCTCGGCGACCCGGTCGAGCTGGTCGGGCTCGACGAGACGGTCGCCTCGGTCGCCACCGGCCTGGAGACCTTCGGCAAGACGCTGCCCACGGTCGAGGCCGGCGACAACGCGGCGGTGCTGCTGCGCGGCGTCCGCCGGGAGCAGGTACGCCGCGGCCAGGTGCTCGTCGTACCGGGCTCGGTTCGGCCGCACCGCAGGTTCACCGCGAGCCTGCACGCGCTCACCGCGGCCGAGGGCGGCCGGCACACGCCGTTCGCCTCCGACTACCGTCCGCAGTTCTACGTCCGGACGACCGACGTCTCCGGGGCCTTGGACCTCGGCGACGTCGCGATGGTGCTGCCGGGCGACACCGTCGAGGTCACGGTCGAGCTCGGCAAGGCGGTGGCCCTCGAGGTCGGCCTCGGCTTCGCCGTCCGCGAGGGCGGGCGCACGGTGGCCGCCGGCACGGTCACCGGCCTGCTCGACTGAGCGTGTGCTGCCGGAGCCCACGGGGCTCCGGCAGCACCACGGTCAGAACGCGGCGAGCGCCTCGTTGAGCGTCGCGCTCGGGCGCATCACGGCCGAGGTCTTCTCGGCGTCCGGGTAGTAGTAGCCGCCGATGTCGGCGGGGCTGCCCTGGACGGCGATCAGCTCCTCGGCGATCTTCGCCTCGTTGGCCCGCAGCGTCTCGGCGAGCGGCTTGAACGCGGCCGCCAGGTCGGCGTCCTCGGTCTGGCTCGCCAGCTCCTCGGCCCAGTAGAGCGCGAGGTAGAAGTGCGAGCCGCGGTTGTCGGTCGTGCCCAGCCTGCGGCCCGGCGAGCGGTCCTCGTTGAGGAAGGTGCCGGTGGCGCGGTCGAGCGCGTCGGCGAGGACCTGCGCGGCGGGGGCGCCGGCCTGCTCGGCGTACTTCTCCAGCGAGGGGACGAGCGCGAAGAACTCGCCCAGGCTGTCCCAGCGCAGGTAGTTCTCCTCGACCAGCTGTTGCACGTGCTTCGGCGCCGAGCCGCCCGCGCCGGTCTCGAAGAGACCGCCGCCCGCGATCAGCGGAACGACGGAGAGCATCTTGGCCGACGTGCCGAGCTCGAGGATCGGGAACAGGTCGGTGTTGTAGTCGCGCAGCACGTTGCCGGTCACCGAGATGGTGTCCTCACCCTTGCGCATCCGCTCGAGGGAGTACGCCGTCGCGAGGGTCGGCGACAGGATCTGGATCTCCAGGCCGTCGGTGTCGTGCTCGGGCAGGTAGGCGTTGACCTTCTTGATCAGCTCGGCGTCGTGGGCGCGCGACTCGTTGAGCCAGAAGATCGCCGGGGTCTGCGAGGCGCGGGCGCGGGTGACGGCCAGCTTGACCCAGTCCTGGACGGGGATGTCCTTGGTCTGGCAGGCGCGCCAGATGTCGCCGGCCTCGACGTCGTGCTCGATCAGCACGTCGCCGTTCGACGCCAGGACGCGGACCGTGCCGGCGGCCGGGATCTCGAAGGTCTTGTCGTGCGAGCCGTACTCCTCGGCGGCCTGCGCCATCAGGCCGACGTTGGGGACCGTGCCGATGGTGGCCGGGTCGAGCGGCCCGTTCTTCTTCACGTCGTCGATGACGGCCTGGTAGACGCCGGCGTACGACGAGTCCGGGATCACCGCGAGGGTGTCGTCCTCGCCGCCGTCGACGCCCCAGAGGCGGCCGCCGTTGCGGACCAGCGCCGGCATCGACGCGTCGACGATGACGTCGCTGGGAACGTGCAGGTTGGTGATGCCCTTGTCGGAGTTGACGTAGGACAGGCGCGGGCCGGCGGCGAGCGCGGCCTCGAAGGCGGCCTTGATCTCCGCGCCGCTCTCGAGCGCGTCGAGACCGGACAGGATCGCGCCGAGGCCGTCGTTGGCCGAGAGTCCCGCGGCGGCCAGCTGGTCGCCGTACTGGGCGAAGACGTCGGCGAAGTAGGCCTTCACGACGTGGCCGAAGATGATCGGGTCGGAGACCTTCATCATGGTCGCCTTGAGGTGGACGGAGAACAGCACGTCCTGGGCCTTGGCCTCGGCGAGGGCGTTGCGGAGGAAGGCGTCGAGGTGCGCGGCCTCCATCTTGGTGCCGTCGACGATCTCGCCGGCGAGGACCTTCAGTCCGTCCTTGAGGACGACGGTCTCGCCGTTCTCGGTCTCCAGCACGATCGAGAGCGTGTCGTCCTGCGCGAGGGTCACCGACTTCTCGTTGCTCGCGAAGTCGTGGGCACTCATGGTCGCGACGTCGGTCTTCGAGCCGTCGGCGAACGGCTTGTTGGTGTGGGGGTGGGTCTTGGCGTAGTTCTTGACCGAGGCGGGCGCGCGGCGGTCGGAGTTGCCCTCGCGCAGGACCGGGTTGACCGCGGAGCCCTTGACCTTGTCGTACTTGGCCCGGATCTCCCTCTCGGCGTCGGTCGCCGGGCTCTCCGGGTAGTCCGGGATGTCGAAGCCCTGCGCCTGCAGCTCCTTGATCGCGGCCTTGAGCTGCGGGATCGAGGCGGAGATGTTGGGGAGCTTGATGATGTTGGCCTCGGGCGTCTTCGCGAGCTCGCCGAGCTCGGTCAGCGCGTCGTCGGCGAGGCCGAACTGGGCGAGGATGCGCGCTGCGACCGAGATGTCGCGGGTCTCGAAGGCGACGCCGGCCTTGGCGGCGTACGCCTCGACGATCGGCAGGAAGGAGTACGTCGCGAGCAGCGGCGCCTCGTCGGTGTGGGTGTAGATGATGCTCGACATGTTCGGGCGTCGCTCCTGGGCCGTTGATGGGATTCTTGACGTCAAGATACCTGATGGAGGGGTTCGGGTCCGCTTCGGTGGCCACAGTAGTGACTAGGCTGAGCCCTGCAACCCGGCTGGTTTTCGGGAGCCGAACCGAGGAGAGGGTCTTCCCATGACGCAAGAAGCAGTGGCCGAGCAGGCCGACATCCCGCCCACCATCGTCCAGAAGCTCCTGGCCGAGTTCGTCGGCACCTTCGCGCTGGTCCTGTTCGGCTGCGGCGTGGCTGTCGTCAACCAGGGCTCCATCGTGCAGACCGGCCTGGCCTTCGGCCTCACCGTGACGCTGATGGCCTACGCCTTCGGCCGGATCTCCGGCGGGCACTTCAACCCGGCCGTCTCCATCGGCGCCGCCCTCGGCGGACGGATCTCGTGGAAGGACACCGGCCTGTACGCCGCGGCCCAGTTCGTCGGCGCCATCGCCGCCGCCCTGGTCCTGATGATCCTGCTGCTCGGCCTGGACGGCTTCGAGGCGTTCGACGACCGCTACCCGCTCGGGACCAACGGCTTCAGCGCCGGCGACTACGACTACGCCTGGTGGGCGGCGTTCCTGATCGAGCTGCTGATGACCTTCCTCTTCGTGCTGGTCATCCTCGCCGTCACCGACGAGCGCAACCGCGCCGTGGCCGCCCTCGCCCCGCTGGCGATCGGCGTCACCCTGGCCGTCATCCACTTCATGCTGATCCCGCTGACCGGCACCTCCGTCAACCCGGCCCGCTCGCTCGGCCCGGCGCTGTTCAGCGGCGGCGACTGGATCGTCCAGGTCTGGCCGTTCATCACCGCACCGTTCATCGGCGGCGCCGTCGCCGGCGTGCTCTACCCGCTGCTCTTCGGCCGCGGCGCCGACCCGGTGCCCGGCTCCGGCCTCAACTTCGGCGCGGGCGGGTCCTCCGACCCGGCGTTCACGCAGCAGTGGAACCAGCAGTCCTACGGCCAGCCGCAAGGCCAGCACCAGGCGCAGCAGCCCCTGCAGCAGCAGAGCCAGCCGATCATCCAGGACGGCTGGCAGTGGGACCCCGCCACGCAGCAGTGGATCCCGGCCCAGCAGCAGCCGCCCGCTCCGGGGGTTCCCGGCGCCGCCGGTGCCCCGGGTGCTCCCGGCGCGCCTGCCGCGCCCGACCCGCAGACCGGGTGGGCGCCGCCGGCCAGCGACCAGACGCAGGTGCGCCCACCGCAGTGATGCGGTGACCTGGCGCGACCGACCACGGGCGGCGGGAGCGAGCCGATGTCGCGGACCGCATTCGTCCTGGGCGGGGGCGGCCTGCTCGGCGCCGTCGAGGTGGGGATGCTCCGCGCCCTGTTCGAGCGGGGCGTCGTCCCCGACGTGGTGGTCGGCACGTCGGTGGGCGCGCTCAACGGCCTGGTCGTCGCCGCCGAGCCCACCTCCGCGTGCGTCACCCGCCTCGCCGACCTGTGGCGCGAGGTCACCGAGAGCAACGACGTGTACGGCGCCCCGGCCTGGCGGCAGCTGGGGCGAGCGGTCCAGACCGGCACCCATCTGCACTCGGCGCAGCCGCTGCGCGACCGGCTGGACGCGCTCTTCGGCGGCGTCGTGTTCGCCGACCTGCCGGTCACCTTCCAGTGCTGCGCGGCCAGCATCGAGCGCGCGTCCGAGCACTGGTTCACCAACGGGCCGGTGGTGCCGGCGGTCATCGCCTCGGCCGCCGTTCCCGGACTGCTGCCGCCGGCCGAGATCGACGGGGAGCACTTCCTCGACGGCGGCATCGTCAACTCGGTCCCGGTCGGCCGGGCGGTCGAGCTGGGCGCCGACCGGCTCTACGTGCTCCAGGTGGGGCGGCTCGAACGGCCCTTGTCAGCGCCGCGGCGCCCGTGGGACGTTGCCCGCGTGTCCTTCGAGATCGCGCGCCGGCACCGCTTCCATCGCGAGATGAGCCAGCTCCCGCCCGGCGTGGAGGTGCACCTGCTGCCGTCGGCGGTCAGCGAGGCCGACGATCGGCAGACGTCCTACCGTGACGCCTCCGCGGTGACCAGGAGGGTCGAGGCGGCGTACGCCGCGAGCGCCGCCTATCTCGACGAGCAGTCCCGATGAGCCCTGCGCTCACGTGGTCGCTCCAGCGGCTCGTGGTCGCGCCCCTGGCCATCGTGCTGACGGTGTGGCTGTGGGCGACCCTCCCGCTCACCCTGATCGTGGCCGGGGTCATGTCGGCGTTCGTGCCGGGCTGGCTGCGGCCGCTGCGGCTGCTGTGGGTCGCGGTGCTGCACCTGACCCTGGAGACCCTGGTCCTCCTGGCGGCGTTCGGGCTGTGGATCGCCTCGGGCTTCGGGGCCCTCCTGCACCGGCCGTGGTTCGAGCGGGTGCACTACCGGCTGATGCGCTGGTACCTCGTGGTGTTCTTCCGGGAGGCCCGGCGCGTGCTGCGGCTGAAGATCGAGACGGTGGGCCCGACGCCGGACGCCTTCCCGGGCCAGCCGCTGCTCGTCCTCTGCCGGCACGCGGGGGTGGGCGACTCCTTCTCGATCATGTACGCCCTCATGCACTGGTACCACCGCGAGCCGCGGATCGTGCTGAAGGCGATGCTGGCCTGGGACCCGGCGCTCGGCGTGATGCTGTCGCGGCTGCCCAGCACCTTCATCGCCAAGGGCCGGGGCCGGGGCCGCGACCTGGTGGCGGAGATCGGCGTGCTCGCCAGCGGCCTCGACGAGAACGACGCCTTCGTGATCTTCCCCGAGGGCGGCAACTTCACCCCGCGGCGGCGGCGCCGCGCGATCGACCGGCTCCGCGGCTCGGGGCGCGAGGTCATGGCCCAGCAGGCCGAGGCGATGGCCCACGTCCTCGCCCCGCAGCCCGGCGGCGTCCTGGCGGCGCTGGACGCCGCACCGAGCGCCGACGTCCTCCTCGTCGCCCACACCGGCCTGGACCACCTCGACTCCGTCGGCAGCATCTGGCGCGAGCTGCCGATGGACAAGCGGCTGCTCATGGGCTGGTGGCGCGTGCCCCGCGCGGAGATCCCCCTGGACCGCACGGCGCGGATCGAGTGGCTGTTCGACCGCTGGGGCCGCATCGACGCCTGGATCGCCGAGAACCAGCCCCAGGACCTGGCTCCGCGGCGGGGCTAGCCGCCGGCGTCGTACGCGACGAGGCCCGCCTCGCCGGTCCGGACCAGGCCGATGCCGCGGGCGTAGACCTCGGTGCGGGAGCCGGTGGCGTCCTCGACCTCGAGCTCGACGGTGCGGTCGTACGTCGCCAGCGGGACCGTGACCTCCGCGCCGACGGCCGTCACGGTGGCGACCTCGGCCAGCCCCGGCGCCGCGGCGGTGCGGAAGCCGTCGCCGAAGCGGGGGGTCGCGGGCATCGCCAGGCCGGCCTCCGCGCCGTCCTCACCGGCCCGCCACTCCCCCTCGCGGCCGAACCACCAGACGTTGCCGTCCCGGTCCTGGGCGTAGAGGTCCCGCTCGACGGTGCCGTCGGGATGCGTGCGGACCAGGGTGGTCGTCGCGACGCCGGCGACCTGCGGGCCGGCCACGACGGTGAGGACCAGCGCGGGCGTGGCGGAGCCGCTGTCGGCGTACTCCCAGCGGGAGCCGGGGGCGAGCGGGAGCCACGGGTTGTCGACGGCGGCGACGAAGTCGGCCGGGTCGGGGTCGGGGGTCGGGATGACCAGCCCGTCGACGCCCGCGGGCGGGCTCGGGGCGGACGCGGAGCCGCAGCCGGCGAGGAGCACGGCGGAGCCGAGGGCCAGGGCCGCGATCGCGGCGGGGACGCGTCTCCGCATGGCGCCATCGTCGCAGCAGCCGGACCGCCTGCCCGCGTCGGGCCGGGCGCTGCTAGCGTCGCGGGAGTCCACCGAGTTCCTTGAAGGAGTCCTTGTGAGCACCACCCCGCTCAAGGTTGCCGTGACCGGCGCGGCCGGCCAGATCGGCTACAGCCTGCTCTTCCGCATCGCCAGCGGCGCCATCGCCGGTGACCGTCCCGTCGAGCTGCGCCTGCTCGAGATCGAGCCCGCCCTCAAGGCCCTCGAGGGCGTCGTGATGGAGCTCGACGACTGCGCGTTCCCGAACCTCGCCGGCGTCGAGATCGGTGCCGATCCGGAGAAGATCTTCGACGGCGTCAACCTCGCCCTCCTCGTCGGCGCGCGTCCGCGCGGTCCCGGCATGGAGCGCGGCGACCTGCTCTCCGCCAACGGCGCCATCTTCACCGCCCAGGGCAAGGCCCTCAACAAGGTGGCCGCCGACGACGTCCGCATCGGCGTGACCGGCAACCCGGCCAACACCAACGCGCTGATCGCCGCGAGCAACGCCCCCGACATCCCCAAGGAGCGGTTCTCCGCGCTGACCCGCCTCGACCACAACCGGGCGATCTCGCAGCTGGCCGCCAAGACCGGCTCGGCCGTGACCGACATCAAGAAGATCACCATCTGGGGCAACCACTCCGCCACCCAGTACCCCGACATCTTCCACGCCGAGATCGCCGGCAAGAACGCCGCCGAGGTCGTCAACGACCAGGCCTGGATCGCCGACACCTTCATCCCGACCGTCGCCAAGCGCGGCGCCGCGATCATCGACGCCCGGGGCGCCTCCTCGGCCGCCTCCGCCGCGTCCGCGACCTGCGACGCCGCCCGCGACTGGCTGGCCGGCACCCCCGCCGGCGACTGGGTCTCCATGGCGGTCGTCTCCGACGGCTCCTACGGCGTGCCCGAGGGCCTGGTCTCCTCGTTCCCGGTCACCACCGCCGGTGGCGACTGGGAGATCGTCCAGGGCCTCGACATCGACGACTTCTCGCGCGGCAAGATCGACGCGTCCGTCGCCGAGCTGGCCGACGAGAAGGCCGCGGTCACGGAGCTGGGCCTGATCTGACCTGATCTGATCCGTACGACGAGGGGCCGGGGCCGTGGGCGGCGCCGGGGCCGTGGGCGGCGCCGGCCCCTCGTCGTACCCGGGTGTGTTCTGCCTAGGTCTGCTCCCGGGCCGCCCCCGAGCTGTAACACGTGGTTCGCGGCTGTACCGGACACTCCGCTGCTGTAACACGTTGTTCGCTGCTGTGGCAGCCGCAAGACATCGCTCGGCCCCCTCTGTGCGCGGCTGGTACCGCAGGCATCGGGCTGGTAGAGCAGCGGACTACGTGTTACAGCGCGCCAGGAAGCCCGCCCCGCGGTCCGCTCCGGCGGTGTCGCGGGCGCCCCGGGGCGATGGATCGGCAGGAGCGACGGCAGAGCCGGAGAGCTCAGGTCTGCTCGGGGATCGCGGCGGCGAGCAGGAAGAGCCCCACGGCGACGGCGACCAGGATGCCGACGTCGAGGAAGCGGTGGCGCACGGCGAGCATGCCGGCGTCCTTCTCCGGCAGCACGAGGCGCAGGCCCGCGGCCGCGACGAGCGCGCCCGACACGATCCGCAGGCCGACCCGCCAGTCCGAGGCAGACGCGACCACGAGGCCGACGCCCACGACGACCAGCACGGCGATGTAGCAGGCGCCGCCGATCGTCGAGGGGTACCGGCGCGGCTCCTCCTCGGGGAGCTGCTCCTCGGGGGTCTCGTCGTTCAGCGCGTTGCCTTCCCGCTCAGCGCCGCCTGCTGCTCCGCCATCGCGACCACATTGGCCAGCAGCATGGCGCGGGTCATCGGTCCCACCCCGCCGGGGTTCGGCGAGACCCACCCGGCGACGTCCCACACGTCCGCGGCGACATCGCCCGCGATCTTGCCGTCGACCCGGCTCACGCCCACGTCGAGGACCGCGGCGCCCGGCTTGACCATGTCGCCGGTGACGATGTCGGGGACGCCGGCGGCGGCGACCACGATGTCGGCCTTGCGCACGTGGGCGGCGAGGTCGACGGTGGCGGTGTGGCACAGGGTGACGGTGGCGTTCTCGGAGCGCCGGGTCAGCAGCAGGCCGAGCGGACGGCCCACGGTGATCCCGCGGCCGACCACGACCACCTCGGCGCCCGCGATGGGGACGTCGTGGCGCCGTAGCAGCTCGACGATGCCGTACGGCGTGCACGGCAGCGGCGCCTCGTTGCCCAGCACCAGCCAGCCGAGGTTGGTGGGGTGCAGGCCGTCGGCGTCCTTGGCCGGGTCGATCAGGCCGAGCACCCGGTTCTCGTCACGACCGCGCGGCAGGGGCAGCTGGACGATATAGCCGGTGCAGGCGGGATCGGCGTTGAGGGCGGCGACGGCCTCCTCGATCTCCTCCTGCGTCGCGACCTCGGGCAGGTCGACGCGGATCGAGGCGATGCCGACCTCGGCGCAGTCCTTGTGCTTGCCGTTGACGTACCAGCGCGAGCCGGGGTCGTCGCCCACCAGCACCGTCCCGAGCCCGGGGGTGATCCCCTGCTCGCGGAGCTTGTCGATGCGGACGCGCAGCTCGTCCTTGATCGCGGCAGCCGTGGCGTTGCCGTCGAGCTTCTGTGCAGTCATCGGGTCGATCCTCTCAGGCGCGCAGCGGCTCAGTGGAAGAAGTGGCGGGTGCCGGTGAAGTACATGGTGACCCCGGCCGCCTTGCAGGCCGCGATGGTCTCCTCGTCGCGCACCGAGCCGCCGGGCTGCACGATGGCCCGTACTCCAGCATCCAGCAACAGCTGCGGGCCGTCGGCGAACGGGAAGAAGGCGTCGGAGGCGGCCACCGCGCCGCGGGCCCGCTCCTGGCCCTCGACGAGGGTGTTGGCGCGCTCGACGGCGAGCTTGCAGGAGTCGACCCGGTTGACCTGACCCATGCCGATGCCGACCGCGCCGCCGTCCCTGGCCAGCAGGATGGCGTTCGACTTGGCCGCGCGGACCGCGCGCCAGGCGAAGGCGAGGTCGGCGAGCGTCTGCTCGTCGGCCGCGTCGCCGGTCGCCAGCGTCCACGCGGCCGGGTCGTCGCCCTCGGCCTGGAAGCGGTCGGTGTGCTGCATCAGCAGCCCGCCGCTGATCGGCCGGGTCTCGACCCCGCCGGCCGCCAACGGCTCGGCGACCAGGATCCGGAGGTTCTTCTTGCGGGCAAGCACCTCGACCGCGCCGTCGTCGTACCCGGGCGCGACGATGACCTCGGTGAAGATCTCCGCCACCTGCCGGGCCATCTCGACCGAGACCGCGACGTTGGTGGCGATCACGCCGCCGAATGCGGAGACCGGGTCGCACTCGTGCGCCCGGCGGTGCGCCTCGGCCACGTCGGCGCCGACGGCGATGCCGCAGGGGTTGGCGTGCTTGATGATCGCCACGGTCGGAGCGTCGCCGTGGTCGTACGCCGCGCGGCGGGCCGCGTCGGTGTCGACGTAGTTGTTGTAGGACATCTCCTTGCCGTGCAGCTGCTCGGCGGCGGCGAGCCCGCCGGGGCCGTAGCCCGAGCGGTAGAGGGCGGCGGGCTGGTGCGGGTTCTCGCCGTAGCGGAGCACGGCCTGCTTGTCCCAGGTGCCGCCGATCCAGGCCGGGAAGCCGGTGCCCTCGGAGGAATCGGTCAGCACCGAGCCCATCCAGGAGGCGACCTGCACGTCGTACGTCGCCGTGTGGACGAACGCCTTGGCGGCCAGCGCCTCCCGCTCGGCGAGCGTGAAGCCGCCGGCGCGGGCGGCCCCGAGGGCGCGAGCGTAGTCGGCGCCGTCGGTGACGATCGCGACCGAGGCGTGGTTCTTGGCGGCGGCGCGGACCATCGACGGGCCGCCGATGTCGATCTTCTCGATGCAGTCCTGGATGCCGGCGCCGGAGGCGACGGTGGCGGCGAAGGGGTACAGGTTGACGACGACCAGGTCGAAGGGCGCGACCTCGAGCTCCTCGAGCTGGGCGACGTGCTCGGGCAGACGGCGGTCGGCGAGGATGCCTGCGTGCACGCGGGGGTGCAGCGTCTTCACCCGGCCGTCGAGGCACTCGGGGAAGCCGGTGAGCTCCTCGACCCTGGTGACGGGCAGGCCGAGGCCCTCGATCAGCGCGGCCGAGCCGCCGGTCGAGACCAGCTCGACGCCGGCGTCGTGCAGCCCGCGGACCAGGTCGTCGAGGCCGGTCTTGTCGAACACGGACACCAGCGCCCGCTTGATGGCGATCTGGTCGGTCATGGTCGTCTCCTCATGGGATCGGTCGGTCGATCTCGATGAGGGGCACCCAGGCGGTCGATGCCGGCTCGTTCACTCCCCGGTGGTTGCCCACCCGCGCCAGTCGTGTGGGGCCAGTCTACGAGCGGATCAGCCGCCGAGGCGAACTCGCCGGCCGTCGACGCTGAACCCCTCGCGGGCCATCCGGCCGACCGACTCCACGAGCATGCCACGCTCCGCGACCTTGATCCGCTCGTGCAGGGTCTCGACGGTGTCGTCGTCCTCCACGGGTACGACGGTCTGCGCGACGATCGCGCCGGTGTCGACCCCCGCGTCGACGACGAACAGGGTCGCGCCGGTCACCTTCACGCCGTACTCCAGGGCGTCGCGGGGACCGTGCATGCCCGGGAAGGACGGCGACAGCGCGGGGTGGGTGTTGACGGTGACGCCGCCGAAGCGGTCCAGGAACCTCTCCCCGACGAGCTTCATGAACCCGGCGAGCACGACCAGGTCCGGCTCGAAGGCGGCCACCTTGTCCGTCAGCGCCCGGTCCCAGTAGGCCCGGCTGCTGTAGTCGCCGACCTTCGCGACGAAGGTCGGCACGCCGGCACGCTCGGCCCGGGCCAGGCCCTCGATGTCGTCGCGGTCCGCGCCGACGGCCACCACGCGGGCGCCGTACGACGGGTCGGCGCAGGCGTCGAGCAGCGCCTGGAGGTTGGTGCCGGAGCCCGACACGAGGACGACGAGGCGGGGGCGAGCGGGCACGGGCGGGATTCTAGGCTGTGGCCGACCGGAGGCCCGGACTTCTGGACCTTTACTTGCGCTTCTTGACCGTTGCAACGGTCGAGAAGCGCGGGAATCGCCGCTGAGGAGGTGATTCCTGCGCGGCGCTCAGCCCCGCTGCGGCAGCCGGTCGCGGACGGAGCGCAGCGCGCCGCGGACCCGGCCGTCGCCGTCGCGCTGCCACCAGCAGACCACGACCGCGCCGATCACGCCGCCGATGCCGAACGAGGTGATGGCGTGCAGCAGGACGTCGAAGGTGTACGGCCCGACGTCCTGCATCCGGCCGGGGCCGACGGCGCCGCCGGCGACGCCGGACACGAGGGCGAGGACGACGCCGGCGGAGATCCCGCCCGCGCAGCCGCGGATCGCCGCCCGGTCCCAGGCGAGGACCGGCCGGTCGCGCTGGACCTGCCCCGCGACCAGCACCGCGAGGAGCACGGGGGTGAGCATCAGCCAGTCCGTCCACCACGGCTGGCTGCCCTGGTCGGGCAGCGCGGCGAGCAGCGGGAACATCGGCAGCGGCCCGAGCACGACGGCGGTCGTGGAGACGGTGGTGCCGGCCCCGACGGTGAAGCCGGGGCCGAGGAGGTAGGCGCTGGAGAAGAGCAGCGCGTTGGGGAGCAGCAGCAGGGTCAGCACGGTCATCAGCGCCACGCCCCCGGCGTCGGCGTGCAGCTGGGAGACGACATTGGCGGCGGTGGAGAAGTCGAGCACGAAGGCGGCGAGCAGCGCGACCAGGCACACCAGCGCCCAGCGGGTGAGGATCCGTCGGGCGACGAGGCCGACGTCCCGCACCGCGGGAGGTACGACGGGCAGCCAGATCGCCGCGCGCCCCGAGCCGAACGCGATGGCCGGCCCCCCGACCGCGAGGCCGAGCAGAACCGACCAGAGCACGACCCGCGCCGGGACGGGCGAGGAGGCCGCGGTGGCGGCGAGCGAGGCGGTGAGGACGCCGACCACGGCGTACGCGACGGTGAACAGCCCGGCGGCGTACGGGACGGTGAGGTCGCGGGCGCCGTCGGCGATCCGGTCGGCGTCGGGGCCGTGCCCGGAGATCGACTCGCCGACCCGGTGCCCGACCCGCCACACCACCCAGGCGCAGAGCAGGGTGAGGCCGAGCGGGATCGCGGTGATCCGCACGCCCTCGACCACGACCGTCGAGCCGTGCGCCATCAGCCAGCCGTGGGCGCCCACCCGCAGCGCCCCACTCGGGGCGCCCTCCCCGCCGGCGTCGGTGAGGAACCAGCCGACGACCGCGATCGCCATGCAGACCAGCAGCGGCGCCCCGGCCGCGATCACCCCGCCGATGGTCGCGGTCGGCACGAGCGGGCGCGTGGTGGCCAGCTGCCGGCGCAGGTCGGCGTCGGCGTCCGCGGAGCGGCGTACCGGTGGGGACTGCAGCGAGGTCATGGTCCGTCCATCTTCACGCGGACGGACCGGCGCGGCGGCCGCGCCACGCCGGGACCGCCGGAGAGACCAGGACCACGGTGGGTGCGGTTGGGGACCCTGCCGCCACCGGGCGTACGGTGGTGCGGCCATGGACGCGAGCAACGGGGACCTCACGGGGAGCTTCGACGCCTTCTACAAGGACGCCCGCGACCGGCTGCTGCTGCAGACCTTCGCGCTCACCGGCGACCTCGCGGTCGCGCGGAGCGCGGTGCGCGAGGCCTTCGTCGTCTCCTGGCACCACTGGCGCAAGACCGGCCGGCTCGCCGACCCGGAGAGCGCGGTCCGCCCCGACGCGTGGCGCAAGGCCCTGCGCCGCAGCAGCACCCGCCCGTGGCACCGCAAGAAGGACCTCGGCGAGGAGACCCGCCGGACCCTCGACGCGCTCGGCGCGCTGCCCGTCGTCCAGCGCAAGGCACTGCTGCTGACCCAGCTCGCGGCGGTCACCATGGAGGAGATGGCCGGCGAGATCGGGCTGCCGGCCGAGGCGGCCGAGCGCGAGCTGCAGCAGGGCGCCGCGCAGTTCGCCACGGCGCTGGAGATCCCGACCTCGGCGATCCCGCTGGCGCTCAACGCCCTCGGCGACGCGACCCGCTCGGTCACCTGGCCGCGGGTCACGATCATCCGGCGGGCCGGCGCCGCCCGGCGCCGCGCGCACACCGTGATCGGCGGCGCGGCCGCGGTCGTCGCCCTCGTCGCCGGCGGCGCCGTGGCCACCGACAGCACCGGCGTCCGCCCGACCCTCGACCGGGAGGGAACGCCGGTGTCCAGCGGACCCACCCCGGCGGGCCCGGCCATCACCACGCTGCCGGACACCACCCTGCTGCCCGTCGACGCCGTCCAGCAGGCCCTGACCGGCCGCGGCTGGCGGGAGGGCACGACGTCCGACAACTCCTCGGGCAACGGCCTGGTGCTCCCCTGCCAGCCCACGCGGTACGCCGACCCGCAGGGCACCGCCGCCTGGGTCCGCACCTACCGCGACCGCTCCCGCCCCAAGACGCCCCGCAACGTCATCCAGGTCGCCGAGGCGTCCTCCACCGAGCAGCGCGCCGTCCGCACCTACCGCCACACCCGCCGCTGGTTCGCGACCTGCCCCTCGCCTGCCGAGGACGCCTCGACCATGCCGCGGATGCAGCTGGTGAGCACCGCGGACCTGCCGGGCGTCGGGGACCAGTCGACACTGTTCGTGCTGCGCTCGCGCGGCGACGCGACGACGTACGTCGTGGGGGTGGCGCGCAGCGGCCTGTTCACCACGGTCACCTCGCTCTCCACGACCGCACCGCCGGCGCGGGTCAACCGTGCCGGCGTCGCCCGGATGCTGGCGACGGCCGTCGGCCGGATCTGCGCGCTGCCGGCGGCAGGCGGGTGCGCCGACCCGAACCCGACGGTCACCCCGCGGGCGCCGTACCGGGCCAGCCGGACCCCGTGGATGCTCTCGGAGCTCGACCTGCCGCCGATCACCCCCGACCCCGGGCCGTGGGTGGGCACGCCGGCCGCCGCGCTCAACGACGACCGGATCGACGCCGGTGCCATCGGCTGCAACACCGTCCACCTCTACGGCAAGTTCCGCGGCAAGGCGATCCAGGCCAACAGCTACCGCACCTTCGTCCTCAGCAACGCCAAGCTGCCGCCCCAGGTGGGCCTCACCCAGACGGTCGGCAACCTGCCGGCCAAGGCGGCCGGCGGCTTCGTGGCCAGGTTCCGCGAGCAGATGGCGGCCTGCCCCGAGCTCGACGCCACCGCCGGCACCGAGGTCCAGGAGCTGGCACAGACCGGGACCGGCGCCACGGCGCTGTCGGCGTGGCACCTCAGCACCGCGCTGCCCGGCGACCGCACCATCGAGTACGACGTCGCGGTGCTCCGCCAGGGCACGGCGGTCTCGGTGCTGGTCTACGTCGCCGCGCCCAAGGCCCGGATCGAGAACGAGGACTTCGTCGCGCTCGCGCAGCGCGCCCTCGAGCGGCTGGGGCGCAGCGCTCCCTACGATCGAGGCTGACCGGAAGATTTCTCGCACCCCCGTGCAACCGGGCACGGCCCTGCGGCGTATCCCTCCCGAAAGCGCCCGCGAGGGCGGGCACAGGGCGGGTCAGCCCGGGAGGAGGTCGGCGTGGACGCTGCTGAGTTCGACGAGTTCTACGCGGGCTCGTTCCGGCGCGTGACCGGACAGGTCTACGCGATGATCGGCGACCTCGAGGAGGCCACCGACTGCACGCAGGAGGCGTTCGCACGGGCGTGGGCCCACCGCCGCAAGCTGGATCGTGCGGCCTACCCCGAGGCCTGGGTCCGCACCACCGCCCACCGGCTCGCCGTCAGTCGCTGGCGACGGCGCAGGCGCGGGGAGAGGTCGCCCGACCGGGCCCTGCAGGACGTGCGTCCCGCCGCCGCGGTCGACGAGGCGCACGTCGCCCTCGTCGCCGCGCTGCGCCAGCTGCCCGAGGCCCAGCGCCAGGCGCTGGTCCTCCACCACATCGCCGATCTCCCGGTCCAGCAGGTCGCGGCCGAGGTCGGCGTTCCCGAGGGAACGATCAAGGCCCGGCTCAGCCGGGGACGGGCGGCGCTGGCCGCCCTGCTGGCCGATGAGCCCGATCTGGCGGGAGGAGGGGCGACCCATGCCTGAGCAGGACCCCATCGACGAGCTCGCCCGGCTCGGAGCCGACCTCGGCCGCGCAGGAGGAGACATGCCGCTCTCTGCCGCCGCCGTGCGTCGCCGTGGCGACCAGATCCGCCGCCGTCGTACGGCGCTCGTGGCGGGGGGCGCCGCGCTCGCGGTCGCCGCCGTCACCACCCCGATCCTCGCGCTGGCCGGCCACGACAGCAGCGACCGGGACCTGGTCACCAAGGACCCCGCCGCCGCGCTCGGCGAGCACGACCTGCTGACCGACGACGACACCGTCTACAGCGAGGGCTCCGACTGGTTCGCCATCGACACCGTCGAGGGCGACGGCCAGGCGGCCTTCCACCCGTGTGCCCGGTCCAGCCTGACCGGACTCGGCGCGACCGGGGTGTTCCAGCGTCGGTTCGAGATGCGCAACACCGAGGACCCGTCGGTCGAGGTCACGGGCGACCACTTCGCCGAGGCGATCGCGCAGTTCCCCGATGCCGCGACCGCGGCCGCCGCCTACGACACGATCGCGCAATGGGTGCGGGACTGCACCGAGCAGCTCGCCGCGACCGACACCCCGGACTACCGGGCCTACGAGCCCCGGCCGGTCGACGCCGAGGTCCGGGACAGCCAGGCACTGGTCATCGACGCCACCTACGGCCCGGTGCCGAAGAGCATCGACCCGTCCGGCGAGGGCGCCTACATCGCCGAGACCGGCCTGGTCCGGGTCGGCGACCGGATCGCCGTCCTCGCCTCGACCGTCGTCGGCCAGGACTACGACTTCACCGACGGCACGCCGGTGGAGCGGATGATCCCGGTCGCCGCGGACCGGCTCCGGCCGGGCGCGGACGAGCCGTTCGACCCGACCGCCGTCGCCGGCACCCGGCTCCCCGACGACTTCCCCCTCGCCTCCGGCTGGCCGGCGACGGGCAGCGACAGCCCGGACCCGCTCACCGGCCCGATGCGCGGGCTGGACCCGATCACGCTGTCGGCGTGCGGAGCGGTCCCGTCCGAGCCCCGCCGCTCCGACCGGCTCAGCGCGGAATGGGTCGACGTCGAGGACGTCCGCTTCCGCCAGCTGACGACCTACCCCACCGAGGACGCCGCCGCGCGGGCCGTCGCGGGGATCCTCGAGGTCTACCGCGACTGCCCGCAGGACTCCTCCTCCGGCGACGGCTCGGTGCAGCGCTGGGAGGTCCGCGACCGCGACGCCGGCACCGAGGCCCACGTCGTCCTCGGCTGGACCGAGATCGACGGCGCGTCCACGACGTTCGGCGACACGACCCTCGTCGTCCGGGCCGGCAACGCCGTGCTCGTCGAGACCCGCGGCGGCCATGCGGGCAACCCGCAGGGCCGCGAGCAGGAGGTCATCGACGAGATCACCGCCGCCGCGGCCGAGGTCGTCGACCGGATGTGCGCGTTCGCCGCCGCCGGCTGCTGAGGCCCCACAACGAGTCGTGTGCCTGAGACCCCGGATTCCCGGGCTCTCAGGCACACGACCTCTCAGCAGGTAGAGCCGCTCAGAGCGACTGCAGGATCTCCCGGGCGAGAGCCGCGGTCGCGGACGGCGTCTTGCCGACCTTGACGCCGACGGCCTCGAGGGCCTCCTGCTTGGCAGCCGCGGTGCCCGCGGAGCCCGACACGATGGCGCCGGCGTGGCCCATGGTCTTGCCCTCGGGAGCGGTGAAGCCCGCGACGTACCCGACGACGGGCTTGGTGATATTGGCCTTGATGTAGTCCGCGGCCCGCTCCTCGGCGTCGCCGCCGATCTCGCCGATCATCACGATCACCTTGGTCTCCGGGTCGTCCTCGAAGGCCTGGAGCGCGTCGATGTGCGTGGTGCCGACGATCGGGTCGCCGCCGATGCCGATGGCGGTCGAGAAGCCGAAGTCACGCAGCTCGTACATCATCTGGTAGGTCAGCGTGCCCGACTTCGACACCAGGCCGACCGGGCCCTTGCCCGCGATGGTGTGCGGCGTGATGCCGGCCAGCGACTCGCCCGGCGTGATGATGCCGGGGCAGTTCGGGCCGATCATCCGGGTCGACTTGCCCTGCAGGTACGACCACACCTCGGCCGTGTCCTGGACCGGGACGCCCTCGGTGATGACCACGATCAGCGGCATCTCGGCGTCGATGGCCTCGATCGCGGCGTCCTTGGTGAACGCCGGCGGGACGAAGAGGACCGACACGTTCGCGCCGGTCTCCTTCATCGCCTCCGCGACGGTGCCGAACACGGGGAGCTCGACGTCGTTGCCGTCGTGGTCCTGGTGCGTCACCGTGGTGCCGGCCTTGCGCGCGTTCACGCCGCCGACGATCGTCGCGCCCGAGTCGAGCATCAGGGCGGTGTGCTTGGCCCCCATGCCGCCGGTGATGCCCTGGACGATGATCCTGCTGTCCTTGTTGAGGTAGATGCTCATCTGTCTATCGCTCTCTATCTCAGGCGTTCGCCAGCTCGGCGGCCTTGTCGGCCGCGCCGTCCATGGTGTCGACCTGCGTGACGAGCGGGTGGTTCAGCTCGTCGAGGATCGCGCGGCCCTGCTCGACGTTGTTGCCGTCGAGGCGGACGACGAGCGGCTTGGTGGCCTTGTCGCCGAGGAGCTCGAGGGCGCCCTTGATGCCGTTGGCGACCTCGTCGCACGCGGTGATGCCGCCGAAGACGTTGACGAACACCGACGTGACCTGCTCGTCGTTGAGGATGACGTCGAGGCCGTTGGCCATCACCTGCGCGTTGGCGCCGCCGCCGATGTCGAGGAAGTTGGCCGGCTTCACGCCGCCGTGGTTCTCGCCGGCGTACGCGACGACGTCGAGGGTCGACATGACCAGGCCCGCGCCGTTGCCGATGATGCCGACCTGGCCGTCGAGCTTGACGTAGTTGAGGCCGAGGTCCTTGGCCTTCGCCTCGAGCGGGTCGGCCTCCTCGCGGATCTCGAACTCCTCGTGGTCGGGGTGACGCACCTCGGAGGCGTTGTCGTCGAGCGACACCTTGCCGTCGAGGGCCTCGAGCTTGTCACCGGCGAGCCGCGCGAGCGGGTTCACCTCGACGAGGGTGGCGTCCTCCTCGACGAAGACCTTGTAGAGGTCCTCGATCATCTTCACGGCCTGCTCGAAGACGGGCTCGGGGAACTTCGCCTCGGTGGCGATCTCGCGGGCCTTGGCCGCGTCGACGCCCTTGCCGGGGTCGATGCCGATCTGCTTGACCGCGTCGGGGTTGGTCTTGGCGACCTCCTCGATCTCCACACCGCCCTCGACCGACGCGATGCACAGGTACTGCCGGTTGGACCGGTCCAGGAGGAAGGAGAAGTAGTACTCCTCCTCCGGCGGGGTGGCCGGGGTGACCAGGACGCGGTTGACCGTCAGGCCCTTGATCTCCATGCCGAGGATGTTGGACGCGTGCTCGAAGGCCTCGTCGGGCGTCTTCGCGAGCTTGACGCCGCCGGCCTTGCCGCGGCCGCCGGCCTTGACCTGCGCCTTGATGACGGTCACGCCGCCGATCTGCTCCGCCGCGGCCCTGGCCTCCTCGGCGGTCTCGACGACCGTCCCGAGGGTGGTGGCCACGCCGTGCTTGGCGAAGAGCTCCTTCGCCTGGTACTCCATCAGGTCCACTGATACGTCCTCACGTCTTGGTCAGAGGTTCGGTGCGCAACAGCGGCACACCCCCGGGCACGATAGTCCCGACCCACGAGTAGGACGAGTCCGGGAGCCGCCCACTGGACCCGACGTGACAGGGGTCACGCGGTCCGGGCGGTTCCGGGCCGTTCCCGGCGTTCTGCTGCGTGTCCACAGGATCCGGACATACGATTTCGGGGCCGTCCCGGCATCGGCTATGGTCGGCACGCACGTTTCACCCGGCTGTCACCTGACAGCCACCCCGGCCGGGGCCGCCACTCGGGGCCGCCCGACGCTGGGAGCGGGGGGAGCGAGCCTGCACGATCGTCCCCCAAGGAGTCAGCAGTCGATGGGTAACCACCGAGCGGACCACAACGCGCCGCGCCCGGAATCGACCCTCGGCTCCTCCACCACCGGGTCGACGTACGTCGGGAAGCGCGTCGCCCGCCGCTCGGAGACCGAGACCCCTGCGACCCCCTCGACGTACGTCGGCAAGCGGGTCGCGCGGCCGGTCGAGCCCGTCGTCCCGGCCGTCGTGGAGCCGGTGGCGGTGATCGCGGAGCCGGCGCTGGCTGCCGAGGCCGTGGCGCCGCTGCGCACCCTCGAGCGCGCGCCCACGGTCGAGCTGCCCGCCCTGCGCGACATCCCGCTGGCCGACCCCGTCTCCGACTCCTCGACCACGCTGCGCGCCGTCCAGCCGGCCGGCAAGCGCCGTGCCGTCAAGCACGCCGGCGCCCGCGGGCCGCTGTTCCGCGGCCTGCCCACACTGCCCGTCGCCGTCGGCGTCGCCACCATCGCGGTCGCGGTCGGCGGCGTCGTCACCTCGGCCGACCCGCAGCTGGCCGCCGCCGGCGACCGCCTCAGCTCCCCCAACGCGCTGACCGGCTCGTTCGGCAGCGCCGTCGTCGGCACCCGCGCCGAGACCGTGAGCCGCGACTCCGACCGCGACGCCCTCGCCCAGGCCGCCGGCAGCGACCTCGTCGCCGAGGCCGAGCGCTCCGCCGCCGAGCGCACCAGCGCCCTCGGCAACCTGGCCCGCGACGCCGAGCGGGAAGCCGCCGAGATCGCCCTCAACAAGTGGGTGCTCCCCCTCGCCAGCTACCGGCTGACCGCGAAGTTCGGCCAGTACGGCCTCTGGTCCAGCTACCACACCGGCCTCGACTTCGCCGCCCCTCCGGGCACCCCCATCCGCGCCGTCGCCAACGGCAAGGTCACCTCCGCCGGCTTCGACGGCGCCTACGGCAACAAGACCGTCATCACCCTCGACGACGGCACCGAGCTCTGGTTCTGCCACCAGAGCTCGTTCAACGTCTCCCCCGGCGACACCGTCCGCGCCGGCGAGACCATCGGGTACGTCGGCAGCACCGGCCACGTCACCGGCCCCCACCTGCACCTCGAGGTCCGCCCCGGCGGCGGCGACCCGGTCGACCCGGACGCGGCGCTGCGGCAGCACGGCGTCACGCCGTAGCACGGAATCGCCCGAGCTTGCGAGGGCGAACCGCGATCCGGCGTGACATTGGTCGTCGAGTAGCACGGCGCGACTGAGGAACGAAGCCGCGGCGGGCGTATCGAGACGCATGCCGGTTGCGCAGCACAGGCACGGCATCGGCTCACCGTGTCTCGATACGCTCTTCGCGGGTTCGTCCCTCACCCGCGATCGCTACTCGATGACCGATGTCGCTTCGCTCCGGTCAGAGCTTCTCCACCGGCGCGTACCGCAGCAGCAGCCGCTTGACGCCGTCGGAGCCGAAGTCGATCGACGCGACGGACTTGTCCCCCGCACCCTCGACCGACACCACGGTGCCCAGCCCGAAGGTGTCGTGGGTGACCTTGTCGCCGGGGGCGAGGACCGGGATGGGGCGCGAGGTCTTGGACTTGGCGGCGGCGTCGGCACGGGCGGCGGCGGAGCTGAAGTTGCGGCGGCCGGCGGCGGTGGGCTGGCCGAAGCGGTTGCCGGCGTAGTCGTCGGAGCCGCCGGGGCCGCCCGGTCCGCCGTACGACGGTCGCGACCAGCGGGTCTGGTCGGCCTCGGTGCGGCGCCAGTCGACGAGGTCGATGGGGAGCTCGCCGAGGAAGCGGGAGCCCGGGTTCATCGAGGGGGCACCCCAGGCGGAGCGGACCATGGCGCGGGAGACGTACAGGCGCTGGCGGGCGCGGGTGATGCCGACGTACGCCAGGCGCCGCTCCTCCTCCAGCTCGGGCCGGTCGCCGAGGGCGCGGGAGTGGGGGAAGACGCCGTCCTCCATGCCGGTGAGGAAGACGACCGGGAACTCCAGGCCCTTGGCGGTGTGCAGGGTCATCAGGGTGACGACGCCCTGGTCCTCGGGGGCATCCGGGTCGTCCTCGGGCGCGTCGGGGATCTGGTCGGCGTCGGCCACCAGCGCGACCCGCTCGAGGAAGTCGGCCAGGCCGGGCTCGAGGATGCCGGCGTCGACGTCGGCGGGATCGGCCGAGGGGCCGGCGACGGGGTCCTCGGCGAACTCCCGGGCCACGGCGACGAGCTCGGCGAGGTACTCCAGCCGGGTCTCGTCCTGCAGGTCGTCGGAGTTCTCCAGGCTGACGAGGTAGCCCGACCGGTCGAGCACGGTCTCGAGGATCACGTCGGGCCGCTCGCGCGCCTCGACCATCTGCTGCAGCTCCTGGACCAGCGCGACGAAGCCCTCGATCGCGGTCTGGCTGCGGGTGGCCAGGCCGGGGGCCTCGCCGGCGCGCTGCAGCGCCTCCCAGTACGTGATCCGCTCCCGCTCGGCGAAGGCGCCGATCGCCGCCTCCGCGCGCTGCCCGATGCCGCGGCGGGGGGTGTTGACGATCCGGCGCAGCGACACCTGGTCGTCGGGGTTCACCAGCACCCGCAGGTACGCCAGCGCGTCCCGGATCTCCCTGCGGTCGTAGAACCGTGTGCCGCCGACGACCTTGTAGGGCATGCCGGTGCGGACGAAGATCTCCTCGAACACGCGGGACTGCGCGTTGGTCCGGTAGAACACCGCCACGTCCGCCGCGCGCATGCCCGCGTCGACCAGCTTGTCGATCTCCCCCGAGACGAACCGCGCCTCGTCGTGCTCGTCGTCGGCGACGTACCCGACGATCTTCTCGCCGTCTCCGGCGTCGGACCACAGCCGCTTCGGCTTACGGCTCTCGTTGCGCTCGATGACGGCGTTGGCGGCGCTCAGCACGGTCTGGGTGGAGCGGTAGTTCTGCTCGAGCAGGATGGTCCGCGCGTCCGGGAAGTCCTTCTCGAAGTCGAGGATGTTGCGGATGTCGGCGCCGCGGAAGGCGTAGATCGACTGGTCGGCGTCGCCGACGACCATCAGCTCCGCCGGCGGCACCCGGTCGGCCGGCAGCCCGTCGAGCGTGGTCGGGTCGTGCTCCTCGAGGTCCTGCCCGCAGAGCTGGTGGATGAGGGCGTACTGGGCGTGGTTGGTGTCCTGGTACTCGTCGACCAGGATGTGCCGGAACCGCCGCCGGTAGGTCTCGCGCACGTCCGGCTTGAGCTGGAACAGCCGGACCGTCTCCATGATCAGGTCGTCGAAGTCCATCGCGTTCGCCTCGCGCAACCGCCGCTGATAGGCGGAGTACGCCGCGGCGTACGTCTCGTCGCTCGTGTTGCGGGCCTCCGCCGCGACCTCGTCGGGCTCGCGCAGCTCGTTCTTCTGGTTGCTGATCCAGTGCAGCACCGGCCCCGGCTGGTAGCGCCGCGGGTCGAGCTCGAGGTCGCTGCAGACCAGCTGGATCAGGCGCTTCTGGTCCTGGGTGTCGTAGATCGAGAAGTTCGACCGCAGCCGCTCGTAGCCGAGGTGCTCGACCTCCTTGCGCAGGATCCGCACGCACGCCGAGTGGAAGGTGCTCACCCACATGATCCGGGCGCGGTTGCCGACCAGCTCGGCCACCCGCTCCTTCATCTCCGCGGCGGCCTTGTTGGTGAAGGTGATCGCGAGGATCGAGCCCGGATGGGCCTTGCGGACGGCGATCGTCCACGCGATCCGGCGCGTCAGCACCCGGGTCTTGCCCGAGCCGGCACCGGCCACGACGAGCAGCGGCGCGCCCTCGTGTCGTACGGCCTCGCGTTGGGGGTCGTTGAGCCCCTCGAGGAGGGACTGTGCCGTGAGGGGCGAAGGGGCGGTGAGGGCCGGAGGCGTCGCGGAGTCGATCATGCTCCCGCCAGCCTACGGCGCCGCGCCGACGCCCGTGACTGCTGGTCGCGCGGGGGGCTCGGCACGCGCTGTAACACGTGGTTCGCCTGCCTGAGCGCCGCGCAGCACCTGTAACACGTTGTTCGCTGCTCAAGCAGCCGCATGACTTCGCCAAACCCGGTCTGTACGCGGCTGCTACCACCGGGACGGGGCTGGAAGAGTTGCGAACCACGTGTTACATGCGACCGACCCGACCGATCCCACCCGTCGCATCCGTTCCATCGCGGCCCGCGACTCATCCACAGGGCCCGCAGCTCGGCGTGTTGTCCACAGCCATCGACCGGAGCCGCGTCCGGCGTCCGCCTCATCGCGCAAGGTCTGCTCATGAACAGTCGAGTCATCGCCGTGATGAGTACGCAATGGGGCCTGATCACCCGACCACAGGCCATTGCGGCCGGCATGTCCGCCCAACAGATCGACCGTCTCGTCAACTCCGGGCGCTGGACCGCCGTACGGCGCGGTGTCTACGCCGAGACGCGGTACGTCGACACGCTCACCAGCCACGCCGAGCAGCGGATGCTGGCGGATCGCGCGGCGAGTCTGCGTATGCGTCATCCCCACGTGATGAGTCACCACTCGGCGGCCTACGCGCTCCGGCTACCCGTCCTGCGGGAACCGGATCCGACCTCTCATCTGACCCGACCCGGTATCGTCGGCACGCACCGGCGCGACGGAATCGCACAGCATCTCGCGCCGTACCCGCCGGAGCAGGTCTGCATCGTCGGCGGCATGTCGATGCTCGGACTGGCGCGGACCGCGCTCGACATCGTCCGCGAGCATGGCTACCTGGCGGGTCTGGTCGCGGTCGATTCCGCGATGAGGCTGGGCGTCACTCGCAGGGACCTGCTGGAGGTGGCGCGGCAGATGTACTGCTGGCCGCACTCCACCGTGATCCGCGACGTGATCGCCTCAGCCACCCCGCATACGGACTCGATCGGCGAGACGCTCCTGCGCGACTCGGTGGAGAGCCTGGGGTTCGGGACGCCCGAGGTCCAGTTCGGCCTCACCGCCGACGGACGTACGGTCTGGTGCGATGTCCGCCTCGGCCGACAGATCTACGAGTTCGACGGCAAGGTGAAGATCCTCGCCCCCGTCGACGGCGGGTACGCCGACCGGCCGGCCACGGACGTCCTCTGGGCCGAGAAGGGGCGTCAGGACTTCATCGCGGGATTCAAGCTCGGCGTGTGCCGGGTGACGTGGGGCGACGTCTGGGGCCCGGGCGCGAACCTGGGCAGGAGCCGGATGCTGCGCGAGTACCTCGCCACCTGCGAGCGCTACGGCACGGACATCGCCGACCTCGCGGCGTACCGACCCCGTGGTCCCCGACCACGGCCGCAGCTGCGCCCGCCCACCTACCGGATCATGGGCTGGGAGCGCTGGGCAGCCTGACCGTCGGACCTTCCGCCAGGCTCTCCATCGGGCTCGTTCTGGTCTCGTGCGCCGTCGCACGAACCGGGACGCGCCGCCCTGATGTCGTGCTGTAACACGTTGTTCGCTGCTCTACCCGCCCGAACACTTCGTTTTTCGGGCCCTGTGGCGGGCTGCAACCACAGGCATGCGGCTGCTAGGTCTGAGGACTACGTGTTACAGCAGAGACCTGGCTGCCAGAGGGGCGAACTGCGTGTTACAGCGGTGCACGGCTCCGCGACAGGGAGCCCGGCCGGATCAGCTGTGGACGGGCGACCAGAGCACGGCGATGCAGACCTCGGCGACGGAGAGGACGAGCAGGCCGGCCCAGAGGCCGTCGGGGATCTTGGCCTTGCGCAGGTTGGCCATCACGAGCACCAGGAGGACCAGGCCGATGGCGAGCTTGACGCCCACCTTGGCGTGGTTGACCGGGTCGTCGCCGCCCTCGAGGACGCCGACGAGGAGCAGGCCGGCGAGGAACGCCGTGCCGACGCCGTCGCGCATCACGCCGGTCACCTTCTTGTCGGCCGATCCGGCCTGCGCCAGCAGCCCGCCGATCAGGGCCGAGAAGCCCAGGATGTGGAGGATGAGCAGGATCAGGCGCACGGTCTCCATGCCCGAACTGTATGCGGTGGCGGACCCCGGATCAGCGACCGGTCGCGGAGAAGTGCTGGTAGTCCTTCAGCGAGCTCCACGAGCCGCCCCAGGTCCAGCCGATCCGGGCGAACTCGCGCACGACCAGGTCGCCGGCGTGGATGATGCCGGGCTGGGTGCGACTCCGGTCGAGGTACGCCGACGCCCGCTCCGGCAGCACCACGTCGCCCTTGTGGTACGGGTTGAGGAACGGGTTGACGTCGATCGCGAGACCGTACGCGTGGGCCGACCACGAGGTCTGGCCGCGGGCCGCGCGGCAGACCAGCGCGGCGGTGTCGTTGCCGTCGCCGGTGGGCGGTGCGTCGAGGTCGGCGGTGGTCGGCAGCCGCATCTCCTCGATCGGGTACCCGGCCGCGAAGAGCGCGCGGAACACCGACACCACGTCGTCGGCCACCTTGGCGGCGAGCACCAGCTCGCCGGTGTGCGCCTTGCCGTCGAAGCCCCGGAAGGAGACGTTCACGTACGCCAGGTCCGCCAGCGCCACCGGGCAGGCGGGCGACCAGGTCTCCCCCATCCGCTGGCGGATCGCGTCGGTGACCGGCCCGACGCTCGCATGGAACTCCCCGTCCGCGGGCGGTGGCAGCAGGTCCTTCGTCGGGAACCGGCGCACCCGCAGCGGCTTCGGCGTCGGCCGGATCTCGCCGTACCCGTCCGGCGTGCGCGGCAGGACGTGGACGCCGAGCTCCCAGTCGGAGTACGCCGGGCCGGGGTCGCTCGGCGGGGCGGTCGGCGACGGAGCCGGCGAGATCGGCGACGGCGTGGGCGACGCGGCCGGCGGCTCGCTCGTCGTACCACCGGAGCATCCGGCGAGCAGCGCGGCGACGAGGAGCAGCCCCGCGCCGCGGATCACAGCAGCCGCCGGTCCGAGGCCCACCGGGTCAGCTCGTGCCGCGAGGACAGCTGCAGCTTGCGCAGCACCGACGACATGTGGGTCTCGACCGTCTTGATCGAGATGAACAGCTCCTTGGCGACCTCCTTGTAGGAGTACCCGCGCGCGATCAGCCGCATCACCTCCCGCTCCCGCTCGGTGAGCCGGTCGAGGTCCTCGTCCACGCTCGCGAGGTCGGCGGAGAGCCCGGCGCCGGCGAAGGCATCGAGCACGAAGCCGGCCAGCCGCGGCGAGAAGACGGCGTCCCCGTCGGCGACCCGGGCGATCGCGTCGACCAGCTCGGGCCCGGTGATCGTCTTGGTGACGTACCCGCGGGCGCCGCCGCGGACGGTGCCGATGACGTCCTCCGCCGCGTCGGACACCGACAGCGCGAGGAAGCGCACGTCGCCGTCCTTGACCCGCCGGATCACCTCGACGCCGCCTCCGCCGGGCAGGTGCACGTCCAGCAGTACGACGTCCGGCCGGTGCTGCTGGACGGCCGCGACGGCCTCGTCGACATCGGCGGCCTCGGCCACGACCTCGACCCGGCCGGCGCCCGTGGCACCCAGCTCGGCGCTGACGCCGCGACGGAACATGGCGTGGTCGTCGACGACCACCACGCGCACCGGCCCCTCAAGGTTCTTCGACAACGTCTCTCACTCCCCTGACCCATTCTGAACCTCGAGCCGCAGCCGGATCTCGGTGCCCTCGCCGGGCGCGGACCGGATCTCGGCCCGGCCGCCGTGCCGCTCCATGCGGTCGATGATGCTGCGTCGGACGCCGAGCCGGTCCTCCGGGGTGGCGTCCGGGTCGAAGCCGGCGCCACGGTCGCGGACGAACACGTCGATGCCGGCCTCGGTGATCTCGGCATACACGTCGACGCGCGGCACGCCGGCGTGCTTGGCCGCGTTGGTCGTGGCCTCGCGGGCGGCCTGGACGATCGGGCGGGCGGACTCGTCGTAGTCGCGGTCGCCGACGGCGACCACGTCGACGGTCACGCCGTACGCGTCCTCGATCTCGGCCGCGGCGGCCCGCAGGGCGCTGGCGACGGTGGCCTCGTCCATCGACTCGCCGGCGTAGAGCCAGGCGCGCAGGTCCCGCTCCTGGGCGCGGGCCAGGCGGGCGGCGTCGGCGGGGTTCTTCTGGATCAGCGCGAGGGTCTGCAGGACGGAGTCGTGCAGGTGGGCGGCGACGTCGGCGCGCTCCTGCGTGCGGACCCGCTCGGCCCGCTCGTCGCTGAGCTCGGCGAGCAGCCGGTAGACCAGCGGTCCGAGCACGATCACCAGGCCGCCGATCGCCAGCAGCACGGCGATCACCGCGTCGCGGGCCACCGACAGCGAGCCGTCGCGGAGGGTGAAGAGGACGAGCGCGACGACGACGAGGCCGACGCCGGCGGCGATCCGGGCCCAGGCGGCCCAGCCGCCGCCACCGAGGAACATCCGCACCGGGTCGATCCGATCGGTCGCGTCGAGCCAGCGCTCGCGCTGCGCCTCGTCGGCCTGGCGCCACAGCAGGGCGACGCCGACGACGGCGATGCCGAGCGGCCAGATCCACCAGCCGGTGCCGAGCAGCGCCTCGGTCGCGAACACCGCGCCCACGCCGAGGACGGCGAGGGTGACGACCGGCCCGATGTCGGAGAGGCGGCGCCCGCGGCCGGGGCGGCGCCCGTCCCGCGCGGCACTCGCCAGGCCCGGGGCGACCAGCTCGGGCGGGGGCCCGGCGGGCAGCAGCGCCCACAGGGCGGCGTACGTCAGCACGCCGAAGCCGCCGATGACCGTGGTGATGACGAACGCCACCCGCACCATGCGGACCGAGACGCCGAGGTGCGCGGCGAGCCCGGCGGCGACCCCGCCGATCATCGGGTCGCGCAGATCGCGCCAGGCGCGCCGGACGTCGCGGACGTCCTGGCCGGCCGGTGCGCCGGGTGCGGCGGCCGGCGGCGCAGGGGTGGTCGCAGCGGTGCTCATGATGCCTCCATCGTCACACAGCGGGCCCCGCGCCAGCAGCGGGAAGCACCCTGAGCCGACCCTGATGCCCACCCCGGGGGATGCGGCAGGATCAGGGCTGTCCCCGATGGTCCGCAGGCCGTCGACCCCGCAGGCTGGATGACATGAAACCACCCCACGAAGTTCTTCTCCCCCGCTTCGCTCCTCCGAACAACTTCGCAGGGACCCCGGAATGAACGCACCGACCGACACCGAGAACGAGCCCCCGGGCTCGGGCCCGCGCGTGACCCGCGACGAGGTCCGCGACCTGGCCCGGATCCGGCGCAGCCGCGACGACCGCAAGGTCGCCGGCGTCGCGGCGGGGATCGCCCGCCACCTCGACATCGACCCGCTGCTCGTCCGGGTGGCGTTCGTGGTGCTCACGTTCTTCGGTGGCGGCGGCCTGATCCTGTACGCCGTGTGCTGGCTCCTGGTCCCCGAGGAGGGCACCGAGGAGTCGGTGATCCGCGTCGACGAGGGCATCCGTACGGCGGCCCTCATCATCGCCGGCGTCGTCACCGTCGCCTCCGTCATCGGGGACACCGTGGGCGGCCCGGACTTCCCGTGGCCGCTGCTCGTGGCGGGGCTGGTGCTGATCCTGGTCCTCGGCGGCAAGCAGGCGATCAAGCCGGGCGGCCCGACCCACCCGTGGCTGCGCGGCGGTCCCCCGCCGGGCTCGCCCGTGGGCGAGCCCGGAGCCGCCTACCCGGGCTACCGGCCCGGCCCGCCGCCGTCCCCGCGGCGTCCCCGCGACCCGCGCCGCCGCGGCCCGCTGCTCTTCCCCTTCACCGTCGGGCTCGCCGCCCTCGGCGTCGGCGTCCTCGGCACGCTCCAGCTGGCGGGCGTCGACATCACGCCCTCGGCGTACCCCGCGACGGTGCTGGGCGCCTGCGGCCTGATGCTGCTCGTCGGCGCGTTCTACGGCCGGGCCGGCGGCCTGATCTTCGTCGGCCTGGTGGCCGCGGCGGCCACCGCCGTCACCTCGCTCGCCGGCAACCTCGAGCTCGGCCAGGTCAAGCCCGCGCTGCACCAGGCGGCCGACCTGGACCCCTCCTACGAGCTCGGCATCGGCGAGATCCTCATCGACCTGCGCGACATCGACGACCTGGAGGCGCTGGACGGCCAGACCCTCGACCTCGAGCTCGCGGTCGGCCACATCGTGGTGATCGTCCCCGGGGAGGGCCTCAACGTGGAGGCGTCCGGCACCATCGACGCGGGCGAGGTGGTCATGTTCGGCAAGAAGACCAGCGACGACGGCAAGGGCAGCTACGGCACCGACGCCGACGACCCCACGCTGACGGTCGAGGCCGACCTCGACCTCGGCCAGATCGAGTTCAGGAGCGCGTCATGAGCGACCCCACCACCGAGCTGCCCCGCGAGGAGCGACCCGCGGACGGCGCCGGCCGCGACCGCCGTACCGGACGGCACCCGGTCAACACCGGCCACCTGGTCATGGGCGTCGCGTTCGCCGGGCTGGTGATCGTGTGGGCGCTGCTCACCAGCGACACCGTGAAGCTGGAGAACGCCGGCTGGATCCTCGGGCTGCCCTGGCTGGTCGCCGGCGCCGCGGGACTGCTGGCGTCGGTGTTCCGCAGCCGCCGCCACGACGACCAGGCCGGGGACCAGTGGGACGACCACCGGATGCGGGGCTGGCAGTGACCCTCCCCCAGTTGACCGGCCTGACCTCGCTCGTCGCGCTCGAGCACCCCGAGCTGGTCGCCCCGTCCGTCGCGACCGCCCTCGGCGCCTGGCCCGGCGCCGAGCGGATCGCCGTCGTCGAGATCGACCCCGAGCTGGCCGACACGGCCGCCATGAGCGCGGCCTACGACGTCCCGATGGAGGCCGGTGCCAACTGCGTCCTCGTCGCCGGCAGGCGGGAGGGCGAGGAGCGGGTGGCCGCGTGCCTGGTGCGCGCCGACACCCGCGCCGACGTCAACCACACGGTGAAGCGGCTGCTCGACGTCCGCAAGCCGTCGTTCCTGCCGCTGGAGCGGGCGGTCGCCGAGTCGGGCATGGAGTACGGCGGCATCACGCCGGTCGGCCTGCCCGCGAACTGGCGGCTGCTGGTCGACGCCCGCGTCCCCGAGATGGAGCTCGCCGTGATCGGCTCCGGCCTGCGCCGTTCGAAGCTGCTCGTGCCCGGCGAGCTGTTCGCGCGGGCGCCGGGGGCCGAGGTGGTCGAGGGGCTCGCCGGCTGACAACCTTTCGGCACCTCCACCCGCTTCCTGCAGGTGAGAGGGGTGCCGATGGAGCGAACGGTGGTGGACGGGACGATGCCGCACGACGCCGTCGAGGACGACGGGCTCGACGGCTTCGACGGCTTCGTCGCGGCGCGCGGCGACGCGCTGTGGCGCTCCGCATGGCTGCTGACCGGCGACCACCAGCTCGCCGAGGACCTCGTGCAGACGGCGCTGGCGAAGTCGTGGCGGGCCTGGGAGCGGGTCGGCGCCGACGGCTTCGAGGCCTACGTCCGGCGGGTCGTGTACACGACGTACGTCTCCTGGTGGCGCCGCAGGTGGCGGGGCGAGCGCCCGACCGAGCACCTGCCGGAGCGGGCCGCGGCCGCCGAGGACCGCGACGCCCGCAGCGACCTGGTCGCCGCGTTGGCCCGGCTGCCCCGCGGGCAGCGGGCGGTCGTCGTGCTGCGCTACTTCGAGGACCTCACCGAGCAGCAGACGGCCGCCGTCCTCGGGATCGGCGTCGGCACCGTGAAGAGTCAGTGCTCGCGCGCCATCGGGGCGCTGCGCTCCTCTCCCCACCTGCGACGAGAGGAGCCCGGCGATGACTGACGAGGAGTGGCTGCGTGCGGGGCTGGCCGACGCGGTGCCGGAGGCGCCGGCGGTCCCGGACCGGGCGGCGGGCGCCCGCACGCTGGCCCGGCGCGCTCGTCGTACGACGCTGCTGGCGGCGGGTGGCGTCGCCGCGTCGGTGCTGGTCGTCGTCGCGATCATCGCCACCCCGGGCGACGGCGGTCGGGTCCCAGACCACGCGGCGGACCGGAGCCCGACCGCGCCGGTCGACGCAGGGGCGTGCCCGCCCGACCCGGTGGACGCCCGGACGCGGACCGGGCCCGACCACGTCCCGGACGGCGCCGCCTCGGTGCGGCTGTGCGAGGGCGACGGCGGGCCGATCGAGGTGCCGGCCGATGCGTTGGTGACGGACGTCGACGAGGTCGCGGCGGCGGTGAACGGGCTGGACCTCAAGTCGCCCGACACCAACTGCACCGCGGAGCTCGGCCCCGGCTACCAGCTGGTCTTCGCCTACGCCGACGGGTCCACCGTCGTCGCGTCCGGCGCCCTCTACGGCTGCCGGGAGGTGGTCGTCGACGGTGTGGAGCGGTTGGGTGCGGACCTGCCGTGGCAGCGCTTCATCGACCTGCTGCGGGACCAGCGGGAGCGGCTCGCTCCCCCGGCGGCGCCGGACGCCGCCGCGATCGACTGCGCGAGGGACCCGGCCTCGCCGACGCTCGGCCGGCCGCAGGACCTCGCCGTGGCGGTGCTCTGCGTCGCGGACGGGCCGCCGGCACCGATCTCGGCCGCCGAGCTCGACCTGCTGCTCGACGACCTGGACGCCAACACCCGCCGGAACGCCGGGTACGTCGACTGCGGCGCGCCGCCGCCGTTCCCCCGGTTCGTCGGCCTGACGGCCTGGGCGGACCGGGTCGAGGTGCGCTCGGACTGCGGCAACGGGTGGTTCTCGGTCGACGACGCCACCAACAGCGTGTGGCGGCCGGGCCCCGAGGCGCGCGCCCTCATCGAGCGGCTGGTCGGGGAGGCGGGCTGACGCCTCCCCGACCGACGCGCGGCGGGCTCAGTGCTCGCCGAGGCCGGTGACCCGGATGCCCGAGTGGGTCTTGTACTTGCGGTTGATCGAGATCAGCACCGCGGTGAAGGGCTCGAGCACCCGGGCGAGACGGAGCTTGCCGCCGTCCACGCCGGGGCGGCCGGTGACGGAGGCGGCGAGGTCGATGGCGACCTGCTTGCCGTCGGCGGAGTCGCCGACGACGATGACGTCCTCGTCCAGGAACTCGTCCTCGCCCCACAGCGCGGGGGCGGCGACATTGTGGAAGGCGCCGACGACGGTCGCCTCGGGGGCGATCTCGGCGGCGGACTCGGCGGCCGAGCCCTCGCCGCCGTTGATCACCCGGCCGTGGGCGCCGCGCTTGTCGAACGCGAGGGGGTTCACGCAGGAGATCACGGTCTTGCCGTCCAGGGCCCCGCCCGAGGCCAGCGCGGCGACGAGCTCGTCGTGGCCGTCGTACGGGACGGCGAGGAGGACGACGTCGGCGGCCGCGATCGCGTCGGCGTTGGCGGCGCCGCGCGCCGTGCCGGCGCCGTCGACGCCGGCGAGGCGCTCGGTCACCTCGGCGGCGACGGTCTCGGCCTTCTCGGCGGCGCGGGAGCCGAGGACGATGTCGTGGCCGTGGCGCGCGAAGCGGTAGCCCAGGCCCTTGCCCTGCGGTCCGGTGCCGCCGATGACGGCGACGGTGTAGCGGGGGGAGGAGGTCTCAGAAGTCACGCTTCCTCCTATCACGGCGGCACCCGCCCGCGGAGACCGGTCTCACGCCCGGCACCCCATGGACATTGTGACAGTATTACTGTCACAGTTGTGCCCATGAGACTCTCGATGCCCCTCGTCTACGCCGGCAACCCGCGCGAATCGGCCGACCAGGTCGTCGCGCTGGAGAAGGCCGGACTCGACACCATCTGGGTCGCCGAGCCGTACGGCTTCGACGCGCCGACCCTGATGGGCTACCTCGCCGCCAAGACCGACACGGTCGAGATCGGCGCCGGCATCCTCAACGTCTTCTCGCGTACGCCGGGCGCGCTGCTGCAGACCGCCGCCGGCCTCGACAACGTCTCCGGCGGCCGCGGCGTCCTCGGCCTCGGCGCGTCCGGCCCCCAGGTCATCGAGGGCTTCCACGGCCTGCCGTACGACCGCCCGCTGACCCGCACCCGCGAGGTGATCGAGGTGCTCCGGATGGGCCTGCGCGGCGAGCGCCTCGACTACCAGGGCAAGACCGTCCAGGTCCCCCTCCCCGAGGGCCAGGGTCTCGGACTCGGCAAGCCGCTCAAGCTCCTCAACCGCCCCGAGCGGGCCGACCTGCCGATCTGGGTCGCGGCGCTGGGCGACAAGAACGTCGCGATGACCGCCGAGGTCGCCGACGGCTGGCTGCCCTTCCTCTACTACCCCGAGAAGGCGAAGGAGGTCTGGGGCGAGCCCCTCGCCCGGGGCGCCGCCCGGCGCTCCGCCGACCTGCGCCCGCTCGAGATCTCCGCCGGCGGCATGGTCGCGATCGGCGAGGGCCCCGAGACCAAGGCGCTGCTCGACTTCATGCGCCCCCTCTACGCCCTGTACGTCGGCGGGATGGGCGCGCGCGACAAGAACTTCTACAACCAGCTGGCCTGCGAGTACGGCTTCGAGAAGGAGGCCAAGGAGATCCAGGACCTCTACCTGTCGGGCAAGAAGAAGGAGGCCGAGGCGCTGGTCCCGCTCGAGTGGCTGGAGGCCGGCAACCTGGTCGGCCCGGCGTCGTACGTCCGGGAGCGGATCGCCGCCTTCCGGGAGTCCGGCGTGACCAACCTCTCCGTCTCACCGGCCAGCGACGACCCGGCCGGCACCATCGCACAGATCAAGGAGTGGGTGAGCTGATGCCCGAGCGTCCCAGCATCTACGAGACCGAGCACGAGGACTTCCGCAGGACCGCGCGCACCTTCCTCGAGCGCGAGGTCGTCCCGCACCACGAGCAGTGGGAGAAGGACGGGCTCATCGACCGCGACGTCTGGCGCAAGGCCGGCCGGGCGGGCCTGCTCGGCTTCGAGGTCCCCGAGGAGTACGACGGCCCGGGGATCCGGGACTTCCGCTACCACATGGTGCTGACCGAGGAGATCGCCCGGGTCGCCGCGACCGGCCTCGGCTTCGCGCTCCACAACGACATCACCGTCCCCTACCTGGTGGCGCTGGCCGACGACGAGCAGAAGGCGCGCTGGCTGCCCGGCACCGTGTCGGGCGACATCGTCACCGCCATCGCGATGACCGAGCCGGGCGCGGGCTCCGACCTGCAGGGCATCCGCACCACGGCCGTCGACAAGGGCGATCACTACGTCCTCAACGGCTCGAAGACCTTCATCACCAACGGCATCCACTCCGACCTGGTGATCGTCGTCGCCCGGACCGATCCCGACGCCGGCGCCCACGGCATCAGCCTGCTCGTCGTCGAGGAGGGCATGGCCGGCTTCACCCGCGGCCGCAACCTCGACAAGCTCGGGCTCAAGGCGCAGGACACCGCCGAGCTCAGCTTCGACGACGTCGAGGTGCCGAAGGCGAACCTGCTCGGCGAGGAGGGCCAGGGCTTCGTCTACCTGATGCAGAACCTCCCCCAGGAGCGGGTCTCGATCGCCACCATCGCGATCGCGGCGATCGAGCACGTCCTCGACCTCACCCTCGACTACGTCAAGAGCCGCGAGGCGTTCGGCAAGCCGATCGGCACGTTCCAGAACACCCGCTTCGTGCTGGCCGAGATGGCGACCGAGGCGTATGTCGCCCGCACCTTCGTGAACCACTGCGTCGAGCTGCTCAACGAGGGCAAGGTCGACACGGCGCTGGCGTCCATGGCCAAGTGGTGGACCACCGAGCTGCAGAAGAAGATCGTCGACCAGGGCCTGCAGATGCACGGCGGCTACGGCTACATGCTGGAGTACCCCATCGCCAAGGCGTACGCCGACACCCGGATCCAGACGATCTACGGCGGCACGACCGAGATCCAGAAGGAGATCATCGGCCGGTTCCTCGGCCTCTGACCCCCGCTGCACGGCGTACGACGACCCCGGAATGTCACATTTCGGGGTCGTCGTGTGTCTGGTGGACGGCGCAGACTTCCGGTGTCGGCGACGAGCTCCCGCCCCGCGATGAATCCGGGACGATCTCAGGGTCGGCCCCGGAGACATCCCTGATGCCCTTGTCGGAACCCAGTGGAAGGGTGAGCCCCATGCACCGTCAGATCGCCGGCAGGCTGACCGGCCCCGTGACCAAGTGGCTGGTGGCCGCGGGCGTCATCGTGGCCGCCCTCGCCCTGGCGCCGCTGAGCGCCAAGCTGATCGACGTCCAGAACAACGAGGCCTCCTCCTGGCTGCCCGGCTCCGCCGAGTCGACCAAGGTCCTCGAGGAGCTCTCCGAGTCGGTCGACCCCAACGACATCCCGACCCTCGTGGTCTACCACCGCTCCGGCGGGCTCACCGACGCCGACTTCGCCGCCATGGACCAGCAGGCGGCCGAGATCGCCGCGGAGGTCGACGGCGTCGCCGACTCCGACGGCGACGGCACGCCCGACGTGCTCTCGCCCCGGGTCGCCGAGCAGCTGCAGCTCCCCCAGCAGCTGGTCTCCGACGACGGGGAGGCCGCCTACCTCTACCTGGTGCTCAACTTCGGCGACGAGGGCTGGAACGCCGTCCCGGACGCCGCCGACGCGATCCGCGACATCGCCGAGCTCGACGGCGTGAGCGTGCACCTGGCCGGGTACGGCGGCCAGGCCGCCGACGCCGCCGAGGCGTTCGAGGGGCTCGACACCACGCTCATCCTGGCCGCGCTCGGCGTGGTGATCGTGATCCTGCTGTTCACCTACCGGAGCCCGGTGCTGTGGCTCCTCCCCGTGCTGTGCGCGGTCGTCGCGAACCTCATCGCCACCGGCATCGTCTACCTGCTGGCGAGGTACGCCGACCTGACCGTCAACGGTCAGAGCCAGGCCATCTTGAGCATCCTGGTCATCGGCGCCGGCACCGACTACGCACTGCTGCTGGTGGCCCGCTACCGGGAGGAGCTGCGTCGGCACGAGGACCGCCACGAGGCGATGGCCTTCGCGCTGCACCGCGCGGCGCCGGCCATCCTCGCCAGCTCGGCCACGGTCTGCGTCGGCATGCTCTGCCTGGTCGTCGCCGAGCTCAACTCCACCGCCGGGCTGGGCCCGGTGCTCGCCATCGGCATCGCCGTCACCTTCCTGGTGATGGTGACCCTGCTCCCCGCCCTGCTGGTGATCTGCGGCCGCTGGGTGTTCTGGCCGAAGCGGCCCGCGTTCGGCTCGCCGGAGCCCACCAGCTCCGGCCTGTGGGCACGGGTCGGCAACGCGATCAAGCCGCGCCCCCGGGCGGTGTGGGTGGTCACCACCGGCCTGCTGCTGGTGGCCTGCCTCGGGCTGTTCAAGCTGGACACCGGCGGCCTGTCGACCGAGGAGACCTACACGAAGGAGTTCGACTCCGTCAAAGGCCAGAGGATCCTCGAGGAGCACGGCCTGCAGGACGCCTCCAACACCATCCAGGTGGTGGCCGACACCGATCAGATCGATGCCGTGGTCGACGCCCTCGCCGGCATCGACGGGCTCGGCGCGGCCGACGACCCGGTGCCGATCGCCGACGGCCGGTCCTACTTCGAGGCCACGATCGGGGCCGACATCTCCTCGCAGCGGGCGGCCGACATCGTCGAGGCGAGCCGCACCGCCGTCCACGACGTCGACGGCGCCGACGCCCTGGTCGGCGGCGGGTCGGCGTTCTACCTGGACACCAAGATCGCGTCCAACCGCGACAACGTCGTGATCATCCCGCTGGTGCTGCTCGTGGTCTTCCTGATCCTGCTGGCGCTGCTGCGGGCCGTGCTCGCGCCGGTGCTGCTGATCGCGACCGTCGTCCTCTCGTTCGGCGCCGCGCTGGGCATCTCGGCGCTGCTGTTCGAGTACGTCTTCGGCTTCGCCGGCACCGATCCGAGCTTCCCGCTCTTCGCGTTCGTGTTCCTCGTCGCCCTGGGCATCGACTACAACATCTTCCTGATGACCCGGGTGCGGGAGGAGACGGCTACCCGGGGCACCCGGGCCGGGTCGCTGGTCGCGCTGTCCTCGACCGGCGGGGTGATCACCTCCGCCGGACTGGTGCTGGCCGCCACCTTCCTGGTGCTGGGCTCGCTGCCCCTGGTCTTCCTGGCCGAGATCGGCGTCGCCGTCGCGCTGGGGTCCTGCTCGACACCATGATCGTCCGGTCGGTCCTGGTCACCGCGCTGAACCTCGACCTCGGCAGCAGGATCTGGTGGCCGAGCAGGCTCGATCGCGGTGCGTCCGCCGTGCAGCCGCCGGCGGGCGAGCCGGACCGGCTGACCACGAGCGTCTGAGAGGTTCCGAGCGCCGGCGGAGCCGATTCCCTACGATGCTCCCACCGGGCCGAACGGGCGGTCCGCGCGACGGAGGGTCTTCCCCATGGGTGACGAGACGAGACCGGGCTGGCCGCCGGAGGAGCCGACCAACCCGCGCGCCGAGCGTCCGGTCGGGCCACCCACGTCGGTCCCGCCGGCCCAGGCGCCCACCGCGCTGCCGCCCCAGTGGACCCCGCCGCCCGGCGGACCGCCGCAGTGGGCGGCCGCGCCGCCTCCCCAGCCGCCGCAGGGCCCGCCGCAGGCGCCGCCGCCGTACGGGCCCTACCCCGGGTACGGCGGCTTCGGCCCGACGCCGCCCCGCCGGAGCCGCATCGGCCTGGTGATCGCGGGAGTGCTCGCGCTCGTCCTGGTGATCGGGCTCGGGGTCACCGGCTGGCTCTACGCCACCGGCCGGTTCGGGATCGGCCCGCTCAGCGCGGCCGACAAGGACGCGGCCCGGGCGATCGTCGACGGCGTCGAGAGGCCGGCGTGGGCCGGCAAGGCCGACGTCGAGTGCGCGGTCGACGAGCTGGTGCACGAGCACCGCTCCGGCGGGCTGGAGGAGCGGGGGCTCGTCGAGCGCAGCGGCGACGACTGGACCTACTCGGGCGAATGGCGCTCCGACGACGCCACGGCCTACTACACGAGCCTGCTCGACTGCACCGGCGACTGGGCCGAGCAGGTCGGCGCCGAGTGGGACCTCGACGACACCGGCTGCCTCGACGACATCGGCGTCTCCACCATGAGCGCCTGGTTCGCCCAGGACACGCTCACCCTCGGCGACGGCGAGGAGGCGGCCGAGGAGGACCGGAAGCGGGCCGTCGAGGCCCTCGACGACTGCTACCTGCAGGCCCCGCCCGCTCCGCAGGCGACGGCACGGCCGGCGTACCGCGCGGTGAAGTTCGCCTTCGCGGCCCCCGATGGCGGCGACGTGGTCATCAGCACCGGCGGGCCGGGGAACTGGACGCCGCTCAGCGGGACGTCGACCAAGGTCGAGACCGAGGAGGGCGGCGCCGAGGCCTGCGTGCAGGCGCAGGCCGTGACGACGTACCCGTGGGGCTCGACGGCGGAGTCCGAGCAGCAGTTCTGCGGCAAGGCCAAGCCCAAGCGGATCTGGTGGAAGCGCCAGTCCAGCTGCACCGTCGAGCCGGGCTGCTACGCCTTCCGGCTGCACTACGCCGGGTTCCGCGACTTCGCCTCGGTGACCGCGACCTTCACCAGCAACGGCGGCAACTGCCTGTCCGTCAGCGGCAGCTGCACCAACACCGTCGCGGCTGTGCCGGGCGGGCGCGGCAGCGTGGTGACCTGGAGCTTCCCCGGCTCCTACCGCGGCAACTTCGTCGCGCGGGTCGGGAACCTGTCCGCGAAGATCCCGAACTGAGACCTGCACCACGGAGCCAGCGGGCCCGCCCGGTAGCCTGAGTGCGTCATGACGGATGGTCCCACGCCTCAGCAGGTTCGCCGGGCGCTTGCGCGCGCCGAGCGGGGTGCGGTGTTGGACGTGGCCGAGGCGACGGCGTTGCTGGCCGCGTCGGGTGAGTCGTTGGACCGGTTGTGTGCGGCCGCGGCGCGGGTGCGTGACGCGGGCCTGGTCGCGGCCGGGCGGGTGGTGGATGGCCGGGGTGTGGTGACCTATTCGCCGAAGGTGTTCATCCCCATCACCCGGTTGTGTCGGGACCGGTGTCATTACTGCACGTTCGTGGAAACCCCTACCCAGGCCGCACGCGAGGGGCGGGCGCCGTACCTGTCGCCGGACGAGATCCTCGACATCGCCCGCCAGGGCGCCGAGCTGGGCTGTCTGGAGGCCTTGTTCACGTTGGGCGACCGGCCCGAGGACCGCTGGCCGCAGGCGCGGGCGTGGCTGGACGAGCAGGGCTACGACTCCACCCTGGCCTATGTCCGCGCGATGGCGATCCGGGTGCTGGAGGAGACCGGGCTGCTGCCCCACCTCAACCCCGGGGTGATGTCGTGGGAGGAGCTGAACCGGCTCAAACCGGTCTCGGCCTCGATGGGGATGATGCTGGAGACCACCTCCACCCGGCTCTGGGAGACGAAGGGCCTGGCGCACTACGGGTCCCCGGACAAGGACCCCGCGGTGCGGCTGCGGACCCTGGAGGACGCCGGCCGGCACTCCATCCCGTTCACCACCGGGCTGCTGGTCGGGATCGGCGAGAGCCTCACCGAGCGCGCGGAGACCATCTTCGCGCTCCGGAAGGTCTCGCGGGCCTACGGGTCGGTCCAAGAGGTGATCGTGCAGAACTTCCGCGCCAAGCCCGACACCGCCATGCGCCACGTCGACGACCTGGACCTCGCGCAGTATCGGGCCGCGATCGCGGTCACCCGCCTCGTCCTCGGCCCCAAGGCCCGGATCCAGGCACCCCCAACCTCGTGGACCACTCCGAGGGCGCAGCCGAATGCCGGGCCCTGCTCGACGCCGGCGTCGACGACTGGGGCGGCGTCTCCCCGCTGACCCCGGACCACGTCAACCCCGAACGCCCCTGGCCCTCACTCGACCGGCTCCGCTCCATCAGCGAACAATGCGGGTTCGAGCTGCGCGCCCGGCTGACCGTGCACCCCGAGTACGTCCTCGGATCGCTCCAACGCGGCGAGGCCTGGATCGACCCCCGCCTGCACGCCCACGTCCGTGCACTGGCCGGGCTGGACGGACCGATGGCCGGGCTCGCCATCCCCGAGGTCCGGCCCACCGGGCTGCCCTGGCAGGAACCGGACGGCGGCTTCGAGTCCGGTCACAGCTGGGGTCGGACCGACCTGCACACCGCGGTCGACGACGAGGGACCAGGCGGGGGACGCACCGAGGACCGCCGCAGCGACTTCGGCTCCGTGTACGGCGACTGGGCGGCCGTCGGCGAGGCGGCTGCCGTCACGGGCGCTCCGGCGGTGCTGCACGCCGAGGGCCGCGACGCGCTCCGGGCGGCCGAGCACGACCCCGGGAACCTCTCCGACGAGCACGCGCTGAGGTTGATGACCGCCGACGGCGACCTACTCCGCCAAGTGGTCCGCCTGGCCGACGACCTGCGCCGCGAGACCGTCGGCGACCAGGTCACCTACGTCGTCAACCGCAACATCAACTTCACCAACGTCTGCTACGTCGGCTGCCGCTTCTGCGCGTTCGCGCAACGCAAGACCGATGCGGATGCCTACACCCTGTCCTACACCGAGGTCGCCGACCGCGCCCACGAGGCCTGGGAGCTGGGCGCCACCGAGGTCTGCATGCAAGGCGGCATCGACCCCGAACTCCCCGCGACCGCGTACTTCGACATCACCGCCGCCGTCAAACAACGCGTCCCCGACATCCACGTCCACGCCTTCTCCCCCATGGAGATCGTCAACGGCACCGCCCGCACCGGCCTGTCGATCGAGGACTTCCTCATCAAAGCCCGCGAAGCCGGGCTCGGATCCCTGCCCGGCACCGCCGCGGAGATCCTCGACGACGAAGTCCGCTGGGTCCTCACCAAAGGCAAGCTCCCCGCCCGCACCTGGATCGAGATCATCACCACCGCCCACCGCCTCGGCATCCCCACCACGTCCACGATGATGTACGGCCACGTCGACAACCCCCGCCACTGGGTCGCACACCTGGGCGTCCTCAAACACGTCCAGGACACCGCACGCGAGAACGGCTCCGGCGGGTTCACCGAGTTCGTGCCGCTGCCGTTCGTGCACACCTCCGCACCCATCTACCTCGCCGGCGTCGCCCGCCCCGGCCCCACCCACCGCGACAACCTCGCCGTCCACGCCCTCGCCCGGATCCTGCTCCACGGCCGCATCGACAACATCCAGACCAGCTGGGTCAAACTCGGCGTCGACGGCACCCGCGCCATGCTGCAGGCCGGCGCCAACGACCTCGGCGGCACCCTCATGGAGGAGACCATCTCCCGCATGGCCGGCTCCGAACACGGCTCCGCCAAGACCGTCGCCGAGCTCACCGACATCGGCAACGCCATCAACCGACCCGTCCGCGAGCGCACCACCCTCTACGGCGAGCCGCCCGTCCGGTAGCCCGGCTAGCCTCTGCCCGAGCTAGCCTCTGCCCGAGCTCGACCGTGCCCGCCGGGCGACCGAGTCGATGGCGACCGCGAGCAGCAGGACGGCGCCGGTCACGATCAGCCGGACATCGGAGTCGACGTTCATCAGGTTCAGGCCGGTGCGGATCGCCTGGAGCACGAGGATGCCCAGCAGTGCGGAGTACGCCGACCCCCGGCCGCCGAACAGGCTGGTGCCGCCGATGACGGCCGCCGCGATGGCGGTGAGGTTGGTGTCCGTCGTGCCACTGGACTGCGAGACGGTGGTGAGCTGACCGGCGACCAGCACGCCGCCGAGCGCCGCGAAGGTCGAGCAGAGCACGAACACCGAGCCGTAGATCAGTCCCACCCGGATGCCGGCCCGGCGGGCGGCCTCCTCGTTGCCGCCGACGGCGTAGACGTACCGTCCCCAGCGGGTACGGCGCAGCAGCAGGTCCATCAGCACCACCAGGCCCGCGAAGAGCACCGGGAGGTAGCCCCAGCCGCGGTCGATGCCGAGGTAGTAGGTCAGCCAGCCCAGGCCGACGGCCAGCGCACCGCCCTTGATGGCGATGCCGAGCACGTTGGGCGGCGTCAGGCCGGCGGCGCGGCGCTGGCGCACCGTCCACAGCCGGGAGCCGACGTACACGAGCACGACGACGGCGACCAGCGCGTAGCCCTGCCCGTCGGTGAGGAACTTCTGCCGGGTGAAGACCGGCAGGCCGGAGCCGCGGGGCAGGTTGATCGTGCCCTGGTCGCCGAGCACCCAGTAGAGGGCGCCCTCGAAGGCGAGCAGCCCGGCCAGGGTGAACACGAAGCTCGGGACCCCGATCCAGACGTAGAGGACGGCGTACCCGCCGCCGATGGCGGCGCCGAGGGCGATCGCGACGAGGATCGACAGCGCCAGGGACTGGCCGTGGCTGACGAACATCACGGCCGTCGTGGCCGAGGTGAAGCCGGAGACGGTGCCGACACTGAGGTCGATCTCGCCGAGCAGCAGCACGAGCACGATGCCGAGCGCGATGATGCCGAGCGGGGCGGCGTACAGCGTCATCGTGACCAGGCTGCGCGAGGACAGGAAGGTCGGCTCGCGGCTGTAGAAGAACGCGCAGATGGCGATCAGGCCGAAGATGACCGGCAGCATGCCGAGGTCGCCGCCGCGCAGGCGGCCGCCGAGCTGGCGCAGGTAGTCGGCGGGCGAGACGACCCGGACCAGACGCTCGTCGGCGGCGTCGACCGCGGCGATGGGCTGCTGGGGCTGCTGGGTCTCCTGGGTCACTGCTCCCCTCCGGGTGTCCGGCGCGCCGGGCGGCACGCTGGGCGACGACGTTGTCGGACGCGCCGGTGATGGCGGCGACCAGCTGGTCGGTGCTCGCCTCCTCGGTGCGGAACTCCGCGGCGTTGCGCCCGAGACGGAGGACGACGATCCGGTCGGACACGGCCTGCACGTCGGCCATGTTGTGGCTGACCATGATCACGGCCAGGCCCTGCTCGCGCAGCCGCTCGACGAGGTTGAGCACCTCCGCGGTCTGGGCGACGCCGAGCGCGGCGGTGGGCTCGTCGAGCATGACCACCTTCGGGTCGCCCACCAGCGAGCGGGCGATGGCGACGGTCTGCCGCTGGCCGCCGGAGAGGCCGGCGACGGGGATCCGGACGGACGGGATCTTCGCCGACAGGCTGCGCAGCAGCCGCCAGGCCTCCCGCTCCATGGAGACCTCGTTCATCACCGGGCCGAGGTGGTGCTCCTTGCCGAGGAACAGGTTGGCGACGACGTCGAGGTTGTCGCACAGGGCCAGGTCCTGGAAGACGGTGGCGATGCCGAGGTGCTGGGCGCCGGCGGGACCGGCGACGGTCACCGGCACGCCGTCGAACTCGATCAGGCCGGCGTCCGGCTGGTAGACGCCGGCGATGGTCTTGACCAGCGTCGACTTCCCCGCGCCGTTGTCGCCCACCAGCGCCACCACCTCGCCCGCACGGACGGTGAGGTCGACGTCGGTGAGCGCCTGGACGGCGCCGAACCGCTTGTTGATCCCGGTCAGGGACAGGACGACCTCGCCCGTGCCCCTGACCGGGACCTCGTTCTCGATGACCGACATCAGGAGACGCCGGCCTCCGTGCACGCCTGCGCGTACTCGCCGGTGCAGATCTCGGAGGCGTCGTAGAAGCCGTCCGCGATCACCGTGTCCGCGACCTTGTCCTTGGTGACGACGATCGGGTCGAAGATGTACGACGGCACGCCCTCGAAGTCGGACTTGTCGACGCCGGTGTCGGTGGTGTCGGGACCGTCCTCGCCCTGCGCGAGCAGGACGGCGAGCTCGGCGGCGGTCTCCGCCTCGATCTTGATCGGCTTGTAGATCGTCATCGTCTGCTCGCCGGCGAGGATCCGCTGGATGGCGGCGACCTCGGCGTCCTGGCCGGTGATCGGCGGCAGCTGGTCGGCGGAGATGTGGTCGGTCAGTGCGGCGACCACGCCGCCGGCCTGGCCGTCGTTGGCGGCGTACACGCCCCCGATCGACGCGGGGTCGTACTTGTTGAGCTGGTCGGAGGTCCACTGCTGGGCGTTCTCCGGGCTCCAGTCGGGGTTGTCGTACTCCTCGAGGATCTTCACGCCGCTGCTGTCGAGGACGCTGTGGGCGCCGGCCTTGAACTGGGCCGCGTTGGGGTCGCTCGGGGCGCCGTTGAGCATCAGGATGTCGCCCTTGTCGCCCATCGCCTCGACGAGCGCCTCGGCCTGCATCTTGCCGACGGTCTCGTTGTCGAAGGACATGTAGTAGTCGGCGTTCTCGATGAAGCGGTCGTAGGCGATGACCGGGACGTCCTGACCCTGCGCCTCGTCGACCATGCCGGTGGCGCCCTCGCCGTTGACCGGGTCGAGCACGACGACGTCGGCGCCCTGGTCGAGCGCGGTCGTCATCTGCTGGGCCTGCTTGGCCTCGTCCTGGTCGGCGTTGTAGTAGAGGACCTTGCAGTCGCCGCAGAGGTCCTTGACCTTCGCCTCGAAGATCGGGCGGTCGTGCGCCTCGTAGCGGGTGGTCTTCGACTCCGGCAGGAGCAGCGCGATGGTGCCCCCGTCGCCACCGTCGCCGCCCTTCTCGGCGTCATTGGCGCCGCACGCGCTGAGCGCGGCGGCGCCGAGGAACAGGGCCGCACCGGCGGCGGCGACTCGACGTGCTGATGTGGACATGGCTCTCCTCGGTCGGGCGTTGAGCGGTGGTTCGAGTGTTGTGGGTCACACCGTAGACGTCAAGACTTGAACACAAAGTTGCCGATTTCGTTATTCGATCGCGCTTTATGAACACTTCTTGACCATTAGCGTCCGCGGCGGGCACAGTGTCGCCATGACGTCGGAGCGCAGCGAGCTGGCCCCCGGGTCGACCGCCTCCCTGCGCGCGGCCAACCAGCGGCGGGTGCTCGACGCGCTGCGCGCCAGCACCGACGGCGATGCGGCGACGGTCTTCACCCAGGCCGAGCTCGCCCGGGTGACCGGGCTGGCCCGGGCCACCGTCTCCAACATCGTGCGCGACCTCGGGCAGGCCGGGCTGGTGGAGACCGAGGCGGGCAGCGGGCGCCGCGGCTCCGCCGTACGCCTGTCCCCGGGGCGGGCGTCGTCGCCGGCGTCGACTTCGGCCACAGCCACCTCGCCGTCGCGATCGGCGACCTCACCGGCCGGGTGCTCGCGGAGGAGCGCCGCGCCATCCCGCCCGAGCTCGCCCACGAGGAGGCGCTCGCCCTCGCCGTCGCCATGACCACCCGGCTCCGGCCCGCCGGCTCCACCCTGCGCCATGTCGGCCTCGGCCTGCCCGCGCCCGTCACCGACGGCGTCGTCCAGAGCGCGGCGATCTTCCCCGGCTGGCGCAGCGTCGACGCCCGCAGCGTCGGCGCCGAGGCGTTCGGCTCCCCCGTCGACGTCGAGAACGACGCCAACCTCGGCGCGCTCGCCGAGCACCGCATCGGCGTCGGCCGCGGCGCCGACAGCTCGGTGTTCGTGAAGATCTCCTCCGGTGTCGGCGCCGGCATCATCCTGCGCAACGAGCTGTTCCAGGGCACCGCCGGGAGCGCCGGCGAGATCGGCCACCTGACCTTCGACGAGCAGGGCCCGCTGTGCCGGTGCGGCAGCCGCGGCTGCCTGGAGACCTACACCTCGGTCCAGGCGGTGCAGGGCCTCCTCGCCAGCCAGCTCCCCGGCGCCAGCCTCGACGAGATCATCGCGACCGCCGAGACCGGCGACGTCTCCGCCCGCCGCGCGCTCGAGGACGCCGGCCTCCATCTCGGCTGGGGGCTGGCCGCCGTCGTCAACCTGATGAACCCCTCCGTCGTCGTCATCGGCGGCGACATGGCCCGGGCCGGCGAGCTGCTGCTCGAGTCGGTCCGGATCGGGCTGCGCCGCCACGCCCTCGACACGCTCGCCCTCACCCCGGTCGTGTCGAGCCGGCTGGGCGAGCGCGCCTCCCTGCTCGGGGCCGTCCTCCTCGCCGCGGAGCGCACCGAGCTGCTGGTGGACTGAGCTGCTGGTGGACTGAGCCGTTGGCGCCGCGGCCGGCGGGGTACCGCAGGCGCATGAGCACCAACGACCCGGAACAGTACGAGGGCTACAGCGTCGACGACGAGACCCAGCTCCAGCCCGAGGACACCCTGTCCGACGGCGACGTGGCGGACGAGCTGGACCGCGGGTACTCGCCGCCGGAGAAGTACTCCGCCGCCCAGCGCTACGGCAACACCCCTTGGGAGCAGGCGCACGACCGGCCGCTCGACGACCGCCTCGCCGAGGAGGAGCCGGAGTCGGACCCCGTCGGCGACGGGGACGACGAGGACGACGGCGTCGCCCACGAGGCCGACGAGCCGGGCACCGAGGTCGGCGACCGGCGCGCGGGCCGGCTGGTCGACCCGGACGAGGGCTTCGGGGACGACCTCGAGAAGGACCTGGTCGCCGAGGACGTCGGCATCGACGGCGCGGCGGCGAGCGCGGAGGAGGCCGCGATGCACGTCGTACCGGACGACGAGGTCGAGTGAGACGAGGTCTGTCCCACCGGCCGCGGGGTACCAGAGGTCCGGGCCCGCCGGGCCCGTCATGACAGGAGGGAAACCGTGGCACTCATCTTGTGGATCCTGGCCGTGATCCTGGTCGTCTCCGGCATCTTCAGCCTCTTCCGGGGCGAGCTGCTCTGGGGGATCGTGCTGATCGTCGTCGGCCTGCTGGTGGGCCCCGGCGGGGTCAGCATCTTCACCTGATCCCGGGCCGGACGCCGCCGTAGATGCCGCGTCGGACGATCCACGGCTGCAGCACGCGGTCGAGCGTCCACGCGGGGAAGCGGAACGGACGGCCTGCGGGGCTGAAAACCCGCAGGCCGTCCCGCTCGGGACCGAGGACCGAGCCCCACCGCCGTCGCGGGGCGGCGAACTCCCGCAGCGGCCGATCGACGAGGTGGGCCATGATGTTGCGGGCCAGCAGCCGGTCCGCCCGGTTGCGTGCCGACGAGCGCAGGACGTCGGTCGCGGCGACGTCGCCGATCGCGAAGACACCCGGCGCGCCCGGCACCCGCAGTGTCGGCTCGACCCGGACGAAGCCGTGCTCGTCGAGCAGGCCGGCCGGCAGCCACCCGGTGTTGGGCCGCACCCGGCCGATCGCCCACACCACGGCGTCCGCCGCGGTCGCCGGACCGCCGGTCGTCCACGCGACGGGGCCGGCGGTGATCTCGTCGGCCGCGAAGTCGTCCGGTACGTCGGCGCGGCGCTCCGGCAGCAGCACGACCCCCGCGTCCGCCAGGCGCCGGCGGGCGACGTCCCAGACCCGCGGATGGTGCTGCGGCAGCGCGCGTCTCCCGGGGAAGGCCAGGGTGACCCGCTTCTCCGGCCAGCGGCAGGCGACCTGGAGCGCCGTGGTCACCGCCGCCGCCCCGCCGCCGACGACGAGCACGGAGGCCGAGCCCGCGAGCCGGTCATGGGCGGAGCCGAGCGCGGCGGTGACGTCGGCGTCGGTCTGGAAGCCGGGACGCCGCCAGAAGCCGTTGCTCACGCCCGTGGCGACCACCAGGACGTCGTACCGGATCTCCCGGTCGCGCACCGCGACGGTGCGGGCCGCGGGATCGAGGCCGGTGAGCTCGCCGTGCACGATCTCGGCGCGGTCGAGCCGGCGGAACCGGTCGAAGCCGATCCGGTAGTCGCGCGCCCAGTCGGCGGGGCGGGCCAGCCGCAGGCCGAGCTCCTGCCCGCTCACCAGGCCGGGCTTGCTGGACACGCCCACGACGTCGACGTCCGCGCGGGCCAGGTGGATCGCGGTCAGCAGGCCGCTGTCGCCCAGCCCGGCGACGACGACGCGCGGCCGGGTCACGCGGACCGTGCCTCTCGCCTCTTCCGGGGCGGGCGCGGCACGAGCACCGGCACCCGGTCCACCACCTCCTGGTACGACGGCCGCCGCTCCAGGCTGCGCTGCTCCATCATCGGGATGCTGGCGCCCAGGAACATCGCCACCATCGCGACGCCGCCGACCGGCAGCCACCACCAGTCCCCGGGCGACGCGGCGATGCCGAACAGCGCCAGGCTCCACCAGAAGCTGATCTCGCCGAAGTAGTTCGGGTGCCGCGACCAGCCCCACAGGCCGCGGTCCATCACCTGCCCGGGCGCCCGCTCCCGCACGAACCGGTGCATCTGCGCGTCGGCGACCAGCTCGAGGAGGACCGCGCCGACCCCGACGACGAGCGCGATCCCGTCGAGCCAGCCGAGCCCCGGGCCGGGCCGGGTGAGGACGACGTACGCCGGGACCATCCCGAGGAAGACCTGGAGCGTCGGCACCAGGTGGATCCCGACGAGGTCGGCGAGAAGCTCGAACCGCCCGGCCCGCTCGCGGACCATCGGGTAGCGCCAGTCCTCGTGGTGCAGCCCGGGGAAGGTGCGCACCCAGTTGGCCGTCAGCCGCACCGCCCACAGCGCGATCACGCCGAGCACCAGCCAGGCGCGGGCGTCGTCGAGCGCGACGTCCGCCGCGAGCCACCAGTAGAGGGCGAGGTACGGCGGCAGCACGCTCCAGTACGCGTCGTAGAAGCTGGAGTTGCGGTGGATCCGGCTGGCCGCGAACACCACGCCGGTGGCGAGGAGGTCCGCGACGAGGCCGTCCAGCCACAGCCAGCGGGTGTCCGGCCCCCACAGCAGCCAGGCCGTGGCGACCCCGAACGCGACGACATAGGCGATGCCGACCCGGGCCAGCGAGGCAGCCTTGCTCACGGGGCGACGATACAGGAACGTGTTCTACTTCTCCGGCGGACGCAGGAAGGCCGGGGTCAGGATCCGACCGTGACGACGATCTTGCCGCGCGCGTGGTCCACCTCGAGGTGACGCATCGCCGCTGTCGCGTCGGCGAGCGGGTAGGTCCGCTCGATCACCGCGCGCAGCTCCCGGCGCTCGGCCATCGCGGCGAGCTCGGTGAGCCGCTCCGCGTCCGGCTCGGCGCGCGGGATCCGCACCCGCAGGCCGAGCAGCCGCCCGAAGAGTCCGCCCTTGGCCATCAGCCCGATCGGGCCGAGGTACCTGCCCTCGCCCGGGTTGCCGCCGCCGGACAGCACCAGGGTCCCGCCCGGCGCGACGACGCGGCGCAGGTCGCGCAGCGTCCGGTTGCCGACCAGGTCGAGGACGGCGTCGTACGACGCGCCGGCGCGGGCGACGTCGTCGCGGGTGTAGTCGACGACCTCCGCGGCGCCGAGCGAGGTGACGAGGTCGAGGTTGCGGGTGCTGCACACGCCGGTGACGGCGGCGCCGCGCGCGACGGCGAGCTGGACGGCGAAGGTGCCCACGCCGCCCGAGGCGCCCACGACCAGGACCCGGCTCCCGGCGCGGACCTCGCCCGCGGTCAGCCAGAGGTCGGCGGTGATCGCGGCCAGCGGCAGGGCGGCGGCCTGCTCGACGGACAGGCCCGCGGGCCTGCGGACCAGACAGGCCGCGGGCACGACGGCGTACTCCGCCAGCGTCGCCTCGTCCTCCCCCAGCACCTCGTCGCCGACCTGCCAGCCGGTGACCTCCGCCCCGACCGCCTCGACGGTGCCGGCGAGGTCGCGGCCCCGGATCCGCTCGCGCGGCCCCCTGCGGCCGAAGACGCCGCGGTCCATCAGCCGCGCGATCCGGGGCTCGCCCCGCATGATGTGCCAGTCGGCCGCGTTGACCGAGGCGGCCGCGATCCGCACGAGCACCTGGTCCGCCGCCGGCTCCGGACGGTCGACGTCCTCGAGCCGGAGCACGTCGGACGTGCCGTAGACATCCTGCACCAGCGCGAGCATGTGCGCTCCTCGGTGGGAGGGCCGGCGGTCCCGGCCGTTGCTCGGACGCTAGCCAGCCGCGGGCGGCTCGGTATATCGGGATCGTCCCTGACCCGACCCCGAGCCGGGCGCGGCGGGGAGCGGGCGGGCGGCGCCGCGGACCGCGCCCCCGGCCGGCATCGGCGGGACCGGGAAGCCCCCGGCACGCGGCGTGGCGATGTCGAGGTCGGCCTCGTCGTCCTCGGCCTCGGGCACGAGGAAGGTCAGCAGCAGCACGACCAGGACGACACCGACCACGATCATCCAGAACTGCGGATTGCTGCCGAACCCCTCATCGAACACCCCCTCGTTGCGCGCGGCCCGCATCGTCGCGACCGCGACGATCCACACCAACGAGATCGGGATCAACCGCTTCCACCCGAACGCCATGAACTGGTCATAGCGCAGCCGCGGCAACGACCCACGCAGCCAGATGAACACGAAGATGAAGAAGAACACCTTCCCGAAGAACCACAGCACCGGCCAATAGCCGGAGTTGGCGCCCGCCCACACCTCGTCGATCCACAACGGCGCATGCCAGCCGCCCAGGAACAGGGTCGTCGCGAGCGCCGAGACCGTGGCCATGTTGATGTACTCGGCGAGGAAGAACATCATGAACTTGGCCGACGAGTACTCCGTGTGGAAGCCGCCCACCAGCTCACCCTCGGCCTCGGGAAGGTCGAACGGCGCCCGGTTGGTCTCCCCCACCATGGCGATCGCATAGATCACGAACGACGGCAACAGGATCAACCCGAACCACAGATCGTCCTGCGCCGCCACGATCTCACTGGTCGACATCGACCCGGCGTACATGAACACCGCGACCAGGGCCAGGCCCATCGCGACCTCGTAGGAGATCATCTGCGCGCTCGAGCGCAGCCCGCCCAGCAGGGAGTACGTCGACCCGCTGGACCAGCCGCCCAACACGATGCCGTAGATCCCGATCGAGGCGATCGCCATCACGAACAGCACCGCCACCGGCATGTCCGTCAGCTGCAGCGGCGTCTGGTGGCCGAAGAAGCTCACCTCCGGCCCGAACGGGATCACCGAGAACGTCACGAACGCCGGCACCGCCGCGATCACCGGAGCGAGCATGAAGACGACCCGATCGGCGGCCTTCGGGGTCAGGTCCTCCTTCAGCAGCAGCTTGGCGCCGTCGGCCAGCGACTGCAGCAGCCCGAACGGGCCGTTGACGTTGGGCCCGATCCGGTGCTGCATCCGGGCCACCACCCGGCGCTCGGCCCAGATGTTGAACAGCGTCAGCAGCAGGAGCAGGACGAAGATCAACAGCGCCTTGAGGCCGACGATCCACCACGGGTCGTGTCCGAACGCGTCCACAGCGCGCTCCTCTCGTACATCGTTCGAGTTTCTCGAACAGTGTACGAGTCCGGTGCTGCGGCGCGACCGCGGCACGAACTGTCGCCGCTCTAGGATGGGGCCGGTGACCTCCGACGGACCGCGGCAGCCGCGACTGAGCCGCGCGAGCGTGCTGGCGGCCGCGATCGGGATGCTCGACGAGCACGGGCTCGACAGCTTCACCATGCGCGGCCTGGCCCGGGAGCTCGGCGTACCGGTGACGAACCTCTACTGGCACGTCGGCGGCCGCGAGCAGCTGGTGCAGGCCTGCCGCGACGCGGTCAGCGCGGAGGTCGAGGTCGCGGATCCGGTCGACGACTGGCGCGAGGTCATCCGCGGCTACCTGCACAGCCTGCGGGCGATGGTGCTCGCCCATCCCTGGGTCGTCAGCGTGGGCGGATCGCCCGCCCTGATGGGCGCCCACGCACTCGAGGTCAGCCGGCGCGCCTTCGCGGCGATGGAGGCGGCCGGGCTGCGCGGCGACGCCCTCTCCCACGCCAGCTCGCTGCTCACGTCGTTCGCCGTCGGGTCGGCCGTGCTCGAGGCGTCGACCGCCGAGGACGCCCACCGCGACGTCGACCGGCTGGTGGACCCGGAGGTGCCCGTCGATCCGGACTCCGCGTTCGGGAGGTGGCTCGCCTCCTCGGCCGGCCAGGACGTCGCGGCCCTCCAGCGCCGGGACTTCGAGGTCGGCGTCGGCTGGGTGCTCGACACGCTCGCTGCGGCCGCCCGGCGGTAGCTCAGCCCGCTCGGCTCACTCCCACTCGATGGTGCCCGGCGGCTTGGAGGTGATGTCGACGGTGACCCGGTTGACCTCGGCCACCTCATTGGTGATCCGGGTCGAGATCCGCTCGAGCACGTCGTACGGCAGCCGGGCCCAGTCGGCGGTCATGGCGTCCTCGGAGGTGACCGGGCGGAGCACGACGGGGTGACCGTAGGTGCGGCCGTCGCCCTGGACGCCGACCGAGCGGACGTCGGCGAGGAGGACGACGGGGAACTGCCAGATGTCGCGGTCGAGGCCGGCGGCGGTGAGCTCCTCGCGGGCGATGGCGTCGGCCTCGCGGAGGAGGTCGAGGCGCTCGCGGGTGACCTCGCCGATGATCCGGATGCCGAGGCCGGGGCCGGGGAAGGGGTGGCGCCAGACGATCTCCGGGGGAGGCCGAGCTGCTCGCCGACCAGGCGGACCTCGTCCTTGAACAGGGTGCGTAGCGGCTCGACCAGCTCGAACTCGAGGTCCTCGGGGAGGCCGCCGACGTTGTGGTGGGACTTGATGTTGGAGGTGCCTGCTCCCCCGCCGGACTCGACGACGTCCGGGTAGAGGGTGCCCTGGACCAGGAAGCCGACCTTGGTGCCCTCGGGGGCGTCCTTGATGACGTCGATCTCGGCGGCCTCGAAGGTGCGGATGAACTCGCGGCCGATGATCTTGCGCTTGGTCTCCGGGTCGGTGACGCCGGCGAGGGCGTCGAGGAACTGCTTCTCGGCGTCGACGACGACCAGCTTGGCGCCGGTGGAGGCGACGAAGTCGCGCTCGATCTGCTCGGTCTCGCCCTTGCGCATGAGCCCGTGGTCGACGTACACGCAGGTCAGTCGGTCGCCGATCGCCTTCTGCACGATCGCGGCCGCGACCGCGGAGTCGACGCCACCGGACAGGCCGCAGATGGCCCGGCCGTCGGGACCGACCTGCTCGCGGATCCGCTCGATCTGCTCCTCGGCGATATTGCCGATCGTCCAGGTCTGGCGGCAGCCGGCGATGTCCCACAGGAAGTGCTCGAGCACCTTCTGGCCGTGCTCGGAGTGCAGCACCTCGGGGTGCCACTGGACGCCGGCGAGGCCGCGGTCGACGTCCTCGAAGGCCGCGACCGGGGTGACCTCCGTCGCGGCGAGGACATCGAAGCCCGCGGGCGCCGCGGTCACGGAGTCGCCGTGGGACATCCACACGTTGTGCTCGGTGGGGATGCCGCCGAGGAGGGTGCCGGCGTGGCCCACGTGGACCCGGGTCCGGCCGTACTCGCGGGCGCCCGTCGCGGACACCTCGCCGCCGAGTCCGCGGGCCATCAGCTGGAAGCCGTAGCACATGCCGAACACCGCCGTACCGGTGCCGAAGAGGGCGTCGGTGTCGATCGTCGGCGCGCCCGGCTCGTACACCGAGGACGGGCCGCCGGACAGGATGATCGCCTTGGGGTTGCGGGCGACCATCTCGGCCACCGGCATGGTGTGCGGGACGATCTCGGAGTAGACCCGCGCCTCGCGCACCCGGCGGGCGATCAGCTGGGCGTACTGCGCCCCGAAGTCCACCACCAGGACCAGGTCGTGCTCGGGCTGGGTCTCCTCGGCCGTCATGACGGAATCGTATCGGCGGGGCGTCAGTGGTCCCGCACCCGCGTCGCTCCGCTCGCCGAGTGGCCCGAGCCCCTGGGACGCCGAGCTCGTCAAGTGGCCCGAGCCCCTGGGCGAGGGCCGTATCGAGACGCCCGCCCGATGATCTCGATACGCGCGTCGCGACCTCGTCCCTCGGTCGCGGCGCTAGTCGATCTCCCCGGCTGGTCCGCGAGTCTCCTCGTTCCTCGGAGCCTCGCGGGCCGGTGAAAACGCACCAGGGCCCGGCCGGGGAGGGAGGGTGGCCGGGCCCTGATTGTCCACGCAGCTGATGGACAGTGCCTGGACCGAGCCCGGGCTTCGGGAGGGAGCGTGAATTCCCGGGCTCGCTTCGTTCAACGACCCCACCAGGGGCGGGTTACGCCGACTCCCGACAAGTTCGGCCAAAACTTCTGGAGCGGTCCCGAAGCCCCGGAACCGCCCCAGCAGTCACATCAGCCCCTCTGATCTCGCGTCAGCTCACACCCACGATCGGGAGCCGCAGCGCGGCGGGGGCGTCCGCGGGGACGACGGGCGCCTTCGGCGCCACGGGATCGATCTGCCGGTACGCCGAGCCCAGCGCCGGGCGGGAGTCGGGCTCCCCCTTGTTGGGCCAGTACGCCATCGCCCGCTCCGCCTGCGCGGTGATGGTCAGCGACGGGTTCACGCCCAGGTTGGCCGAGATCGTCGAGCCGTCGACGATGTGGAGGCCCGGGTGGCCGTAGGCCCGCTGGTAGCCGTCGACGACGCCGGTCGCGGGGCTGTCGCCGATGGTGCAGCCGCCGATGAAGTGGGCGGTGAGCGGCCGGTTGAACGGCTCGCCGATGGTGCCGCCGGCGGTGCCGCCGCCCATGACGTCCGCCATCCGGCGTACGGCGTCGTTGGCCGCGGGGATCCAGGTCGGGTTCGGCTCGCCGTGGCCCTGCTTCGACGACAGGATCCACTTGCCCGCGACCCGGCGCGGGAAGGTGGTGATGGAGTTGTCGACCGACTGCATCACCAGGGCGATCACGACGCGCTCGGACCAGTGCCTGACGTCGTAGAGGTCGCGGACCCGCCGGCGCTCCTTCCACAGCTCCTTGAGCCACACCCGCCAGCGCGGCTCCGGGCCGTCGCCGTCGGTGAGCACGGTCTGCATCAGCGACATCGCGTTGCTGCCCTTGCCGTAGCGCACCGGCTCGATGTGGGTGTGCGCGTCGGGGTGCCACGACGAGGTGATCGCGACGCCCTCGGTGTAGTCGACGTCGGCGCCCTGCGGCGCGATCGCGCCCAGGATCGACTCGGAGTTGGTGCGGGTCAGGTGCCCGAGCCGGTCGGAGATCCCGGGCAGGTCGCCCTCGGCCTTGAGCCGGTGCAGCAGCTTCTGCGTGCCGAGCGCCGCGGCCGAGAAGACGACCTGCTCGGCCGTGAACGTCTTGGTGGCGGTACGACGCGACAGCTTCGCCTTCGTCCAGCGGGTGTCGACGCGGTACCCGCCCCCGGCCAGCGGCCGGACCCGGGTCACGGTGGTGAGGGGGTGGACCTCGGCGCCGTTCTGCTCGGCGAGGTAGAGGTAGTTCTTGACCAGGGTGTTCTTGGCGTTGTGGCGGCAGCCGGTCATGCACTCACCGCAGTTGCGGCAGGTGGTGCGGCGCGGGCCGACGCCGCCGAAGTAGGGGTCGGCGACGGTCGTACCGGCGTCCTGGTCGGGGCCGCCGAAGAAGACGCCGACCGGCGTGGGATGGAAGGAGTCGCCGACGCCCATCTGCTCGGCGACCTTCCTCATCACCTCGTCGGACGGGGTCATCCGCGGGTACTCGACCACGCCCAGCATCCGCTTGGCCTGGTCGTAGTAGGGCGCGAGCTCGGCCTTCCAGTCGGTGATGTGCGCCCAGGAGGGGTCGGTGTAGAACGGCTCGAGCGGCTCGTAGAGCGTGTTGGCGTAGACCAGCGAGCCGCCGCCCACGCCGGCCCCGGCGAGGATCAGGCAGTCCTTGACCATGTCGATGCGCTGGATGCCGTAGCAACCGGCCGACGGGGCGTAGAGGTACTTCTTGAGGTCCCAGGAGTTGTCCGCGAAGTCGGCGTCGGTGAACCGGGCACCGGCCTCCAGGACGCCGACGCGATAGCCCTTCTCGGTCAGCCGCAGCGCGGTGACCGAGCCGCCGAAGCCGGAGCCGATGACGAGGACGTCGTAGTCGAACCCGCTCATGCGCTTGCCTCGCGGTGCTCCTGATGCTGGAATGACTCGCTCGCTTCGCTCGCTCATGCGCGCCCCAGCTTGTCCATCAGCCGCAGCGAGGCGGTCATGAACCTCGCATAGCCCTCGTCGGACATGCCGAGCATCGGGCCGAACCGGATCAGCCGCTGCGTGGCGACCGACTGGGTCTCGGTGTAGCGGTGGATCCCCTCGGCCCCCTGGCGCCGGCCCATGCCGGACTCGCGCATGCCGCCCATGGGGGCGTCGATGCTGGCGAAGGTGGCGCCGAAGGCCTCGTTGACGTTGACCGTGCCGCACTTGACCTGCCGGGCGATGGCGCGGCCGCGGGCGGTGTCGCGGGTGTAGACCGACCCGTTGAGGCCGTACTCGCCGTCGTTGGCGCGGGCGATGGCGTCGGCCTCGTCGTGGAAGCGGTAGATCGAGACGACCGGGCCGAAGGTCTCGTTGCCGAAGCAGGTCATCTCCGGGGTGACGCCCTCGAGGATGGTCGGCTCGTAGTAGTACGGCGCCAGGTCGGGCCGCGCCCGGCCGCCGGCCAGCACCCGCGCCCCCTTGGCGACGGCGTCGTCGACGTGGGCGGTGACGGTCTCGAGCTGGTCGGCGGAGATGAGCGTGCCCATGTCGGCGTCCCAGTCGAGCGTGGCGCCGAGGCTCATCGCCTTGGTGCGCGCCACGAAGCGCTCGACGAAGCGGTCGTAGACCTGGTCGGCGACGAACATCCGCTCGGTCGAGACGCACAGCTGGCCGGCGTTGGAGAAGCTGGCCCGCACCGCGCCCTCGGCCGCGCGCTCGATGTCGGCGTCGCGGAGGACGAGGATCGGGTTCTTGCCGCCGAGCTCCAGCGAGCAGCCGATCAGCCGCTCGGCCGCCTGCCTGGCGATCAGCCGGCCGGTCGCGGTCGAGCCGGTGAAGCAGATGTAGTCGGCGCGCTCGATGATCGGCGTACCGAGCTCACGGCCCGGGCCGGCGACGACCTGCCACAGGTCGCGCGGGAACCCCGCCTCCTCCAGCAGCTGCGCCCCGAGCAGTGCCGAGAGCATGGTCTGCGCGTCCGGCTTGGCGACCACGGCGTTGCCGGCGAGCAGGGCGGGGAGGCCGTCGCACAGCGCCATCGTGAACGGGTAGTTCCACGGCGAGATGATGCCGACGACGCCCTTGGGGACCCGGTTGAGCTCGACCTTCGTGAGACCGGGTACGACGCCGGGGACGCGCTTCGTGTCGAGGTGCTTGTGGGCGGTGCGGGCGTAGTAGCGCGCGGTGAGCGCGATGTGGAGCGGCTCGTCGAAGGCGTGCTTGCGCGCCTTGCCGGACTCGAGCTGGATCAGGTCCATGATCTCGGCCTGCCGGTCGAGCACGATGTCGTGCAGCCGGTGCAGGATCCGGGCCCGCTCGTCGATCGACACCCGCGCCCACGCCGCCTGCGCGACCCGCGCCCGGCGGAACGCCTCGGCGACGTCCTCGGTGCTCGACTGCGGGATGTTGGCCACCGGCGCGCCGTTGATCGGCGAGTGCACCTGAGTGGTCGCGCCCGTGGTCGCCAGGATCCGGTCGGTCAGCCGGGCGACATGCTCCGGCTCCAGGGCGTACGACGCCCGCGGGTCGTGCTCGGGGTCGTGCGGCCCCTCGATCGAGGGGCCGCCCCGACCCTCGGAGGACGCGCCGGAACCGGAGATCGCTTCGCTCATGTGACGAGGGTAGGTGAGCGAGGTCACCGACGCTACCGATCAGTAGGAGATGTGCGGCTTTACACATGTCTTTCTCGTGTCAAGCGCCGGGAACGGGCTGCAAGCCGGCTGCAACCGACGCGGCGCAGGCTCCTCGGGAGCGCGGCGAACGGCGCCGCGACCCCACCCGGGAGATCACCATGACCCTGACCCAGAGCACCGAGCAGAAGACCTTCAGCGCTCCCGACGAGACCCGCTCCTTCGAGCGCGGCGTCGCCGAGATCGTCACCGTCGCCGGCACCCCGATCGGCCGGCTCACCCTCCAGCCCGGCTGGCGCTGGTCCGAGCACGTGAAGCCGATCGCCGGCACCCACCTGTGCGAGGCGCCGCACTTCCAGTACCACGTCAGCGGCGAGCTCGGGATCCTGATGGCCGACGGCACCGAGCTGGTCGCCCGGCCCGGCGACGTGACCTCGCTGCCCGAGGGGCACGACGCGTGGGTGATCGGCGACGAGCCGGTCGTGGTCGTCGACTGGTGGGGCGCGTCGGAGTACGCCCGGCCGTGAGTCGCTCCCCGGCGTAGCATCGTGCGGGTGAGCGCACTCGCCGTGCGTGTGCTCGGGGAACTCACGGTCGACGGCTTCGACATCGCAGCGCTGGACAGGAAGGCCCGCGGCCTGCTCCTGCTCCTCGCGCTGGCCGGCGGCCGGCCGGTGCCGGTCGACGCGGCCGTGGATGCGCTGTGGGGGGACTCCCCGCCGAGCCGGCCGGGCGACCAGGTGGCCGTCCTCGCGAGCCGGGTACGACGCCTGCTCGGCCGCGACCGCGTGGAGCGCACCGACGGCGGCTACCGGCTGCGCGCCGACTGGACGGACCTGACCGAGCTGGACGCGGTGGTCCACGAGGCCGAGCGCCGCCACGGCGACGGGGAGACGGGCGGCGCGGCCGCGGCGGCCCGGGCGGCGCTCGCGCTGCTGCGCGGCCCGGTGCCGGCGGTGCGGGCCGAGGCGGCGTGGGCGAGCGCGGAGCACGCGGCCGCGACCCGCTTGGTGCAGCGCGCCCGGCGGGTGGCGGCGGCCGGCCTGCTCGCGGCCGGCGAGTGGCGCGACGCGCTGGAGCTCGCGAGCGCGGACCTGGTCGCCGACCCGCTCGACGAGGCGGCCGCGCGGACGGCGATGCGGGCCCACGCCGCGGCGGGCCGCCCGGCCCAGGCCCTCACCGTGTACGCCGACCTGCGGGCCACGCTCGCCGACGAGCTCGGCACCGACCCCGCCGCCGAGACGGCCGAGCTGCACACCGCGATCCTGCGCGGCGACCTGCCCGTGGTCCGGCCCGCGCCGCGGGTGCCGGCGCTGGTCGGGCGCGACAGCCAGGTCGCGCACCTGGACTCGCTGGTCGGCCGGGCCGGGGCCGAGGGCACGCCCCGGGTGGCCCTGGTCGCCGGCGAGGCCGGGATCGGGAAGACGACGCTGCTGACCAGCTGGGCGGCGGCGCGTCGTACCGCCGGCGACCGGGTGCTGCTCGGGACCTGCGGGCCGCTGGACCGCGCGGCCCCGCTCGACGTCGTCCTGTCGGCGCTGGCCGCGCACCTGCGGGACGCGGACCGCGAGCCGCTGCTCGGCATCACCGACCACGCGACCCGCTCGGTCGATCCCGCCCTCGGCCCGTCGGTGCTCTACGCCGCCGTCACCCGGGCGCTGGCGCGGATCGCCGAGGACGCGGGCCGTCCGGTCGTGCTGGTGGTCGACGACGCGCACCTGGCCGGGCCGACCCTCGCCGACTGGCTCGCCTACCTCGCGCGGCGGCCGCTGCCGGTGGTCGTGGTGCTCGGTGCACGGCCGGACGAGGGCACTCCCCTGCCGGCGACCGACCACGTCGGCCTCGGCCCGCTCGACCGCGCCCACGTCGCCGCGCTCGTCGGCGAGCGGCGGGCCGACGAGCTGCACGCCCGCTCCGGCGGCCACCCGCTCTTCCTCGCGGAGCTGGCGACCGTGCCCTCCGGCGAGCTGCCGGAGACCCTGGTCGCCGCGGTGACCGCGCGCTGCGACCAGCTCGGCTCGGCCGGCGAGCTGGTCCGCACCGCCGCCGTGCTCGGCGGCGACCTCGACATCGACCTGCTGGCCGGCGTGCTCGGCCGGAGCACCCTCGACGTGCTCACCGACGCCGAGCGCGCGGTGCGCGGCGGGCTGCTGGTCGAGGCGTCGGGCCGGCTGCGGTTCCGGCACGACCTGGTCCGCACCGCCCTCGTCTCCGGTACGACGGCGGGCCGCACCGCGCTGCTGCACCGCGAGGCCGGGCGGGCGCTCGCCCGGCGCCCGGACGCGGACCCGGCGGCGGTCGCCGAGCACGCCCGGCTGGGCGGCGACCGGGACCTCGCGGCCCGCTGGCTGCGGACCGCGGCCGAGCGGGCCGCGGAGCGCTTCGACCACGCGACGGCCGAGGAGCTGCTCGACCAGTCGCTGGCGCTCGCACCCGACGACGCCAGCCTGCTCGCCCGCGCCCGGGTGCGGATCCGGCGGCGCCGCTACCGCGACGCGGAGGCGGACGCGCTGGCCGCCGCCGACGCCGGCCCGATGCGCTGGGAGACGGCCGCCTGGGCGGCGTACTTCGACCGGCGCTTCGACGACGCCGCGTCGTACGCCGACGACGGGGCGCTCGCCGCCGAGGACGCCGCGTCCCGCACCCGCTGCCTCGTCGCGTCGGGACGGATCCTGCACGCCCGCGGCGAGCTCGGCGTCGCCGGGGAGCGGTTGGACGCGGCGCTGGCCGACGCGACCGGCGCGGACCGGCTCGAGGCCGCGGCCTGGCGGGGCGTGCTGCACGCGCACCGCAGCGAGGTGGACGCGGCGCTGGCGCTGCTGCGGCCGGCGACCCGGCCCGGCGTCGGCGTGGTGCACACCCCGGCGTCCTTGCACGCGCAGCTGTTCACCGGGCACACCCTCGCCGTCGCAGGCCGGGCGGCCGAGGCGCTGGCCTGCTTCGACGGCTACACCGCGGAGGTCGCGCGCCGCGACGTACCGCGCTTCGCCGGCCGCGGCGTGAACTTCGGCGGCTGGGTGCTGCGCAACCTCGGCGCGGTGCCCGCCGGGGTCGACGCGCACGAGGAGGCGGTCGCGGCCGCGGTCGACGGAGTGGTGATCCCGGAGGTGCTGGTCGCCGGGCTCGAGGACCTCGCGGAGGCGCGGATCCGGGCGGGCGACGCCGACGAGGCGGCCGCTCTCCTCGAGAAGGCGTCCGGCGCGCTGGTCGGCGACCTGGTGTTCGGCTGGCGGCTGGCGATGAAGCGGCAGCTGCTGCTCGCGCAGGTCCACCTGCTGCGCGAGGAGCCCGAGGCCGCGCTGTCGGTCGCGCTGGCGCTGGCGGCCGCCGCGGCGCGCGGGGGCGTCCCCCGGTACGACGCCTGCGCGAGCCTGCTCGCCCACCGCGCCCGGCACGCGCTCGGCGAGCCCGTCGACCCCGCAGCGGCGTGGCGCGACCTCGGCCGGGTGGAGCGTGCGGTGGGCATCGAGGCGTGGTGGTGGGCCGGCAGCACCGGCGCCGCCCTCGGGGACGAGCGGTGGCTGGGCCGGTCGGCGGAGCTGGTGGCCGGGCTCGCCGACGCGGCCGGCCGGCATGCCGATGTGTTGAGGGACGCGGCCGGGCGGCAGCTGGACCGGTGGCAGGCGACGGTCGTCAGCGCGCGGTGAGCACCAGCATCGGCACCACGACCTCGGGGGCACCGGCCAGCAGGCGCTCCGCCTCCTGCCGCACGGCGTCCTGCTCCTCGGTGGGCAGTCCCGCGACGAAGGGCGCATGGTGGGCCATGCCGAGCCGCCACGCGACGAGGTCGCCCGGGCGGTGGACACCGGTCGCGACCACGACCCGACGGACGGCGACCGTCGCGAAGCCGGCCGCGCGACCGAGCGCGGCCAGCCGGCCAGGGTCGCCGACCCGGCGCTCGGTGCCGTCCTTGAAACGGCCGTACCAGGCGGGCGCCGTGTAGCCACACCCGGCGAGCACCTCCTCGACGACCGTCTTCGCCGGATGGGTCCAGCCCTCCGCGAACGCCGACGCCAGCAGGACCGGCACGACCCGGCGCACCTCAGCCAGCGCGGGCCCGGGATCGGGCAGGTGGCCGAGGCTGAGCCCGGCCACCGCGAGGTCGAAGGCGTGGTCCCGGAAGGGCAGCCGGGCCAGGTCCGCGGCGACCGCCTCGACCGCCCCGCCGAGCATGGCCGGCGCGAGGTCGACGCCCACCGCCCGGACCGCTCCCCTGCGCCGGGCCGCCGCTCCCACGACCCCCGTCCCGGCCCCCGCGTCCAGCACCACCGCGCCGGCCAGTGGGACCGGCGCGTGCCCGAGCAGGGCCTCGGCCAGCCGCGCGTAGACCGCCACCGGCCCGGCCCGCCACGCGGCGGCCGACCGGTCGTAGGCGTCCCGGATCGCGTCGGTCACTACAGGAGGGCCGCCGCAGCGACGGCCCGCTCCTCCCACCACGCCAGCTCGTCGTCGTACCCGCCGAGGGCCTTCTCCCAGCCGAACTGCACCAGCGCGCCGAGCAGCCCCAGCGCCAGCTGACGGTCCCACCACGGCCCGGTGTCGACGCCGCGGCGCTCCAGGGCCGCGCGGTAGAGCTCGATCGCCTGCTCCTTGCCGACGGGCAGGCGGCGACAGTTGATGGCGAGGTACCACGCCAGGTCCGCCGTGCCCGCGCCCCGGCCCGGCGTCTCCCAGTCGAGCAGGATGGTGCGGTCGGCTCCGTCGGTGGGGTCGGTGGGGTCGGTGCCGAGGTTGTCGAGCTTCCAGTTGCCGTGCACGAAGGTCTGCGGGGTGCTGTCGAGGGCGGCCAGCAGGGGCGCCGGATCCTGGACGAGAGGTACGACGACCGCGGCCGCCCGCGGCGCCACCGACTCCAGCAGCGGCCAGCCCTGGGCCACCAGCCGCGGCACCAGGTGGTCCTGCCCGAGCGCCGCCTCCGCCGCGGCCATCCGCGGCGAGAGCTCCAGGTAGCGGTCGGCCGGCGCGACCACGTCGATGTCCCGCTCGGTGCCGAGGAAGGCGGCGTGGAGGGCGGCGAGGTGGTCGAGGAAGCGGGCGTTCTGCTCCTCGGTGATCGGGTCGTCGACGGCCGGCACCAGCCACTCGCCGACGTCGCGCATCAGCAGCGCCGACAGCGCGGGGCGGTCCCCGTCGTGGGCGACCGCGACGATCGGCTGGGCGATCTCGTCGGGGAGGTCGCGCAGGATCCCGCGCCGCCACAGCTCGACGGTCGGGCTGCCGGGTACTCCGGCCGCGCGCAGCGACCAGTCGCGGTCGTGGTCGAGGTACTTCACGACGTACCGGGTGCCGTCGATCGTCACCCGCTCGAGCACCGCGCCGGACTTGCCGGGCGCCTCCATCACCTCGCGGTCGGTCGCGCCGGCGAGCAGCGCGTCGACGGAGTCGAGGACCTCCGGCTGCTCGGACATCGCGGTCTCCTGGGCTCGGGACTGGTCGGTCAGGCCCGAGCCTGGGCGCCCAGCCTTGCAGCCGGATTGCAGCGCGGTCCACCCCCGCGCTACATCGGCGGCGCCGAGAGGTACACCGACTTCAGCTCGGTGTACTGCCCCAGCCCCTCGGGCCCGAACTCCCGCCCCAGCCCGGAGGCCTTGAAGCCGCCGAAGGGCGCCGCGAAGTCCATCGTGTAGGTGTTGACGCCGTAGGTGCCGGTCCGCACGCCGCGCGCGACCTCCAGGCCGGCCTCCTGGTCGGCGGTCCAGACGGTGCCGGCGAGGCCGTACTCCGACGCGTTCGCGATCCGCACGGCATCGGCCACGTCGTCGTACGGGATGACGGAGAGGACCGGGCCGAAGATCTCCTCCTGCGCGATCCGCATCCCGTTGTCGACGCCGGCGAAGACGGTCGGCCGGACGTACCAGCCGTGGTCCAGGCCCTCGGGCCTGCCCTCGCCCCCGGTGAGCAGCCGGGCGCCCTCGTCCTGCCCGATCCGGATGTACGACGCCACCCGCTCCTGCTGGCGCTGCGCGACCATCGGCCCGATCTCGGTCGCCGGGTCGAGCGGGTCGCCGACCTTCATCGCGCCGATGGCCGAGGCCAGGGACGCGGCGAAGGCGTCGTGCCGCTCCCGCGAGACCAGGACCCGGGTCTGCGCGACGCAGGCCTGGCCGGAGTTCATCACGCCGAGGAACTTCAGGCCCTCGATCGCGGTGGTCTCGTCGGCGTCGTCGAGGATGATCGCCGCCGACTTGCCGCCGAGCTCGAGCGAGACCCGCTTGAGCTGCTCGCCGCAGATCGCGCCGATCCTGCGGCCCGCCGCAGTGGAGCCGGTGAAGGCGACCTTGTCGACGCCGGGGTGGCGGACCAGGTGCTCGCCGACCTCGCGGCCGCCGGCCACGATCGAGACGACGCCCTCGGGGACGCCGGCCTCGACGAGCAGCTCGGCGAGGAGGTACGCGTCGAGCGGGGTCTCCGGCGCCGGCTTCACCACGACGGTGCAGCCGGTGAGCAGCGCCGGGATCACCTTCGAGAGGATCGTGAACTGCGGGACGTTCCACGGCGGGATGGCCGCGACGACCCCCACCGGCTCGTGGCGGACGACGACGTCCGCGCCCAGCGCGCCCGGCCGGGTCGCCTCCCAGGGGAACTCCCGGGCGATGGCGAGGAAGGCCTCGATCTGCATCCACGGCGCGGGCGCCTGGGCCAGGTTGCTGAACGAGATCGGCGAGCCCATCTCGGTGGAGATCACGGTCGCCATCTCCTCGAGCCGGGCGGCGTACAGGCCGGAGAGGGCCTGCACGACGTCGATCCGCTCGGCCGGGCTCATCCGTGGCCACGGGCCCTCGTCGAAGGCCGTGCGGGCGGCCGCGACGGCGGCGTCGATGTCGGCCGCCGAGCCCTCGGGGACGCGGGCGACCACCTCCTCGGAGTGCGGCGAGACCACCTCCAGCACGGCGTCGGTGGCGGGCTTCGCCCAGCTGCCGCCGATGAAGAGGGCGTCGCGGTCGAGGGTCATGGAGTCTCCTTCGCCAGGTCGAACCAGTCGCTGAATCCCGAGGGGTCGTGCCGGCCGAGGGCGCCGTGCTCGAACAGGCCCCACCCCTCGGAGCCGTCGGGTACGCCGGCGCCGGGACCATGCACGGTGGCCTGCCCGACGTGGTCGATCACGCCGAACATCACGCGGCCCGCGACGGCGGGGTCGAACATGTCGTACGTCAGCCGCTCGGTGAACGCAGGGCCCTTCCACATGCCGTGGGTCCAGTCCGAGTCGCCGCCGTACCCGCCGCCGACGTGGATCGGGACCGGCAGCTTCGAGGCGACCTCGAGCACCAGCTCCTCGCCGCGCGGGGTGGTGCAGACGATGGTGGCGCCGGCGGGGACCCGGGTGCCGGGTGCGTAGCGGACCGACACCCGGGGCCAGCCGAGCTGCTCGACCCGGCCGTCGCGCCAGACCCGGGTGCAGTCGTTGAGCGTGCGGAAGCCGTCCGGCGTCTCCTGGATGATGATGACGACGCAGAACTCGTCGAAGCGCAGCGGCACGTAGAGCCACCACATGCCCTCGAACGCCGGGTCGGCCGGCTTGCCCGCGGGCGCCGCCTCGCCGACCGGGCGGATGCCCCAGGACCGGTCGCGGGAGCCGAGCCAGCGGTCCGGCGTCACCGCGATGTCGGTGCCGTCGACGCTGATCACGCCCTCCCAGGTGCCGAGCTGGGCGAAGCGCTGGGCGTCGAGCGTCGTACCGCTGCCCTGGCGCATGACGTGGGGCAGCTCCTGGACGACCGGGAAGGAGCCCTCCCAGGTCAGGTCCATGGCGATGCCCTCGGTCTCCTCCAGCACGAGGCGCAGCCGGTGCAGCGGCTCGATGACCTCGACCCGGTAGCCGCCGACCTGCTGGGCCATCCGGTCCGCGCCGCGGGGGTCGGCGGCGTCGCCGAGGTGGACGGCGGTCTGCTCGTCGCCGCGGCGCAGCAGGACGAAGGCGTCCTTGGTGCCGAGGTTCGGGTAGAAGCCGAGGCCGGTGATGAGGAACAGGTCGCCGGTGCGGTCGTGGGCGTTGAGATAGCAGCGGTCGTAGAAGTTGCGGTCGCTGCTGCCGGCCCACGCGACCGGGCGCGGGAGCTGGTGGATGGGGTACTCGTCGAGCGGGCCGAGGCCGACGTACTCGTCGTGCAGGCCGTGGTCGTGGTTCATGCGCCGACCTCCTCGAGGAGCCGCTCGAAGAGGGGACGGTGATGGAAGACCGACTCGGGGTCCTCGGGACGCTCGATCTCGCCGAAGTGGATCTGCCGGGCACTGGTGCGCAGGAAGACGCAGCCCCAGTTGACCGCCGCGTGGACGAGGTACCAGGTGAGGTCGCCCGGCTCGACGCCGCTGAGCTCCCGGTACGTCGCCACGACGTCGTCCGCGGCGAGGAAGTCCGGCATCCCGGGGAGCCCCAGCATGGTCGCGATCTCCTGGAAGACCTGGTGGGCGAACACCAGCCAGGCGAGATCCATCTCGCGGGGGCCGAGCGTGGCCATCTCCCAGTCGAGGACGGCGACCGGCTCGAAGTCGCGGTACATCATGTTGCCGATCCGGGAGTCGCCCCAGACCAGCACGGGGTCGCCCTCCTCGGCGGGCAGGTTGGCCTCGAGCCAGGCCAGGCCGCGCTCGATCAGCGGAGAGCGCGGGCTCGCCTCGTCGGTCGTGATGGCGTACTCGTACCAGGCGCGCGTCTTCGCGAGATTGCGGGCCAGTGGGGTCGCGCCCTCATGGCCGGTGACCGCGGGATCGAGGAAGCCGAAGGTGGTGGCGGCGTCGGGGACGGCGTGCAGCCGGGCGAGCACGGCGATCGAGGTGCGCTGCAGGCGCTCCTGCTGCTCGGGCGAGGCGTCGAAGAGCCAGTTGTCGCCGAACGGGTAGGGCAGCACGTCGGGCGGCACCGCGCCGTCGAGCCGCTCCATCAGGAAGAACGGGGTGCCGAGCACGTCGCCGGTCGGCTCGTTGAGGCCCACGGGCGGGACCGGGACGCCGGCGAGCTCGCCCGCGAGACGCATCGCGTCGTACTGGTCGGTGAGCCGATACTCCGCGAAGACGGGCAGGTCACCGGCGGCCGGGGCCACGCGGGCGACGTACTCGCGGGTGATCCGGGCGCCGTCCTCGGTGCTGGTGACCCCGAGCAGCACCGTCTCGCTCGACATGCCGTTGGTCTGGATCCCGTCGTGCACCGTGACCGTGGGCGCGCTGCCCTCCGGCAGCACCCCGGCGAGCCACCCGGTGAGCCGCGCACGAAGGTCGTCGGCATCGCGACTCGACCGCTGCAGGGTCATGTCGGCGGGTGGGGGCGACGGCGTCACGGGGTCGGTCACGGGCTCCTCCTGGGGTGGCACCAGCCTGTTAGAACGTGTTCTACTTGTCAACGGGCGATTACGGTACCCTCGGTATCGAAAGAGGGGAAGAGGTCCATGGGGGCGAGATCCGCCGGCCGTCCGCGGGACCCGCGGATCGAGCGGGCCGCGCTGGAGGCGGTGCGCTCGTTGCTGACCGAGGGCGGGTACGCCGCCGTCACGGTCGCCGCCGTCGCCGCCCGGGCGGGGACGACCAAGGCCGCCCTCTACCGCCGCTGGCCCGCGCTCCCCCACCTCGTCCACGAGGCCGCGTTCCCCGGCGAGCTGGCCCTCGACCTGCACCTCGGCGCCGATCTCGTCACCGACCTCGCCGGCGTCGTCCGCGGCACCCGCGACGCCCTCTGCGCCCCCGTCGCCGCGGCCGCCCTCCCCGGTCTCCTCGCCGAGGTCACCACGTGGCCGGACCTGCACGCCGCCATGCTGGAGCGCTTCACCGGCGTCTTCCGCGCGCTCGACGAGCGCATCCGGGTCGCCGTCCACGCCGGCGAGGCGCACCCCGACACCCGCGCGGACGACCTGCTCCGCCTCGTGATCGGCGCCGTGCTCTCCGGCGTGCTGCTGACCCCCGGCCGGCTGGACGACGCGTGGGTCGAGCGGCTCACCGTCACGCTCGCGCGCAGCCTGCGGCCCTAGCCGATCTCCGCGACGGCCAGCCCCTCCTCGTCGCCGAGCCGGGCGAGCGGCTCGGCATCCGGGCCGTAGATCGCGGAGCAGCCGATGAAGGTGTGCGCTCCGCAGCGGCCGGTCAGGCCCGCGACGACGACGTGCAGGCCGTGGTCGAGGGCGCGGGCGGCGTAGGTGACGTCGAGGCGGCGGGCACCGCCGGGGAAGTACGCGACCGAGGCGAGGTACGCCGACGCGCCGGCCGCCGCGGCGAGCGCGGCGTGCTCGGGGACGCTGCCGTCGCGACAGATCGAGAGGGCCAGCACGACGCCGTCGACGGTGATCGTCGCGGGGTGGTCGCCCGGGACGAACCAGGTGGGCTCGTCGCCGTCGAGGTGCTGCTTGTCGTACGGCGCCGCGAGGGTGCCGTCGCGGTCGACGACGACGGTGCTCAGGGTGCGGGCGTGGTCGCGCTGGAGGGCGGCCGAGGCGACGACCGTCGCCCCGGCGGCCCCGGCGGCGTCCCGCAGCGGGTCGAGCGCCGCGCCGGCCAGCACGTCGAGGGTCGGCAGCGGCGCGGCGAACACGCCGGCGTCGTACCCCGTGAGGAAGGCCTCCGGCAGCACGACCAGCCGGGCGCCGCGCGCACCGGCCTCGCGGACCAGCCGGGCCGCGGTCGCGACGTTGTGCGCGAGGTCGCCGGCGCGGGCCTCGGCCTGCGCGGCGGCGACGACCAGGCCGCTCAGTGCGCGACGACCTCGACGCGCTGGAACTCCTTGAGCTCGGTGTAGCCGGTGGTGGCCATCGAGCGCTTGAGGGCGCCGACGAGGTTCATGGTGCCGTCGGCGACACGGGAGGGGCCGAACAGGATCTCCTCGATCGTGCCGACCTGGTCGAACCGCACCCGCTGACCGCGCGGCAGGTCGGCGTGGTGGGCCTCGGCGCCCCAGTGGAAGCCGCGGCCGGGGGCGTCGGTGGCGCGGGCGAACGGCGAGCCCACCATGACGGCGTCGGCGCCGCAGGCGATCGCCTTGGCCAGGTCGCCCGACGTACCGATCGAGCCGTCGGCGATGACGTGGACGTAGCGGCCGCCGGACTCGTCGAGGTAGTCGCGGCGGGCGGCGGCGACGTCGGCCACGGCGCTCGCCATGGGGACGGCGACGCCGAGCACCGTGCGCGTCGTGTGGGCCGCGCCGCCGCCGAACCCGACGAGGACGCCGGCCGCGCCGGTGCGCATGAGGTGCAGCGCGGCCTGGTGGGTCGCGCAGCCGCCGACGATGACGGGGACGTCGAGCTCGTAGATGAACTCCTTGAGGTTGAGCGGCTCCGCCTGGCTCGAGACATGCTCGGCCGAGACCGTGGTGCCGCGGATGACGAACAGGTCGACGCCCGCGTCGGTCACCGTCTTGGCGAACTCCTTGGTGCGCTGCGGCGACAGCGAGCCCGCGACGGTCACCCCGGCCTCGCGCACCTCGCGCAGCCGCTCGGTGATCAGGTCGGCCTTGATCGGCTCGGTGTAGATCTCCTGCAGGCGGCGGGTCGCCTCCTCGCCCTGCAGCCCGGCCACCTCCTCGAGCAGCGGCTCGGGGTCGTCGTACCGGGTCCACAGGCCCTCGAGGTTGAGCACCCCCAGGCCGCCGTACCGGCCGAAGTCGATGGCCGTCCGCGGCGACATCACCGAGTCCATCGGGGCCGCGAGGATCGGCAGCGAGAACCGGTAGGCGTCGATCTGCCAGTCGACGCTGACCTCCTCGGGGTCGCGCGTGCGCCGGGACGGCACGATCGCGATGTCGTCGAAGGAGTACGCCGTCCGGGCCCGCTTGGCGCGGCCGATCTCGATGTCGCTCACGCCGAGGAGGATATCGGGCGCCGCCGCGGAACCCGCGCTCAGCGCAGGACGGCGGCCAGGTCGACGGTCACGGTGCCGTGCTCACCGACCTGCACGTCGGCGGTCGGATTCCCGTCATCGATCGTCGCCAGGAGCTCCCAGCGGCCGTCGACGTTCTCCTGGACCTCGATGGTGCGAGCATCGAGGTCGACCACCCAGTACTGGGCGATCCCGGCCTCGGCGTACTCCGGTCCCTTGCGGATCAGGTCCTCGCGTCGCGTCGAGGGCGAGAGCACCTCGGCCACGAGGATCGGCGTCTCGACGACGGGCAGCTCGGTGCGCACCGGCGCGCCGAACGCCGCCACGTCCGGCAGTCGCTCACGGTTTCGCGGCAGCGCGATCCCCACGGACTCGATGACCTCGAGACCAGCCAGTGCGTCCTCGATCAGGTTCGCGAGCCGCCGGGCGGCCTGTTGGTGTTCCGGCCGGGCACCGAGCGGGCTCATGAAGACCACGATCCCGTCGACCCATTCCGCCCGAGGGTGCTCGGGCAGAGCCTGGTACTCCTCGTACGACATCGGGATGCGTTGCAGGGTCTCCACGTGGTCTCCAGCGAGTGCGACGGACACATCGGTTCTCCTTCCATGATGGACCCGAGAGCAGGTCATCAGGAAGTGAACCGGGTTTCGTCAGCGCGCGTGCGCGTCCTCCACAGGCGTCGTCACCGGTGGTAGTTGGGCGCCTCGACGGTCATCTCGATGTCGTGCGGGTGGCTCTCCTTGAGCGAGGCGGAGGTGATCCGGATGAACCGGCCCTTCTCCTGCAGCTCGGGGATGGTCTGCGCGCCGACGTAGAACATCGACTGGGACAGCCCGCCGAGGAGCTGGTGGGCGACGCCGGCGAGCGGGCCCTTGTAGGCGACCCGGCCCTCGATGCCCTCGGGGACGATCTTGTCGTCGCTGGTGACCTCCGCCTGGAAGTAGCGGTCCTTGGAGTAGGACTTCTTGCCGCGGCTCGACATGGCGCCGAGGGAGCCCATGCCGCGGTAGGCCTTGTACTGCTTGCCCTGGTGGAAGACGACCTCGCCGGGCGACTCCTCGCAGCCCGCGAGCATCGAGCCGATCATCACCGACTCGGCGCCGGCGACGATGGCCTTGGCGATGTCGCCGGACTGCTGGAGGCCGCCGTCGGCGATGACGGGTACGCCGGCGGGGCGGGCCGCGAGCGAAGCCTCGTGGACCGCGGTGACCTGGGGGACGCCGCAGCCGGTGACGACGCGCGTCGTACAGATGGAGCCGGGGCCGAAGCCGACCTTGACCGCGTCGGCACCGGCGTCGACGAACGCCTGCGCGCCCTCACGGGTGGCGACATTGCCGCCGATGACCTGGACGTGCTTGGTCGCGGGGTCGGTCTTGAGCCGGCGGACCATGTCGAGCAGGAGGGTGACGTGGCCGTGGGCGGTGTCGGCGACGAGGACGTCGACGCCGGCCTCGATCAGGGCGGTGGCCCGCTCCCAGGCGTCGCCGAAGTAGCCGATGGCGGCGCCGACCATGAGCCGGCCGTCGGCGTCCTTGGAGGCGAGCGGGAACTGCTCGGACTTCACGAAGTCCTTGACGGTGATCAGGCCGCCGAGGCGGCCGTCGGCGTCGACGAGCGGGAGCCGCTCGCGCTTGTGCTTGCGCAGGAGGGCGGTCGCCTCGTCGCGCGAGATGCCGACCGAGCCGGTAACCAGCGGCATCGGGGTCATCACCTCGTCGACCTTGGTGGTGGCCCACTCCGCGACGGGGGTGAACCGCAGGTCGCGGTTGGTGCAGATGCCGAGCAGGTGGTTGTCGGCGTCGACGACGGGCAGCCCGGAGACGCGGTACTCGCCGCAGATCCGGTCCAGCTCCTCGAGCGTCGCGTCGGGGCCGATGGTGACCGGGTTGGAGATGATCCCGGTCTGGGTCCGCTTCACGAGGTCGACCTGGTAGGCCTGCTCCTCGGCGGACAGGTTGCGGTGCAGGATGCCGATGCCGCCCTGGCGGGCCATCGCGATCGCCATCCGCGACTCGGTGACCGTGTCCATCGCGGCGCTGATCAGCGGCGACCTCAGCGAGATCTCGCGGGTCAGCCGCGAGGTGGTGTCGATGTCGTCCGGCACCAGGTCGGAATGACCGGGCAGCAGGAGGACGTCGTCGTAGGTGAGACCGAGTGCGGCGAACTTGTCCGGGACCTCCACCACGCCAGTCTAGGCCGTGACGGCGCTCACGGCCTGCCCGGTCCCAGGCAGGCCGTGAGCGCGGCTCGCGCTAGCGGCGCTTGCGCACGACCAGCTTCTGGTACGCCGTCTGGGCGGGCTCCTGCGTGGCGTTCCCCGCCAGCTCCAGACGCAGGAAGTGCCGGCCCTTGGCCAGGCGGGGCAGCTTGATCTTCAGCCTGCCGTTCTCGGCCCGGGCCAGGTGAGCAGTGGCGACCACCTTCCCGCCCTCGCGTACCACGACCTGGCCGGTCGGGTGTCCCGCGGCGCCGACGAGCCGGGCGTCCAGCCGGATCACGGCCCGCTTGCCCGCGCGTACCTTGGCCTTCTTGAACCGCCAGTCGAGCTCGACCGCGGCCGCGGTCACGGTGGGTGGCGGCGTGACGACCGGGTCGGTGATCTCGGCGCCGAGAACGCCGTCGAGGTAGATCGGGTCGAGCGCCGCGCCCGCCTCGTAGAAGCCAGCGAACGCCGCCGCACCGGATCCGGTCAGCGCGGCCGGCAGCTGCCGGGCCGTGATCCGGTCGCCGGCGACGCGCCAGGCACCGGCGGCGTCCACGTCGGCCAGCTCGACCGCGGGGTACGCGACCACTTCGTGGGTCGTCTCGTCCTTGGACGTCACGTCGGCGACGAGGACGCCGGTCCCGCCGTCCAGCCGCAGCACCGGGTTGGCGATGGTCAGCTCCAGGCAGGGCGAGTCCTCGGCGGCGCAGGTCGGCGGGCCGTCGTGGCCGGCGAACCGGACGCTGCCGCCCAGCCGCACCTCGGCCGTGCCGTTCGCCGGGTCGCTCCACCCGCCGGTGACCGGGAAGGCGAAGGTGCCGTCCGGGTTCTGGGTCACCTCGTCGGAGACGGTGGTGGTGCCGTGGGCGATCGGTCCGGCGAGGTAGTCGCGGAAGGACTTCTTGACACCCCAGGTCACCGTGCCGCCGCTGATCTCGCGGCGCACCCTCGACGGCTCGGCGACAGTCAGCTCGACAGGGCGGGTGTAGGTGGTCCCGACCGCATTGGACAGGCGGGCACGGAACCGTGTGCCGGTCTGCTCGACATCGGTGTCGAGCACCGTGAGGAACCCGCCGTCGATCTCCACGTTCTCGTCGTCGCCGCTGATGCTCTCCCAGAAGCCGGCCACCCGGCGCTGCCAGGTGATCGTGGGGTAGGGGAAGCCGGAGGGCATCACCTTGAACAGCGCGTCCTCGCCCTCGGCGACCGTGACGCTGTCGGGCTGCGCCGCCACTCGGGGGAAGAACTCGACGGTGAGGTCGGCCACGGCCGAGGCGCTGGTCGCCTGGCCGTTGGTGGCGAGCACCCGGAACTGCCGACCGTTGTCCTCGCTCGTCGCGGACCAGGTCAGCGTCTCGCCGGTCGCGTCAGGGACGTCGGCCCACTTCGCCGAGGCGCTGCCGCGGGTCTGCCAGCGGATCGCGTCGGCACCGGTGAACGCCGTCGTGAACGTGACGTCCTGCGTGACGTCGTCCTCGCCGAGGCGGATCACCTGACCGGTCGGCGACGTCGACGCCACCGGCGCCAGGCCGGTCATCCGGTACTTCAGCACGCGATCGTCGCCGGTGGTGCTGGCGACGAAGACGGTCTGGTCGGTGCCGATGTCGGCACCCAGATAGTTGGAGAAGGAGTTCGAGCCCAGCCCCGGGACGCTGACGTCGGTCCAGCCGTCACCGTTCCAGACGCGGAACTTGCGGGCGGAGTAGTCGAGCATGAGCACCGAGTCGCTCGACGTCTCGGTGCGCTCGGCGAGGAACGCCCCACCTGGTGCCCCGAACCAACCCCCGCCCGTCCACTGACCGTCGACCGACACGAGCCTCACCTTGTCGCCGTTGTACGCCGAGAGCCACACGCCACGGCTGTCCCGGAAGGCCATGGTGGGCTGGTCGAACACTCCCGGCTGCATCGACCTCGGGTCGGCGAGACCGTCCAGGGCGACGGCGGTCATGGTCAGGGTGGCGGTGGCGAGGGTGATCAGTCGTGCGCCGTTGCCGAAGGTCGGCGGAGCCCCCGCGGAGGTCGTCACCAGGCTGGTCCGGGTGCGCGCGGCCACCGACTCGCGGCCCTCGAACCGGAGACCGGTGTAGGTCTGCGCGACGTACCCGGGCTGACCGGCGGACGCGGTCAGGAGCGCGAGCCCGTCGGAGCCGAGGACGATCACCCGGTCGTAGCGGCTGTCGAAGGAGATCTCATGAACCGTCCCGATGCCCGGGGCGACCACGGAGCTCGTGTAGCCGGCGTCGGGGTCGTAGGCGTAGACGACGACGTCCTGGCTCGCGGCCATCAGCACGGCACCGGTCTCCGAGTCGAGGACCATGCCGGGATAGCCGCCGTTCGCGGCCTCGATCGTGGCGGTCTCGAGCGGGGCGAGCGTCTCGTGGTCGTAGGCCTGCAGCACGGGCACGGAGCCTCCTGCGGGCAGGTGCTGCACGTGCAGCACGCCGCGCTGCGCGTCGGCGACGACGTTCGTCACCTGCGCGAGGCCGTCGATCTCGCCGGCGCGCTCGTACTGGGGCGCGCCCGACGACACGACCTGCTCGGCGGTGACGACCGGCTTCCCGCCTGGTCCGTCGTAGTCGATGGTCACGGGGTCGAGGGCGGCGCCCGTCGCGTAGAAGCCTGCGAAGGCCGGCGCCGCGTCCTCCGTCAGCGTCGCCGCCAGGTCGGTCCAGGTGGTGCGCTCGGCACCGACCGTCGGCGTGGTCGGGGCGATGTCCAGATCGGCGAGCGGAACGCGGCCGTAGTCCACGACCTCGCCGGCCAGGGTCTTCGACACGACCTCGGCGGTGATCGCCTGGACGTCGCCGTCGATGTCCACCTCAAGGTTGCTGAACGTCATGTCCAGCGCACCCCCGTGGGCGTTGAAGCCGACCGTGCCGGAGAGGTCGAGGTGCAGCGCGTGGCTGTCGGGGTCGTAGCTGCCCTCGGCGACGTCGAAGACGAACTCGCCGTCGTCGTTCTGGGTGAGGCCGTCGGAGACGGTCACCCCGTCCGCGCCGATGTAGTTGCGGAAGGAGGCGCGCACGCCCCACACCACCGTGCCGTCGGTGATGGCGACGGCCGTGTCGTCACCCTCGGCAGCCCGGGCCGGCGGCGCGGTGAGCAGCAGGGGCGGGATCAGCAGGGAGAGCATGGTCAGCAGCACGAGGGGTGGGCGCGCCAGAGCACCCCACCCGGACGACGACGAGGTCACCGGAGGTCCTTTCGGGACGGGCGGAGGAGCGAGCAGGACCCGAGACCGCTCGCGAATTAGGCAAGGCTCACCTTAACCCTTTTCCAGACATCTTGTCGACAAGATCCGCCTCACCTCGGCGCCCCTTGACGCATCCGGGAGGCTGACAGGGTGAGCTCGGACCTTGCCCCGCACGTCCTCGTCCTGTTCGGCGCGACCGGCGACCTCGCCGCCCGCAAGCTGTTCCCGGGGCTCTACCGCCTCGCGGCCGCGGGGCGCCTCCCCGAGCACTTCGAGGTGATCGGCAGCGGCCGCCACTCCCCCGGCAGCGACGACGACTTCCGACAGCAGGTGCGCGAGGCGCTGGCCGAGTTCGTCGGCGACGTCGACGAGGCGGTGGCCGGCCCGCTGCTGGAGCGGACCCGGTTCGTCACGTCGTCCGCGGACGACGGCAGCGAGCTGGCCGCGGCGGTGGCGGAGGCCGAGGACCGGGTCCTCGCGACGTGCGGCTGCCTGCTGGGCGACGTACGCCGCCTCCTGTACCTCTCGGTCCCGCCCGGCGCGGTCAAGGGCATGGTGGGGATGCTCGACCGCGAGGACCTCGTCGCGCGCTCGCGGCTGGTGACCGAGAAGCCGTTCGGCACCGACCTGGCCACCGCCCGCGAGCTGCACGACGTGCTGGCGACGGCGTTCACCGAGGACCAGGTGTTCCGGATCGACCACTTCCTCGGCAAGGAGGCGGTGCAGAACATCCTCGCGCTGCGCTTCGCCAACGGCCTGTTCGAGCCGGCCTGGAACCGCCACACCATCGAGTCGGTGCAGATCGACGTACCCGAGAAGCTGACGGTCGAGGGCCGCGGCAGCTTCTACGAGGGCACCGGCTGCCTGCGCGACATGGTGACCACCCACCTGGCCCAGCTGCTGGGCTTCGTGGCCCTGGAGGACCCGCACGCCTTCCGCGCCTCGGCGATCCGCGCCGCGAAGGCCGCCACCTTCTCGGCGGTCCGCCCGATCGACCCCGAGCGCGTCGTGTTCGGCCAGTACGACGGCTACCGCGACGAGCCGGACGTCGCGCCCGACTCGCAGGTCGAGACGTTCGTGGCCGCGGAGGTCTGGATCGACAACGACCGGTGGCGCGACGTCCCGTTCTACCTGCGCACCGGCAAGGCCCTGGCCGACGGGCGCCGCACCATCACGGTCCGGTTCCGCGACCCCCGGCACCGCTGGCTCAAGCCCGAGGGCGGCGGGACCCCGGAGCCCAACGAGCTCGTCATCGAGCTGGCCGACCAGCCGCGGATCGCGATCGACGTCCGCGCGAAGCGACCCGGACCGGACATGGCGCTCGTCGAGGGCGTGTTCCGGCTCGACCTCGTCGGCGACGTGCCCGGCGCCGACCCGCTGGAGGCCTACGAGCGGCTGCTGCTCGACGTGATGCGCGGCGACCGGACGCTGTTCATCAGCTCCGAGGAGGTCGACCGGCTGTGGGAGATCTTCCAGCCGGTGCTCGACCGCCGGCCTCCCGTCGAGACCTACGCGGTCGGCTCCTGGGGGCCTGCGCCGGCGCTCGAGCTGCCGCTCGGCGGGTGGCGGCTGGGCAACCACCCGCCGGACCGGGAGCTGCGCCAGACCCACGCAGGATCTAGTGGTCCGAGCGGGACCACGCCTCGGACTGGGTGAGCCGGAACAGGTACGCCAGCGGGGGCACGACGACCACGACCGCCAGGCCCACCGCGACCAGCAGCCCCTGCAGGGTCGCGGTGGCGCCGGCCGCGTCGGCGATGGTCACCTCGTCGACCAGCAGCCAGGGGTACTGCCCCACGCCCCACCCGGACACCACCGCGGCGACGGCCAGGACGGCGGTGATCCGGGCGACGGCGTACCTCCTCCGCCAGAGCAGGACCATCGTCGCGAGGCCGGCGAGGCCGGCGAGCACGACCAACGGCGCCGCGCGGCCTTCCAGGCCGGCAGCCAGGGTGGGGGCGTCGTGGTCGATCGGCACCAGGGCCGCGAACACGAGGACGCCGGTCGCGGCGCCGACGGCGAGGGCGCGGACGCGGAGCTCCTCGGCCAGCCGCTCCTGCCCGCTGCGCCGGGCGTCGGCGACCAGGAAGACGCCGGCGAGGAAGGCGCAGGTGCCGACGGCGATCACCCCGCCGAACAGCGAGGTGGGGTTGAGCCAGGACGACCAGCGGTCGCCGGTGCCGTCGATCGGGACGCGGCCGGAGGCGATGCCGCCGGCGACGGTGCCGAGGAAGAACGGCGTGATGATGGAGGACGTGGCGAAGACGACGCCGAACAGGCGCGCCTGGGCCAGTGTGGCGGCGTACTTGCGGAAGGCGAAGCTGGCGCCGCGCAGCACGATGCCGAGCAGGGCCAGGAGCAGCGGCAGGACCAGGGTCGACATGGCGGCGGCGAAGGACTCCGGGAAGCCGGTCCACCAGATGACGAGGACGTAGATCAGCCAGACGTGGTTGGCCTCCCAGACCGGGCCGATGCTGTGGTCGACGAGGGTGCGCAGCTCGGCTCCGCGGCGGCTGCTGCCGGCGGTGAGGTCGAAGAAGCCGGAGCCGAAGTCGGCGCCGCCGAGGACGGCGTACGCGATGACGCCGACGAAGAGCGCGGCGGCCACCGCGAGCTCGAGGCTCATGAGGAGGCCTCCGGGGCGTGGACCTCGGGCGCGTACGGGCTGGGGAGGTCGGCGTCGCCGGCGCGCCAGCGACGGGCCATGGAGCGGAGTACGACGACCGCGCCGACCGTCATCGCCGTGTAGACGACGGTGCTGATGCCGAGCAGCCACCAGAGGCTGGCGGTGTAGTCACCCACGGCGTCGGTGGTGCGCATGACGTCGTACACGATCCAGGGCTGGCGGCCCACCTCCGTGGCGACCCAGCCGGCCTCCAGCGCGATCACGGCGAGCGGGCCGGCGGCCGCGGCGAAGCGGAGGAACCACCGCCTGTCCAGCAGGTCGCGCCCGCGGCGGCGCTGGTACCAGAAGAGGACGACGGCGGCCGCCAGCAGCGTCCCGATGCCGACCATGGTCTGGAAGGCCAGGTGGGTCAGGTTGACCGGCGGGTGGTCCTCCTCGGGGATCGTGTCGAGGCCGGGGACCGGCCTGTCCGGCGAGTTCATGGCGATCAGCGAGCCCAGCCGCGGGATGTCGATCGACCACCTCACCTCGCCGTCGACCAGCACTCCCCCGAGCCGCAGCGGCGAGGGGCTCTCCGTGGTCTCGGCGAGCTCGAAGGCGGCGAGCTTGGCGGGCTGGCGCTCGTCGAGGCCGAGGCCGAGCACGTGCCCGACGAAGGGCTGGGTGACCGCGGCGACCGAGGCGAAGACGAACGGGACCATGAAGCCCAGCCGGTGGTGGGCGTCGCGGCGGCCGCGGAGCATGCCGACGGCGTACACGCCGGCGATGGAGAAGCCGACGAGCATGTAGGCGCCGACCCACATGTGGGCGAACTGGAGGAAGGCGTGCTGGTTGAAGAGCACCGCCCACGGCTGGACGTCGGTCACCTCGCCGTCGACGACCCGGAAGCCGGTCGGCACGTTCATCCACGCGTTGACGGCGAGCACGCAGTAGGCGCCGACGATCCCGGTGATCGCCATCGGCAGCACCATCAGCACGTGCCGCTTCGGGGGCATCCGGCCCCAGCCGTAGAGGTAGATGCCGAGGAAGATCGCCTCCAGGAAGAAGGCGAGGCCCTCGAAGGCGAACGGCAGGCCGAGCACGTCGCCGTACGTCCCCATCAGGCCGGGCCAGAGCAGGCCCATCTCGAAGCTGAGGACGGTCCCGGAGACCGCGCCGATGGCGAAGAGCACCGCCGACACCTTGGCCCAGCGCTTGGCGAGGCCGAGGGCGACCGGGTCGTCGCGGCGGATGCCGCGCAGGTGCATCACGAAGATCATCGCGGGGAACGCCACCCCGAAGCAGGCGAGCACGATGTGCCAGCCGAGGGACAGGGCCATCTGCTCCCGGGCCGGCAGCAGCCCGGCGGGCTCGGCCTCGGTCGCGAGACGGGTGAGGGCGGTGACGACGTCGGCGGTCAGCACCCCTCGACCGTAACGCTTGTGAATGCGTTCACAAAGTCGTGGCGGGTGTCGGCTCCGCCACACCGCCGTACGACGGCCGGGGGCTCAGCGACGGAGGTCGGAGAGCGCGATCCGCACGGTCAGCGACTCCCCCGCCATCCGGATCCGGCCGCGCATCCCGGCGGCGAGCACCATCGGGAGCACCGCCTGGGTGTCCGACGGCGCGGTCAGCACGATCTCCTCCGCGCCCGCCGAGCGCGCGGCACGGGCGACGTCGGCGAGCAGCCGGGTCCCGACGCCGCGGCGGTGCCAGGCCGGGTCGACCCACAGGTCGACCGGCCAGGGCTCCTCGCCCTCGGCCGGGGTGAACTCGGCCCGGCCGGCCACCTTGCCGCCCGCCAGCGCCGAGACGACCGCGCCCGAGGTCACGAACTCCGGGTCGCCGGCGCCCGGCTGGTGCGGGGCCGGCGGCGCCTGCGCGTCCAGCACCTGGCCGACGAGCTCGGCGAGGGCCGAGGCGCGGGCGCGCTCGATCGAGGTGAAGGGCGTGTCGCGTCGTACCTGGATGGTGGCGGAGCCGCCGACCGTCATCTCCAGCACGTCCTCCGCCCCGTCGCTCGGCGTCACGTCGGCGTCGAAGAGATGGGCGACGACGTCCGGGAAGCTCGCCGGCTGGGCGACGATCGCCCGCACCGCCTGGACGTACCGCGTGGGCTGGTCCTCGAGCGCGGCCGTCGTGACCGGCGTCGCCGCGACCGCCTGGCCGCCCGCCTGGGCGAGCAGGTCGTGCACCCGGTCGCGGGTCCAGTCCTGCGGGACCTGGAGCACCAGCTCGTCGGTCACCGACGTCCCCTCGGGGAAGACCTGCACGGTCTGGATGTTGACCCCCGCCCGGCCGCAGGCCGCGGCCAGCTCGGCCAGCGCCCCGGGGCGGTCGGGCAGTCCGGCTCGCACGCGCCACAGCATGGGCCCCACTATGCCGGACGCAGGTCACGCCGCGCGATCACCGATGTTTCGGCTGGACACCCACCCGGCGCATCCTCACCCCGAAATGACGCCGACCCGGCGCATCCTTACCTCTCGCAAGGTAAGGATGCGCCGGGTCGACGCGTTTTCGGGGTCAGCTTACGCCGGGTCAGTGGCCGTGACCGTGCCCGTGGCCGTGACCGGCCGCCTCGGGCTCCTCGTCCTCGGGCTTGTCGACGACCAGGGTCTCGGTCGTCAGCAGCATGCCGGCGACGGAGACCGCGTTGGCCAGGGCCGAGCGGGTGACCTTGACCGGGTCGATGACGCCCTGGGCGACCAGGTCGCCGTACTCGCCGGTGGCGGCGTTGTAGCCGTTGCCGACGCCGAGCTCGCGCACCTTGTTGGTGATGACGTAGCCGTTCTGGCCGCCGTTCTCGGCGATCCAGCGCAGCGGCTCCTCGGCGGACTTGCGGACGATGCGGACACCCACCGCCTCGTCACCGGTCAGGCCGAGGTCGCCCTTGAGCGCGGCGACGGCGTGGATGAGCGCGGAGCCACCGCCGGGGACGATGCCCTCCTCGATCGCGGCGCGCGTCGCGGAGACGGCGTCCTCGATCCGGTGCTTCTTCTCCTTCAGCTCCACCTCGGTGTGGGCGCCGACCTTGATCACCACGACGCCGCCGGAGAGCTTGGCCAGCCGCTCCTGGAGCTTCTCGGTGTCCCAGTCGGAGTCGGAGGCCTCGATCTCCTTCTTGATCTGCTCGACGCGAGCGGTGACCTCGGCCTGGTCGCCGGCACCGTCGACGATCGTGGTGTTGTCCTTGGTGATCACCACGCGACGGGCCTGGCCGAGGACGTCGAGCCCGACCTGGTCGAGCTTGAGGCCGACCTCGGGCGCGATGACCTGGGCGCCGGTGAGCACCGCGATGTCCTGCAGGATCGCCTTGCGGCGGTCGCCGAACGCCGGGGCCTTGACCGCGACGGCGTTGAACGCGCCGCGGATCTTGTTGACGACCAGGGTCGAGAGCGCCTCGCCCTCGACGTCCTCGGCGAGGATGAAGAGCGGCTTGCCGCTCTGCACGACCTTCTCCAGCAGCGGCAGCAGGTCGGCGATCGCGCCGATCTTGCCCTGGTGGATGAGGATGTACGGGTCGTCGAGGACGGCCTCCTGGCGCTCCGCGTCGGTGACGAAGTACGCCGAGATGTAGCCCTTGTCGAACTGCATGCCCTCGGTGAACTCGAGCTCGGTCGAGGGGGTGTTGGACTCCTCGACCGTGATGACGCCGTCCTTGCCGACCTTGTCGAAGGCCTCGGCGAGCAGCTCGCCGATGTGGCTGTCGCGCGAGGAGACGGTCGCCACGGAGGCGATGTCCTGGGTGTCGTCGACGTCGCGGGCGGCGTCCTTCAGGGCGTTGCCGACCGCCTCGGCGGCGGCGTCCATGCCGCGCTTGAGGCCCATCGGGTTCACGCCGGCGGCGACCGCGCGCAGGCCCTCGTGGACCAGCGCCTGGGCGAGCACGGTCGCGGTCGTCGTACCGTCGCCGGCGACGTCGTTGGTCTTGGTCGCGACCTCCTTGGTGAGCTGGGCGCCGAGGTTCTCGAACGGGTCGTCCAGCTCGACCTCACGCGCGACGGTCACGCCGTCGTTGGTGATGGTCGGCGCGCCCCACTTCTTGTCGAGCACGACATAGCGACCCTTGGGGCCGAGGGTCACCTTGACGGTGTTGGCGAGGGCGTCGACGCCGCGCTCGAGCGCACGCCGGGCGTTCTCGTCGAACTCCAGGATCTTGGGCACTGCTTCTCCTTGGGTGGTGGAAAGCCTGCCGCCCGGGGCGTCAGGGACGCCCCGGGCGGATCAGTGGGCTGTCAGCCGGATGGTCAGCCGACGATCGCCAGCACGTCGCGGGCGGACAGGATGAGGTACTCCTCGCCCGAGTACTTGACCTCGGTCCCGCCGTACTTGCTGTAGATGACCTTGTCACCCACGGCGACGTCGAGCGGGACCCGGTTGCCGTTGTCGTCGATGCGGCCGGGACCGATGGCGAGGACCTCGCCCTCCTGCGGCTTCTCCTTGGCCGTGTCGGGGATGACCAGACCAGAGGCGGTGGTCTGCTCGGCCTCGAGAGGCTTGACGACGATCCGGTCCTCGAGCGGCTTGATGTTGACCGACACGATGTCGACCTCCACTTTCTAAGACTGTCAGTGTGTCCTGCATTGGCACACTCGCGGTGAGAGTGCCAATGACGAAACTAGCACTCTCCGCACGGGAGTGCCAGAGCGGTCCGGTTCCGATCTGCCGAGGACGCCGCTCCCTACCAAAGTCGGTTGACTCCCTGTCGGTCCCGGCGACTAGCGTTCTGTTCCATGTTCGGTGCCCTCGGCCGCCTCGTGTCCCGTCATCCCTGGTACGTCATCGGCGTGTGGGTGGTGCTCGCCGTCGTCGTCATCACGACCGCTCCGGCGCTGCAATCCACCAGCGACCAGTCGGAGTTCCTGCCCGACCACTACGAGTCCATCAAGGCCGCGACCCTGCAGGCCGACGAGTTCCCCGGCGCCGTGACCCCGGCGGCGATCCTCGTGTTCGAGCGCAAGGACGGCAAGGAGCTCACCGCCGACGACCAGGCCGCGGTCGGCGAGATCACGACCGAGCTCGGGCCGAAGCTCGGCACCGAGACCTTCGTGCCGACGATCTTCACCACCGACGCCACGGGCCAGCCCAATGTCTCGGGCGACGGCCTGGTCCAGATCGCGATCGTCGGCCTCGCCGAGGGCGCGACCGGCTTCGACACCCAGGCCATCGACGACGGCAAGGACCTCCGCGAGGACCTGAAGCCGCTCGTCGACGGGACCGACCTGAAGGTCCAGTCGACGGGCTCGGTGCTCCAGGGCCTGGACTCCCAGGAGTCCACCGAGCAGACGATGGCCATCGTCGGCGGCGCCACGATCGTGCTCATCATCGTGCTGCTCGCGATCATCTTCCGCAGCGTCATCATCTGCCTGATGCCGATCGTCGTGGTCACCATCGTGTCGATGGTCGCCACCGGCCTGATCGCCTGGGCCAACGACATGTTCGACCTCAAGGCCGACTCCTCGATCCAGGTGATCCTGATCGTCGTCCTCTACGGCATCGGCACCGACTACATCCTGTTCTTCCTGTTCCGCTACCGCGAGCGGATGCGGCAGGGCGCGGAGACCCGAGCCGCCGTCACACACGCCCTCGAGCGGGCCGGCGAGGCGATCGCCTCCGCCGGAGGCGCCGTGATCGTGGCCTTCATGGCCCTCGTGCTGAGCTCGCTGAGCATCTTCCGCGCGATCGGCCCGGCGCTCGCGATCGCGGTCGCCGTGACCCTCCTCGCCGCGCTCACCCTCGTGCCGGCCGTGGTCACCCTGCTCGGCAAGGCGCTGTTCTGGCCGTCGCGCAAGTGGCGCGAGGAGCCCACCGGCTCCCGGTTCGGCCGGATCGGCGACGCCGTCGGCCGCCGTCCGGTCGCCTTCGTCGGCGCGTCCGGCGCGGTGCTCGCGGCGCTCGCCGTCTTCGCGCTCGGCTTCAACGCGTCCTTCGACTTCAACTCCAGCCTGCCCAAGGACGTCGAGTCCACGGAGGGCCTGACCACCTTCCAGGAGCACTTCGCCGCCGGCGCGAGCGAGCCGGTCCCGGTCCTGCTCTCGGTCGAGGAGGGTACGACGCTCGACGACGCGCAGCTGGAGTCCTTCCGGTCGGCACTGGCCGACGCCCACGGCGTGGACGAGGCCTACCCGGGGTGGCGTCCGAGGACGGGAGCGCCTACCAGTTCTCCCTGATCCTCGACAGCGACCCGGTCTCCGACCAGGCGCTGGAGGACGTCAAGGGACCGATCCGCGACGCTGCCCACCAGAACGCCCCCGACGGCACCGAGGCCTATGTCGGCGGCACCCCGTCGGTCTTCGCCGACCTGCAGAAGGCGATGGCCCGCGACTACTCCGTGGTCTTCCCGGTGGCGGCCCTGATCATCATGCTGATCCTGGCGCTGCTGCTGCGCAGCCTGGTGGCCCCGTGGTATCTCATGGCCGCGGTGGGCCTGGGCTTCGGCGCCACCCTCGGCGCGACGGTGATCGTGTTCCAGCACATCCAGGGCGAGCCCGGCCTGATCTTCATGCTGCCGATCTACATCTACCTGTTCGTGACGGCGCTCGGCACCGACTACAACATCCTGATGATCGCGCGGCTGCGCGAGGAGGCCCGCGAGGGACGCGAGCCGCGGGCGGCCGCCGCCGAGGCGATCAAGCACGCCGGCCCGACGATCGCCGCGGCGGGCGTGATCCTCGCCGGCACCTTCGCCTCCCTCATGCTGGGCGGCAACACGCTGATCGTCTCGATGGGCTTCGCGCTCTCGTTCGGCATCTTCGTCGCCGCCTTCGTGATGTCGATGTTCTTCACCCCCGCGCTGACCGCCCTCATCGGCCACGCGGCCTGGTGGCCCGGGCACGGCGACGAGAAGCGCGACGACGAGCCGGAGCAGGAGCTCGTCTCCACGAGCTAGGGCGCGTCTCCCTAGCCGCGCCCTCTGACAGGATCGGGGCGTGGACCTCGACGACTTCCGGTGGCTGCTGACCGACGAGGGGCAGGCACTGCTCGCCGACGCCACGGCCCTGGTCGCCGAGGGCGGCGGGCCGCTCGCGGCGGCCTCCGCCCTGCGTCGTACGACGACACCGGAGCGGGCGGCGGCGGCGCTCACCCAGGTGGAGCTGCGGGAGCGGGCGGCGGCGAAGTTCGCGGACCTGGCGCCGCGGATGTACTTCACGCCGGACGCGCTCGAGCAGGCGACCCGGCTGCGGGTCGCGCAGCACCGGGCCGGCCGGGCGGCGGCGTTCGGGGCGCGGACGCTGATCGATCTCGGCTGCGGGATCGGCGGCGACCTGGTGGCGGCGGCCACGGCCGGGATCGTGTGCGCGGGCGTCGACCTGGACCCGGTGCGGGTGGCGGTGGCGGAGGCGAACCTCGCCGCGCTGGGCCTGCCGGGCGCCGTCCAGGTGGCCGACGCGACCGAGGTCGACCACCGCGGCTTCGACCTGGCCTTCGCCGACCCCGCCCGGCGCTCGGGCGCGGGGCGCAGCTTCCGGGTCGAGGACTGGACCCCGTCGTGGACCTGGGTGCAGGGGCTGCTCGCCCGCGACGCGTGCGTCAAGGTCGCGCCCGGCATCCCCCACGCCCTGGTGCCCGACGGCGTCGAGGCCGAGTGGGTCAGCGACGAGGGCGAGGTCAAGGAGGCCGCGCTCTGGGCCGGGCGTACGGCGACCGTGGCCCGGCGCGCGACCGTGATCGGCCCCGGCGGCCTGGCGACGCTCACCGACGAGGACGACCCGGGTGCCGACGCGGTCGGGGTCCGCGCGGTCGGGGCGTACCTCTACGAGCCCGACGGCGCCGTGATCCGCGCCGGCCTGGTCACCGCCGTCGCCGCGGGCGTCGCGGGCGGCCTGGTCGACCCGAGGATCGCCTATGTCACCGGCGACGACGCCTTCCGTACGCCGTTCGCGCGCGGCTACCGGGTCCTCGAGGAGCTCCCCTACCGCGAGAAGCAGCTCAAGGCGGCGCTGCGCGAGCGCGGGGTCGGCCGGCTGACGATCAAGAAGCGCGGCGTGGACGTCACCCCCGAGGCGCTGCGCCGGCGGCTGGCGCTGTCCGGCGACGCCGAGGCGACCGTCGTGCTGACCCGGGTGGCGGGCGAGGGCACGGCACTGCTCGTCGAGCCGTTCTGAGCGGCGGCGTCAGCCCGCGAGCACCTCGGTGACGGGGAGGCTGGAGTCGGCGGGCAGGTCGAGCGGGGACGGCCTCCGGCCGCGCTCGACCATGGTGGCGCCGAGGGCGGCGACCATGGCCCCGTTGTCGGTGCACAGGCCCGGGCGCGGGACGCGGACCCGGATGCCCAGCCGGCCGGCCCGCTCCTCGGCGAGGGCGCGCAGCCGCGAGTTGGCGGCCACGCCGCCGCCGATCATCAGGTCCTCGATGCCCTCGGAGGAGGCGGCGTCGAGCGCCTTGCGGACCAGCACGTCGCAGACGGCCTCCTGGAAGGACGCGGCGACGTCGGCGACGGGCACCGGCTCGCCGGAGCGCTCGCGGGCCTCGACCCAGCGGGCGACGGCGGTCTTGAGCCCGGAGAAGGAGAAGTCGAACCGGTGCCGCTCCAGGTCGCGCCGGCCGGTGAGGCCGCGCGGGAAGTCGATGGCGACCTGGTCGCCCTCGCGGGCCGCCCGGTCGATGTGGGGACCGCCGGGGAAGGGCAGGCCGAGCAGCCGTGCGACCTTGTCGAAGGCCTCGCCCGCGGCGTCGTCGATGGTGGCGCCCATCGGGTCCACGCCGCCGTCGTCCCCGGTGATGTCGGTGACCCGCAGCAGGCTGGAGTGGCCCCCGGAGACCAGCAGCGCCAGGCACGGCTCGGGCAGCGGGCCGTGCTCGAGCTGGTCGACCGCGACATGGGCGGCGAGGTGGTTGACGCCGTAGATCGGCTTGTCGAGCGAGAGCGCGAGCGCCTTGGCGGACGCGACTCCCACGAGCAGCGCACCGGCGAGGCCGGGGCCGTGGGTGACCGCGATCGCGTCCACGTCGGTCAGTGCCACCCCGGCGGTGTCGCAGGCGCGCTGGATGGTCGGCACCATCGCCTCGAGGTGCGCCCGGCTCGCCACCTCCGGTACGACGCCCCCGAACCGCGCGTGCTCCTCGACGCTGCTGGCCACGGCATCGGCGAGCAGCGTCCGGCCCCGGACGATGCCGACGCCGGTCTCGTCGCACGACGTCTCGATGCCCAGCACCAGCGGCTCGTCCTGACTCACAGCCTCATCCTGCCCGATGGGCCGGCAGTGGCCACTTCTCGTCCACAGGGCGCGCCCGAAGCCGGTTGTCCACAGGGCCTGTCCACGCGGGCACCGAAGGTCGGCCCCGGAATGCAGGATGCCGGCATGACGGATGCGAACCCGACAGGAGTGATGCACCATGGTGATCATGACGACACCGGCGCTCGGCAGACCCGCGACGCGGGCGGATCTCGATGCGATGCCGGACGACGGCAGGCGCTACGAGCTGGTCGAGGGTGAGATCGTCGTGTCCGCCGCGCCGGCTCCCCGGCACCAGTACATCTCGGTCAGCCTGGTCGTGCTGCTGAAGACCCACTGTCCGCGCGACCTGCACCTCTACCACGCGCCGTTCGACGTGGAGCTGGAGAAGGACTTCTCGGTGCTGGAGCCCGACCTGGTCGTGGTCGATCCCGCCCTGCTCGACCACCGGGGCCTGGTCGGTGCCCCGCTGCTCGCGATCGAGATCCTCTCCCCCACCACCCGCCGCCGCGACCTGCGGCAGAAGAAGGCGATCTACGAGCGGACCGGTGTGCCGTCGTACTGGGTGGTCGATCCCGACGGTGACGTGAGCCTCACTGTCTGGGAGCTCCGGGAGGGCCGCTACCAGGCGGTCGCCGCGATCAGCGGTGACGAGGAGTGGACGGCCTCGGCGCCCTTCGAGGTCACCGTGATCCCGTCCCGCCTCGTGCCCTGATCGAGGTCCGTCACAGCGCCACGGCGAGGACCAGCGCCGTGGTCCCGTCGCGGTAGTAGCGCGGCCGCTGCCCGAGCTCGGCGAACCCGTGCCGCTCGTAGAACAGGCGGGCCGACAGATTGTCCTCGCGCACCTCCAGCAGCAGCCGCTGCGCGCCGCCCTCCGCCGCCACCGCGTGGACGGCCGCCAGCAGCGCCGTCGCCACGCCCGCGCGGCGCAGCGGCACCGGCACGGCGATCCGCTGCAGCTCGGCGTCGACGTCGACCACGCTCACCACGGCGTACCCGGCGAACCCGCCGTCCCGCTCCGCGACGACGAAGCGGACCGTCGGCAAGGTGCCGGAGACGCCCTCGCCCACGAGGCGATCCGACCACGGGTCGAGCGGGAACGCCTCGGCCTCCAGCGCGACGATCGCCGCGACGTCGGCGGCGGTCGCGGCGCGGACGGTCGTGCTCAACGGAGCGACGGGACCGCGTCGGGGCGCCGGAGGTAGAGCGGCTCGGGCCCCAGGATCGCGAACCGGCCCTCGGCCACCCCCGGGCCAGCCACGCGGCGCTCGGCCGCTCCGGCCCGCGCCCGTCGGGGAAGGCGTCCGGGTAGAGCCGGGCCCCCTCGCCGACCACCGGGAGCCCGGCGGCGCGCGCGGCGAGCACGGCCGGCTTGTCGACGACCGGCTCGTCGAGGCGCCTCCCCCCGGCGTCGTACGACGCGAGGTAGACCTCCTTGCGCCGGGCGTCCGTGGCGACCAGGAAGTCCCCGGTGACCTCGCCGCTCGCGGCCGCCTCCAGGGCGAGCGCGTCGAGCGAGCACACGCCGTGGACGGGTACGCCGAGCACGTGGGCCATAGTGCGGGCGGTGACCAGCCCGACCCGGAGCCCGGTGAACGGCCCCGGCCCGACGCCCACCGCGATGCCGGTCAGGTCGGCCGGGCGGGCGCCCGCCTCGGCCAGCACCCGCTCGATCAGCGGCGCGAGCTGCTCGCCGTGGCGCATGGCCTGCGGCGAGGTCGCCGCGGCGACGACGTCGCTCCCGTCGTGGAGCGCGACGGTGACCGTCGGCGAGGCGGTGTCGAAGGCGAGCAGCACGGTGCCGAGGCTACCGCCCGCGCGGATCGCTCACTGCCAGGCCTTCACCCAGTCCACGACGAGCGTGGAGGTGTCCGGCATGGCGTCGGTGCGGGTGTTCCAGCCGAGGCCCCAGACCTGGGTGAGGACGATGTAGAACGGCTGGTCGAAGGGCTGGGGCGCCCTGAGCCCGGTCGGCGTCCAGGAGTGGCTGTAGCAGAGCTGGCCGTCGTAGTAGAACCGCATGATGCTCGGCGTCCACTCCACGGCGTAGGTGTGGAACTCCGTGCTGGACGTGGGCATCCGGCAGTTGTAGCCGGAGCTCAGCGCGGTGTTCTCGCCCGCGTAGTGCACCGACGGGTAGACGTTGCCCGGCAGGCCGCTGAACCACTCGGCGATGTCGACCTCGCCCGACCCGGGCCAGCGGCCGTAGGCCTGGTCCTGCGGATAGAGCCAGAACGCCGAGTGGGAGCCGGGGATGCCCGCCTCGGCGGGCATCTTGATCCGGGCCTCGAACCGGCCGTAGGTCTGGACGAACTGCGAGCGGGTGGCGACGGTCGACACCTCGGCGTTGGTCGTGAACGAGCCGTACGGGCTGCGGCAGAGGAACTCCTCGTCGAGGATGGTCGACGTCAGCAGCAGCAGTCCGGAGTCGACCCGGACGGTGCGGTCGTTGTCGACGTAGCAGCCCTTGCTGCCGCCGTACATGCCGCTGAAGGAGGTCTCCTGGACCATCCACCTGCTGCGGTCGAGCGTGGTGCCGTCGAAGTCGTCGCGGAAGGTGCACGAGTAGTAGCCGCCCTCGGCACGCTCGGGCTGCACGCCGCAGGCGTCGCTCGGCGCGGGCGGCTTCGGCGTCGCCGGCTGGACCGGCGGCACCACCTTGCGGGTCTGGCTGACCTTGCCCCGGGACACGACGCGGTAGGTGCTCGGCGTCTCCGGGTACGGGACGCGGATCTTGAAGGCGCCCTTCTTCGAGGCGCGGGTCTTCCCGACCGTCTTCCAGTACGACGGGCCGCGGGCCTGCAGCCGGACCACCGACCGCGGCTTGGCCCGGCCCTTGAACACCACCGCGCGGGCCTTCGCCGCGTGCTTCAGCGCCGGGCGCTCCAGCCCCGGCCGCGCGTTCCCCTCGCCGGCGACGGCCGGGCCGTCCACCAGGCACAGCCCGCCGACCACCAGCGCCGCGAGCAACAGCATCCGCATCGAACGCATCGTTTTTCCTCCCCATGATTCGTCGTCATGAACGTACGAATCGGAGGAGGTGCTGCGGCACGGGTGTACGGACAGATTCGACCACCCCGTCCGGGCCATCGCCCCAAGGACGGAATCCCGCACCCCGCCGGGACGAAAGTCCCGTCGGGGTCAGCCGATCGGGCGGAGGTCCACCCCGAGCCAGCGGGCGCCGATCGCGTCGATCTCGACCACGCGCGGGTCGGCCTCGGGGTCGACGTCGGTGCGTGCCGTCGCGCGGGCGATCCGGACCTCGAGCCGGGCGTCGGAGAGGCCCTCGGCGAGGCCGGTGCCCCACTCGACGACGGTCACGGCCTCGTCGAGGTCGGTGTCGAGGTCGAGGTCGTCGAGCTCGGCGCGGCCGCCGATCCGGTAGGCGTCGACGTGGACCAGGGCGGGCCCGTCGCCGAGCGGGGGGTGCACGCGGGAGATGACGAAGGTCGGCGAGGTGACGCCGCCGCGGACGCCGAGACCCTCGCCGAGCCCCTGCGTGAAGGTGGTCTTGCCGGCGCCCAGCTCGCCGCTGAGGACGAGCACGTCGCCGCCGGCCAGGTGGCCGGCGAGGCGGCGGCCGAGGTCGCGCATGGCGTCGGCGCTGGGCACGTCGACGGTGACGGGGGCGGGGCGCGCCATCTCGACGTACGGCGCGTGCCTAGCGGTCTCGGTGAAGCCCATGTCGCGCCAGAACCCGGCGGTGCGGGGCAGCTCCTCGCGGGCCAGGATGACCACCCGGCGGGCGCCCGCGCGGTCGGCCTCCGCCAGTCCGGCCCGCACCAGGTCGTGCGCCAGGCCGCGGCCCTGGGCGGCGGGGGCGATGCCGAACCGGCGCAGGTAGACGGCCTCGACCGGGTCGCCGACCGGATCGAGGACCACGGCGCCCACGGCGACGCCGTCGTCGAGCACCAGCAGGCCGCCGCCGGGCACGAGCATCGCGGCGATGGACTCCTCGGTCTCCCCCAGGGCGTCGGCGGGCGGGTCGAGGGCCGGCCGGTCGGCGAACGCGGCCCGGACCACGGCCAGCACCTCCGCGGCGGCCTCGGGACCGACGCGCCTGATCTCGGTCGTCATCGGGCCGCTGCCCTCGCCGAGGCCGCGGTGATGAGCTGGTCGAGCTCGGCGTTGACCAGCTCGTGGCGCTCCATGATCACCATGTGCCCGGCGCCCTCGCACTCCAGCAGCCGCGACCCGGGGATCCGGGACTGCAGCTTGCGGGAGTGCCCGATCGAGGTCAGCCGGTCGGCGGTGCCGCAGACGACCGAGGTGGGGACCCGGCCGAGGACCTCGACGAAGTCGAACTTGTCGAGCCCGGAGAAGTGCGGGAAGAAGTCGGCGAGCACCTCGAACGGCGTGGCGGCGAGCATCTGGTCGACGAACTCGACGTACCCGCGCGGGACGTCGCCGCCGAAGGCGAACCGGTCGGTGGCGACGGTCGCGACCGACTTCCCCGCGCGGCGCACCGAGTCGACCGCGCGGGAGCCGCGGTGCAGCGTGCGGACGACGCCCTTGGCGACCGGGCCGGCGAGCCGGGCGGGGACCATCGGGAGCAGGATCCGGGTCGGGTCGAAGCCGCCGGCGGTCGTGGAGATCAGGCCGACCCCGACGACGCGCTCGCCGATCAGCTCCGGGTACTGCTCGGCGAACGCGACGATGGACATGCCGCCCATCGAGTGCCCGACCAGCACGACCGGACCGTCGGGGACGACCGCGTCGAGGACGGTGCGCAGGTCGCGGCCCAGCTGGTCGATATTGGAGTGGGCGCGGTCGGAGTCGCCGGAGCGGCCGTGGGAGCGCTGGTCGTAGTAGACGGCGCGGACCAGGCCGCGGTAGGCCGCGCGCTGGAAGTGCCAGCAGTCGAGGTTGAGGCAGAAGCCGTGGACGAAGACGACGGTGACGGGCGGTGGGTGGCCCTTGGTGCGCCGCGACGGCCGCTCGATCTCGTCGACCTCGACGTGGAGCGGCAGGCCGTCGTCGGCGACGACCGTCACCGCCGGGGAGCGGAGCGTCCCGAACGGGATCTCCTCGCCGGCGCGGCGGCTGATCGCCCGCTGCTGGCGCAGGATCCCGACGGCCGCCGTACCGGCGGCGGCGACGCCGAGCGCCCCCGCCAGCGATCCGACGACCCGGCTCCGGCGGCTCATCGCTCGGCCTCGCTGTCGACGTGGCGGCGGGTCATCCGGCCCCCGATCCTGGTGACGATCTCGTAGTTGATGGTCCCGCACGCCTCGGCCCAGTCCTGGGCGGTCGGGCCGCCCGCACCCGGCGGGCCGAACACGACGACCTCGCTGCCGAGCGGCGGGCGGTCGCCGCCGAGGTCGACGACGACCTGGTCCATGCACACGGTGCCGCGGATCGGGCGGCGCTTGCCGTCGATGGCGACGGTCGCGGCGGCGTCGGGCGCGCCGGGCCGGGTGGCGTGGCGCGGGATGCCGTCGCCGTACCCCACGGGGACCAGGCCGACCGTGGTCGGCTGCTCGGCGACCCAGCGGTGACCGTACGAGACGGCGTCGCCGGGTGCGAGCTCCTTGACCATGAGCAGGGGGCGCGGACGGTCATCGCGGGCACCAGGCCGATGTCGGTGGCCTGGCCGGGCGCGGGGTCGAGGCCGTAGAGCGCGATGCCGCAGCGGACCGCGTCGAAGCGGGACGACGGCCGCAGGAGCGCGGCTGCCGAGTTGGCCAGGTGGCGCAGCTCGGGCCGGAGGCCGTGCTCGCCGGCGAGGGCGAGGGCGTCGCGGAAGGCCTGCTCCTGGCGGTGGTTGGCGGGGTGGTCCGGCTCGTCGGCGCACGCGAAGTGGGACCAGATCCCGGTCACCCGCCACAGGCCGGCCTTCTCCCCCTGCCGGGCCCACGCGAACAGGTCGTCCCAGGCGGCGCGGGGCGCCCCGCCCCGGGACAGCCCGGTGTCGACCTTGATCTGGATCCGGGCGGGCTCGCTCGCCTCGCTGCGGCCGTGGACGGCGGCGGCGACCGCGTCGAGGTCCTCGTCGGAGTAGACGCTCACGTCGACGCCGGCCTCGACCGCCGCGGCGAGGTCGCTGTCCGGCCCGTCGCCGTTGCCTCTGATCCAACACAGCAAGGGCCCTGACACGCCGGCCGCGCGCAGCGCGAGGGCCTCCCCCACCGTCGCCGTGGCGAGCCACGCGGCGCCTCCCGCCTGCGCGGCCCGAGCACTCTCGACCATGCCGTGGCCGTACCCGTCGGCCTTGACCACCGCGATCAGCGGCACGCCCGCCGTCGCGCGCAGCAGCCGCGCGTTGGCCCGGATCGCCGCCAGGTCGACGACGATCTCGGCGGGGCCGAGGGGCGGGCGGTCCATGGGCGGGACTCCTTACTCAGCGCCGTCGCGAGCGGCGTCTCGCGCCGATCTGGCAAGACGGCGGAGCGACGGCATGCTGGATCGCACGTCGAGCGACGCCGCCGCCGCCAGATCGGATGCGAGACGTCGCGCAGCAGGCGGTGGGTAAGGAGTCGCGCCCATGGCTCTATCGTCCCATCAGGGGGTGGGCAGGGTGGCGACCAGGGCCGGTACGGCGGCCGCGACGTCGCTCGCGACGATGGGTCCGTGCCGGGAGGCCAGGGTGGCGGCGGCGCCGTGCAGCCACGAGCCGACGGAGGCGGCGGCGAAGGGGTCCAGCCCGGCGGCGAGCAGGGAGCCGATCAGCCCGCCGAGGACGTCGCCGGCGCCCGCGGTGGCCAGCCACGGGGTGCCGGTCGTCGTGACCCGGACCCGCCCGTCCGGTCGCGCGACGACGGTGTGGCGGCCCTTGAGGAGCACCACGGCGTCGTACCTGCGGGCGGCGAGGCGGGCGTGCTCCAGCCACCGCGCCTCGACCTCGGCGCGGTCGACGTCGAGCATCCGGGCCAGCTCGCCGGCGTGCGGGGTGAGCACGGCGGGGCGGCCGCGGGCGAGGGCGGCGAAGGCGAGCGCGTCGGCGTCGACGACGAGCGGGACGCCGTCGGCCACCGAGCGGTGGACGGCGTCCTCGGCCCCCGTGTCGCTGCCGGAGCCGACGACCCACGCCTGCACCCGGCCGGGGCCGACCACCTCCGGGTGCGCGGCGCGGACCAGGTCGAGCGCGGCCGGGTCGCCGTCGTACCGGACCATCCCGGCGAGTCCGCACGCGGCGCCGGCGACGCTGAGCAGCGCCGCGCCGGGGTAGGCGGCCGAGCCGGCCCGGACGCCGACGACGCCGCGGGTGTACTTGTGGTCGTCGAGGTGGGGCCGCGGGACGAGCGCCGCGACGTCGGCGGCCTGGAGCGCCTCGACCGGCGCCTCCGGCAGGTCGAGGCCGATGTCGACGAGGTGGACGGCGCCGCAGGCCTGGGCGGCCGGGTCGACGAGATGGCAGGTCTTGTGGGTGCCGAAGGTGACGGTGACGTCGGCGGTGACGTGGGGGCCGTCGACCTCGCCGGTGTCGACGTCGACGCCGGAGGGGGTGTCGACCGCGACGACCGGGACACCCGCGACGGCCTCGAGCGCGGCCACCGCCCCGGGACGCAGCCGCCCGCGACCGCCGATGCCGACGATCCCGTCGACCACGACGTCGAACTCGGCCGGCCGCACGGCACCGATCCGGCCCCCGGCGGCGCGGAGCGCCGCGACACCGCCCTCGTGCGCCGAGGAGGACAGCAGCCACGCCTCCACCTGCGCGCCGCGGCGGGCGAGCAGCGCGCCGGCGTAGAGCGCGTCGCCGCCGTTGTCGCCCGAGCCCACGAGCAGCAGCACCCGGCGCCCGTAGGCGGCGCCGAGGAGGTCGAGCACGGCGTACCCCAGGCCGGTGGCGGCGCGCTGCATCAGCGCCCCCTCGGGCAGCCGGGCCAGCAGGTCCGCCTCGGCGGCGCGGACCTGCGGAGTCGTGTGGGCGCGGATCACAGCTGGAGGTGCAATCGGAGCGCCTCGTCGAGCTCGTCGACGAGGCGTGACGGGAGTCGGCCGAGTACAGGTCCGAGCCGTTCGACGGCGACGGACCGGACCTGCTCGGCCTGCGCCTTCGAGTCGAGCCGCAAGCCGGTCTCGTCGGCGGGGAGCAGCGTCTGGAAGGGAAGGACCCGGCTCACGTTGCTCGTCACCGGTACGACGGTGACGACGCCGCGCCCGAGCCGAGCCGCGGTCGTGTTCGCCCGGTCGTTGCTGACGATCACCGCCGGACGACGCTTGCTCGCCTCGCTGCCGCGCGTCGGATCCAGGTCGACCAGTCGGACCTCACCCCGCAGCACGCGGCGCCGTCCCGTCGAGACCGTCACCGGCCAACGCGTCCCAGTCGGCGGCGTCCCCGGACTCCTCCCACTCCTGCCACGCCTGCGCGTAGTCGTCCTCGAGGGCGACGATGCGCAGCTGACGAAGCGCGCGTTGGACCACGGCGGATCGCGAGGGGAGCCCATCTCGACGCGCGATCTCGTCGATGAGCGCCACATCGTCGGCGGCAAGACTCACACTGAGTTTCATACCGAAATCCTACTCTGGTAGGAATCAGCTTTCCAGGACGACGACAGCGGACGCGATGCCGCCGTCGTGGGTCAGCGAGAGATGGACCGATCCGACGCCCTGGCGGTCCGCCTCGGCGAGCACGGTGCCGCGCAGCACGAACCGCGGGCGGCCGGAGTTCTCGGAGACGACCTCGGCGTCGTGCCACGACATGCCCCGGGGCGCGCCGAGCGCCTTGGCGAGGGCCTCCTTGGCCGCGAACCGCGCGGCCAGGGAGCGGATGTGCAGGCCGCGCTCGGCCTCGGTGAACAGCTTGGTCACCAGCGCGGGAGTACGGCGGCACGACTCCTCGAACCGGTCGATCTCGCAGACGTCGATGCCGACGCCGATGACGGGCATGACGGGCCTACTCGACGGTGACGGACTTGGCGAGGTTGCGGGGCTGGTCGACGTCGTGGCCGAGCACCGTGGCCAGCTCGCAGGCGAACAGCTGGAGCGGCACGATCGCGACCAGCGGCTGGAGCAGCACGGGCACCTGCGGCAGCCGCACCAGCGCGTCGGCGTACGGCTCGATCGAGGCGTCGCCCTCCTCGGCCAGGCAGATCGTCCGGGCGCCGCGGGCGCGGACCTCCTGGATGCCGCTGAGCATCTTGCCGTGCAGGTGGTCGCGGCCCCGGGGCGGGACGACGCAGAGCACCGGCAGGCCGTCCTCGACCAGCGCGATCGGGCCGTGCTTGAGCTCGCCGGCGGCGAATCCCTCGGCGTGGAGGTAGGCCAGCTCCTTGAGCTTGAGCGCGCCCTCGAGCGCGACCGGGTAGCCCGCGTGGCGGCCGAGGAAGAGCACCGAGCGGGTCCCGGCGTGGTCGGCCGCCAGCGCGTAGACCGCGTCCGCGCCGGCGAGCACGGTCTCGATGTGGTCGGGCATCGCCTCGAGGTGGCGCATGATCTCGTCGATCTCGTCGCCGAACCGGGTGCCCTTCACCTGCGCGATGTAGAGGGCGAGGAGGTAGCAGGCGACCAGCTGGGTGAGGAAGCCCTTGGTGGAGGCGACCCCGATCTCCGGGCCGGCGTGGGTGTAGATCACCGCGTCGGACTCGCGCGGGATCGAGGAGCCGTTGGTGTTGCAGATGGCGAGGACCTTCGCCCGCTGGGAGCGGGCGTGCCGGATCGCCTGCAGGGTGTCGGCGGTCTCGCCGGACTGGCTGATCGCGACGATCAGGGTGGTCGCGTCGATGATCGGGTCGCGGTAGCGGAACTCGGAGGCGAGCTCGACCTCGACCGGCGTGCGGGTCCAGTGCTCGATGGCGTACTTCGCGACCATGCCGGCGTAGAACGACGTTCCGCACGCGATGATGATGATCTTGTCGACGTCGCGGAGCTCCTCGTCGGCGAGGCGCATCTCGTCGAGCTGCAGCTGCCCCGCCGGCGTACGGCGCCCGATCAGCGAGTCGGCCACCGCACGGGGCTGCTCGAAGATCTCCTTGCGCATGAACCAGTCGTGGCCGTCCTTCTCCGCCGAGGACAGGTCCCAGTCGACGTGGAAGCGCCGCGCCTCGACGGGCGCGCCCCAGAAGTCGGTGACCTCGACCGCGTCGCGGGTCATCACCACGATCTGGTCCTGCCCGAGCTCCAGCGCCTCGCGGGTGTGCTCGATGAAGGCGGCGACGTCGGAGCCGAGGAAGTTCTCGCCCTCCCCGAGGCCGACGACGAGCGGGGAGTTGCGGCGGGCGGCGACCACCTTGCCGGGCTCCTCGGCGTCGATCGCGACCAGGGTGAACGCGCCGTCGAGCTTCTGGCAGACCCGCTGCATCGCGGTGGTCAGGTCCTCGCCGGACTGGACCTGCAGCTCGAGCAGCTTGGCGACGATCTCGGTGTCGGTGTCCGAGAGCAGCTCGTGGTCGTCGGCCTCGAGCCGCGCGCGCAGGTCGAGGAAGTTCTCGATGATGCCGTTGTGCACCAGCGCCACCCGGCGCGCGGCGCCGGTGTGGGGGTGGGCGTTGACGTCGTTCGGCGGGCCGTGGGTCGCCCAGCGGGTGTGCCCGATCCCGACCTCGGCGGCGGGCATCGGCGCGTCGCCGAGCACCTTCTCCAGGTTGGCGAGCTTGCCCGCCCGCTTCTCCACCGCCAGCACTCCGTCGCAGACGACGGCCACCCCGCGGAGTCGTAGCCGCGGTACTCGAGCCTGCGGAGACCGTCGACGACGATGTCCTGGGCCGACCGTGACCCGACGTATCCGACGATCCCGCACATGAGTGCCGAGTCTACGGCGTGCCCCGTCCGGATCGGGGACGCGCCTGAGCCCCCGCCGACCGCGACTGGAACAATCGGCGCCATGACGACGGGCAGCCCGGCGGCGACCCACCACGGCGAGGACTCGCCGCGGGAGGCGTCGCCGTACGTCGAGCTGGACCGCGCGACCTGGGCGAACCTGGCCGCCGAGTGGCACCAGCAGGGCAGTCCGCTGACCAGCGACGAGGTGGTCCGGCTGCGCGGCATCGGCGACTCGCTCGACCTCGACGAGATCCGCGACGTCTACCTCCCGCTCTCGCGGCTGCTGTCGCTGCGGGTCAACGCCGCGACCCGGCTGCACCACGAGCAGGAGCAGTTCCTGCACCGGGCCACGCCCCCGCGCACGCCGTTCGTGATCGGCCTGGCCGGCTCGGTCGCGGTCGGCAAGTCGACCGCCGCGCGCGTGCTGCAGCAGATGCTGGCCCGCTGGCCCGAGCACCCCAACGTCGCCCTCGTGACGACCGACGGCTTCCTCTACCCCAACGCCGAGCTCGAGGCGCGCGGCCTGCTCCAGCGCAAGGGCTTCCCCGAGTCGTACGACCGGCGCAGGCTGCTGAAGTTCGTCATCGACATCAAGTCGGGCATCGACGAGGTCGAGGCGCCGGTCTACTCCCACCTCGTCTACGACGTCGTCCCCGACGAGAAGGTCGTCGTCAAGCGGCCCGACATCGTCATCGTCGAGGGCCTCAACGTCCTCCAGCCGGCCCGGGTCCGCGAGGACGGCCGCACGGGCCTGGGCCTCTCGGACTTCTTCGACTTCTCCATCTTCGTCGACGCCAACACCAACCACATCCGGGAGTGGTACGTCGACCGGTTCCTCCGGCTGCGCGAGACGGCCTTCCGCGACCCCAACTCCTACTTCGCCAAGTACGCCGCCCTGAGCCACGACTCCGCCGTCGACGAGGCGCGCCGGATCTGGGACTCCATCAACGGCCCCAACCTCGCGCAGAACGTGCTCCCCACCCGGTCCCGCGCGACCCTGGTGCTGCGCAAGGCGGCCGACCACGCGGTGCAGTACGTCCGGCTCAGGAAGATCTGAGCCGCACCGACCAGCGCAGGACCAAGGTCACCAAGCGCCGGTCGTTCGTCCCATGGTGCGGACGGTTCGCGGGCGCCTAGCGTCGTTGTTGCCCGGCGGACCGGACGGTCCGGTCGCCGCGAGGAGGAACGAACGACATGCGCGCCACACTCGACAAGCTGATCTCATGGACCGGTCTGCTCCTGACGGTCATCCTGCTGGTGGCCGGTGGCCTGCTCACCTGGGCCAGCGTCTTCATCGGTGACCAGGTCGAGCAGCAGTTCTCCGCCCAGGACATCACGATGCCCGAGGGCCCCGCGTTGGAGTCGCTGCCGGACGCGGACCGGAAGGCGCTGGAGGAGTACGCCGGAGAGCCGCTCGACAACGGCCCGGCCGCCCGCGCCTACGCCGATCACTACATCCTCGCGCACATGAACGCCTCGGGGGCCGCGCTGCTCGAGAAGTACCCGCAGGAGCGTGAGGGCGACGGCCCGGTCACCTACGAGGAGGCCAGCGGCATCGGACGGCAGCTCAGTGCCGCGGTGCAGGAGGCGGGCGACAGCGCCACGCCCGAGCAGATCGCCGAGGCGGACGCCTGGATGGACCAGCGCGAGTCGCTCTTCATGGGCAACACGCTGCGCGGCCTGCTGCTCTACGGCTACGCCTTCGCCACGGTCGGCACGATCGCCGGCATCGCCGCGATCGGCGCCTTCGTCGGGGCCGTCCTGATGCTCGTGCTCAGCGCGCTGGGGCTGCGTCACGCGAGGCGGGCGGCCGAGACCGCCTGATCGCGAGCGATCCCGTCGGCGTCACCCGCCGGCGGGATCTCGGAGCTTGGCGAGCCGATACTCCTCCTCGAGGATCCGCTCGCCCTCCTCGTCGCGGACGGTCACCCTCGCCTCGGTCGCCCGGTCGGCCACCGGGAAGCCGCCGGCGCAGGTGCCGCTGGGGCAGAGGCCGTCGTACTCGCTGGTGGCCTCGTGCTGCCCGATCTCGACGGTGCCGTCGCCGGCCACCTTCCTGCGGGTCCGGGCGACGTCGGCCGCGTACTCGCCGTCCACGGCCAGGCGGAGCTCCACGGTGACCGACGCGCCGGCCTCGAGGCCGTCCAGGTGCACGTCGAACCACCCGCACGGCACCTCGACGTCACGGCCCTCGACCGTCCGCACGAAGCGGCACGGGCCGTCCACGGCGACGAGGTCGACCACCGGCACCGCGGGGCTCGTGGGGGGCGTGGTCGGCGGCGTGGTCGGCGGCGTGGTCGGCGGGGTCGTGGACGGTGTCGTCCCCGACCGGGCCGGTCCCGCCGAGGACGGCTCGTCGCGACCCAGCAGCCACCAGCCGCCTCCGCCGAGGACCAGGACCGCGGCGACGACGGCGGCCAGGACCGGCAGCGCCCGGCGTCGCCCGGACGGAGCCGACGGCGGCGGTGGAGGAGGAGGAGGCGGTCCCGTGACCGTCGTCGGTGCGCTCGGCGCGGGAGCCGGCGTGCCGGCGTCCACCCAGGCCCGCAGCGCCTCGGCGACGTCGGTGGCGCGCGGGTACCGGTCCTCGGGCGCCTTGGCCATGCACCGCCCGATGATCGCGTCGAGCCCGTCGGCGCGCTCGACGCCGGCCGGCAGGGTGGGCACCGGGTCGTTGATGTGGGCGTTCGCGGCCTGGAAGCTGGTGCCGTCGTACGGCGGCCGGCCGGCGAGCAGGTTGTAGAGCAGGCAGCCGAGGGCGTAGATGTCGGTGGCCTCGGTGGCCGCCCGGCCGAGGTGCCGCTCGGGCGCCATGAACGGCGGGCTGCCGGGCACGCCGCCGGTGACGGTGAGGGCGGTGTCGTCGGAGGTCGCGATGCCGAAGTCGGCGAGCACCGGCCGCAGCTCCTCGCCGCGCCGCCAGAGCAGCACGTTGCCGGGCTTGACGTCGCGGTGGATCACGCCGTGGGCGTGCGCGTCGGCCAGGGCCTCGGCGACCGCGGCGGCGACGGGCACCGCGAGCGCGGGCGGCATCGGCCCGTTCCGCTCCAGCCAGCCGGCGAGGTCGCCGTCGGCGTGGAAGTCGGTGACCAGGTAGAACCGCCCGTCGCTGCTGCCGTAGTCGAAGACGACGACGATGTACGGCGACCGGACCCGCGCCAGGATCGCGGCCTCGCGCTCGAACCGGCGGACGAACTGCTCGTCGACCAGCTCCTGGCGGATCACCTTCACCGCGACGATCCGGTCCAGGACGCGGTCGCGCGCCCGGTGCACGACGCCCATGCCGCCGCTGCCGACGATCTCCAGCAGCTCGTAGCGGTCGTCGATCACGCCGAACGGTGCCATGCCCGCTCCCGTCTCACCGGGCGACCTGGAACCGGCAGGCGGGCGCGCTCGCCGTCCGGCGGCCGGGGTAGAACGGCCCGATCAGGTCCAGCGGGTCGACCGGCGACGCGGTCTGGCCGGTCGTCGTGGTCTCGGCGGCGCGGACGTTGCGGACCACGGTGGGCGGAGCCGGCCGCGGCGCCGGCCTGCGCACCGTGACCCGGACGGCCTGGCGCGACATGGCGGCGCTGAGGCCGCCCTTGCCGCGCACGCGCACGGCGTACACCCAGCGGCCCGCCTTCTTCGGCCGGTGGACGACCCGGAACCGACCCTTCTTGTCGGTGCGCGCCTTCACGGCGGTGCGGGCGAGGACGCCGGAGCGGCCGGTCAGCCGGACGGCGTACAGCTCGACCGTGCGCCGGCCCTTGGGCCGCACGCGTCCCTCGATCACGAACGGCCGGCCCGCGACCGCCGCCCGGCTGCGCTTGCGGAAGGCGACGGCGGGGGTGGCGACGACCCGGAACGAGCCGGTCGACTCCGGCAGGCCGTTGGCGCCCGTGGCGACGACGGCGACCCAGCCGCTGCTGGTGACGGGGATCGGGACCGTGGTCACCCCGGGACCGCCGAGCCCGGTGAAGACGGGCGGGCCGGCCGTCGGGGCGTTCTCGACCGGGGACAGGTGGACGGAGTACACCCCGCTCCGGGCGAGGCGGATCTGCTCGTGGGCGACGAAGGGGTACGCCGGCTGGCTGACCGCGCAGCCCTCGCGGGCGCCGACGAGGGGGTCCACGAGCCGGACGAAGTCGACCGCCGACGGGCGCAGGCTCCACAGGCCCGCCGGGTCGGTCGTGACGACCTGGAGCTGGGAGACGCCACCGCCGCCGCGGCGTCCGACGATGCACGCCGTGACCCCCGGCGGCAGCGCGCCGCCCGCACCGCAGAGCGGGATCCGCTCCTGGAGGCCGGGCCGGCTGCGGAAGACGACCAGCTCCGCGGCCGGCCGGGCGTCGCGGACCTCGAGGTGGAGCGTCGCCACGACGGGCGGGCTCACGATGCTGACCGCCGGCTGGAGGTCGCCGGTCTGGGTGATCGTCGTCCCCTCCTGGAGCACGACGCCGGCGGCGGCCTGCTGCGGCGCGAGGACGGCGATCTGGGGATCGGTCGCGGAGGTTCCCGGCACGCAGGGACGGGCGAGATCGGTGGCGGGCCCGGTGCCGCCGCAGGACGCGGTGCCGAGCCGGGCGCCGGCGCTCAGGTCGGCGGTGACCGGCGTGGCGCCGGCGATGCTGAGGCCGCCGGCGCGGACCTCGACCCGGCCCTGGCCCGCGTGCGCGTCGTAGGCCACGTTGAGCGCGCTCGCCCCGGCACCTGCGGACTTGAGCACGGTGCCGCGGTTGTCGAAGGCGGCCAGGTCGGTCGCGGGTCGTCCGTTGGGCTTGCCCTCGAAGACGCTGGCGTCGCCGGCGAGCTCGACGACACCGCCGGTCTCGACGGCGATCGTCGTGTCGCGGTCGGCGGCGACGTACCCCGGACCGGCGATGCGCAGCCGGCCGCCGGAGGCGACCCGGACGGTGTAGCCGTCCGACAGGTTCACGCCGCGGCCGAGGACCTCCACCAGCCCGCCGGCGTCGACGCGCAGCGTGCCGGTCGTCGCGGCCGGGCAGGCGGCGACCGCCTCGCCCGCCGGGAAGTCGGCGCAGTGGTCGTTGTCGAGGGTGCCGACGCCGAAGCCGGTCTCACCCCACACCACCCGGCCCCGCACGTCGATCCGCCCCGGGCCGCCCAGGGTGCTGCCGCGCAGCCGGAGGGTCGCCGACGGGTGGATCGTGGAGCCGTGGCTCGCCGCCGCGCCGTACACCATCACCCGGGCGCCGGTCGCCACCAGCGTCGCGTTCGCGACGTCCAGCGCCAGCACGTGCACGTGGGCGTTCCCGTCGAGGGTGATGGTCACCGGCGAGGCGGGCTGGATGCAGACGAAGCCGCGTGTGCTGTCGTCCGTCTCGGGTCTGTTCCCGTAGTACGTCGGAACGTCGTGGTCGATCGCGGCGCCGGCCACCTGCCAGTGGGCCGGGTCCGTCCACGCCCCGTCGCCGCCGACCCAGGTGAACCGCACCTGGCCGGGGCCGAGCGCACCGGTGCACCCGGTCGCGGCGACCGCCGGCGCGGCGGTCCCCAGCACGGCCAGCAGCGTGCCGGCCAGCACCCCGCACGTCAGCAGCGCGAGCGCCTGCAGCCTCGTCATGCCCACCCCCACAGGTCAGCCCGAGACCACCTGCCAGCGTAGTGTCCGCGGCGGCTCCGGTCAGCCGGACGCGAAGACCGGCTCAGTCCACGCGGCGGACCTCGTGGGCGAGCACCTCCTCGTGCCACTCCGTCCACGGGTGCGGCGAGTCGAGCAGCCCGAGGAAGACCTCGGGCGCGACGTCGAGGTAGTCGTAGAGGCCGCCGTGGCGGAACCGGACGCGCAGGACGCGCGCCCCGGCGTCGTACCCGATCTCCTGGAGCGCCTTCGAGCGGCGCAGCTGCTGCATCTCGACGTCCACGGGTCCGACTCCTCTCGAGGTCGGCCTCAGCCGATGTCGCGGCGCAGGGTGGTCAGGCGGCCGATCACCGCGAACACGAGGGCGTACCCGATCAGCACCAGGGCGGCCGCCCAGCGCGGCAGCAGGTCGGTGTCGCCGCCGGTGCCGCCGAGGAAGGAGGCGCCGATGAGGGAGTCGGCCGCCCCGCCGGGGAGGTACGACGCCACCCGGGCCAGCGCGTCGACCTGCGCGAGCACGATCCGGGCGATCGGCTCGACGAACTGGGTGAACGCGAGGATCACCACGATCGCCGCGACCTGGTTGGACAGGATCGTGCCGAAGGCGACGCCGATCACCGCCCACAGCGCGACGACCACGACGCCGAGGACCAGCCCGGCGAGCACGTCGCCGTCGCCCAGGTAGGCGCCGTCGCCCTGGATCGCCAGCAGCGGCGCGCCGCCGGCCACGGTCGCGGCGACGCCGACGACGCCCGCCGCGAGCCCGATCGGCACGACGGACAGCAGCTTCGCGACCAGGAACCGGGTGCGGTCCGGCTCGACCAGCAGGCTCTGGGTGATCGTCTTGTGGCGGAACTCGGTGGTCATCGCGAGACTGCCGATGACCAGCGGGAAGACGTAGCCGACGCCGTTGATCAGGGAGTACGTCGCCCGGGCGGCGTCCTCGCCGACGAGCGGCGGCTCGGACCCCTCCGGCACGAACACGAAGGATGCCGACACCGCGGCGGCGACGAACGCGAGGTAGGCGATCATCACGATCAGCAGCAGCCACCAGATCCGGGTGCTGACCAGCTTGCGGTACTCCGCCAGGAGCGCGGCCCTCATCGGTCCTCCTCCCCGGTCTCCGGTCGGGTGAGCTCGAAGAACAGCGCCTCGATGTCGACATCGCGCCGGACCAGCTCGTGCAGCTCGATCCCGGCCGCGTAGGCCGCGGCGCCGAGCTCTGCGGCGCTCGCGCCGTCGACGACCAGGCCGTCGCCGTCCGGGCCGGCGGTCCAGCCGCGGTCGGCCGCGAGCGCGGCGACGGCGTCGGGACGCGGCGCGACGACGTACGCCGCCGGCGTGGTGCGGGTGCGCAGCTCGGCCAGCGAGGAGGCGTGCCGGAGCCGGCCCTGCGCGATGATCACCACGTCGTCGACGCTGGCCTCCACCTCGCGCAGGAGGTGGCTGGACACCAGCACGGTGCGGCCCTCGTCGGCGAACTGCCGCAGCAGCCGGCGGATCCAGACGATGCCCTCGGGGTCCAGGCCGTTGGTCGGCTCGTCGAGCACGATCACCGGCGGGTCGGCGAGCAGGGCGGTGGCCAGGCCGAGCCGCTGGCGCATCCCCATGGAGTACTTGCCCACCCGCTGCTTCGCGGCGTGGTCGAGGCCGACCGCCTCGAGCACCTGCCGGCAGCGGGTCCGCGGGACGCCGACCTGCGGCGCGAACACCTCCAGGTGCGCCAGCCCGGTCCGGCCCGGGTGGAAGCTGGACGCCTCCAGCGCGGCTCCGACGATCCGGCCGGGCTGGGCGTGGAGGGGGTACGGGCGGTCGCCCACCAGCGCCCGGCCCGCGCTCGGGCGGGTGAGCCCGAGCAGCATCCGCAGGGTCGTGGTCTTCCCGGCGCCGTTGGGCCCGAGGAAGCCCGTGACCGCGCCGGGGCGGACGGTGAACGTCAGGTCGTCGACGGCACGGACCCCACCGAACTGCTTGGTGAGCCCGTCGACCGTCAGGGAGGGGGCAGTCATGTCTCTCACCCTTTCATCAGAACGTCGGATCGCACGTCATGCCGGAGCCGGCTCACTCGGCGGCCGTCCAGGCCTGCTTGAGCGTCACCCGTCCCTGGGTCTGCAGCAGGGCCCGGCGATAGATCCGCTCGGCGAGGATCACGGTCGCCGCCATGGCCGCGAGCAGGATCGCGATAGCGGCGGCCGGCTCCCAGACGGCGGCCTCGCCGTTGAGCACCCGGATCGGCATCAGCACGACGGAGAACGGGGGGACGTAGGACGCGATGGTCTGGACGACCCCTTCGAAGAGGAACGCCCCGAAGAAGACGCCCATCATCACGAAGCTGAGCGGGGCCGCGGTGGTCTGCAGGTCCTCGGCGCGGCTCGCGAGCGCCCCGGCCACCGCCCACCAGCAGGCGATGAAGAGGAAGCCGACGAGGAAGAACACGGCGAACCACCCGATGCCCGCGGAGATCCCGGACAGGAACGAGGAGTACTCCGTGAACGAGATGCCCACCAGGCCCACCGCGACGATGAGCGCGGTCTGTCCCAGCGCCAGCAGGGTGTTGCCCGCGATCTTGCCGATCAGCAGCTGCCGCACCGGGATCTTGGTCGTGATGATCTCGACGATCCGGTTCGCCTTCTCCTCCACGACACTGCCCGACAGGGTGTAGCCGAAGCTGAGCGCGGCGAAGTAGAAGAGGAAGGCCAGCAGGAACCCCATCGCCCGCGCGAAGTCCTGTCGCTCGGCGTCGCCCTCGAGCAGGACGGTGCCGACGGCGCTGCCCTGCCGGAGCTCCTCCAGCGACGTGCCCGCCCGCTCGGCGTTGGTGGTCAGCGCGGCATCGCGGATCACGGTCTCCGCGGCGGCTGCCAGGTCGCCCGACACGTCCTTGCGGCCGACCAGGGTCCAGCCGTCGTCGGCGGGCCGCAGCAGGACGTCGGCGTCGTCGTCCTCGAGCGCGAGGACGCCGACGTCGTCGGACGCGACCTCCACCACCTCGACCTCCAGGCCGTCGTCGACCTCGGGGACCTCGCGCTCGAGCAGCTCGGCGGTGGCGGCGCCCTCCGCGGTCGCCGCGACGGTGACGGTCTCGGTGCGGTCCTCGGACCAGATCGTCCAGCCGATGAAGCCGACCAGGAGCACCAGCGTGATCAGGATGCCGATGAGGAAGGACTTGTCGGTGAGCCGGGTGAGGACCTCGCGGCGGGCGACGAGCAGCCAGGGCCGCTCGGCCGGCCGGCTCTCGATGGTGTCCGTCATGCGGTGACCTCCCGGTAGATCTCGGACAGCGGCGTGCGGACGGTGGCGAGCTCGCGGACCTCCCCGCGGTCGAGGCCGGCGGTCAGGATCGCGCGGCGTACGGCGTCGGCGGCCGGCAGGTCGTGATCGGCCAGCTCCACCAGGGCCTCGGGCCCGTCGACGTCGAGGACGTGGACGCCCGGGACGTCGCGGATCCACCCGGCGTCCCGGTCGGTGACCACCCGGAGCCGCTCGGGACCGCGGGCGCGCAGCTCCTCGACGCTGCCCTGCGCGACGACCTCGCCGGCGCGGAGCACGACGAGCCGGTCGCAGAGGCGCTCGACGAGGTCGAGCTGGTGGCTGGAGAAGAGCACGGGGACGCCGCGGGCGGTCTCCTCGCGGAGCAGGTCGACCATCGAGTCGACCGCGGCCGGGTCGAGGCCGGAGAAGGGCTCGTCGAGGATCAGCGCCTGGGGCCGGTTGAGCAGCGCGGCGATGATCTGCACCCGCTGCTGGTTGCCCAGGCTGAGCTTCTCGACCCGGTCGCCGCCGCGGTCGGCGAGGCCGAACCGCTCGAGGCTCTCCGACGCCGACGCCCGGGCCTGCGCGGCGGGCAGCCCCGAGAGCTCCCCGAGGTAGACGAGCTGGTCGAGGACCTTCTGCTTGGGGTAGAGGCCCCGCTCCTCCGGCATGTAGCCGAAGCGGCGCCGGTCGGCTGCCGTGATCGGACGGCCCTGCCAGAGCACCTCGCCCGCGGAGATCCCGAGCAGGCCCATGATCATCCGCATCGTGGTGGTCTTGCCGGCGCCGTTGCCCCCGACGAAGCCCGTCAGCATGCCGTCCGGGACATCGAACGACACGTCGTCCACCACGGTCCGCTCGCCGAACCGGCGGGTCAGCCCCCTCGTCTCGATCATGGCGTCCACGCTAGGGATCCCGGCGCGCGATGTGATCCGTCGCGAGGAGGGGATCCGCCTCCGTCGTACGACGGAGGCGAGGGTCTAACCGGCGAGGCCGACCCGGTGCGCGAACACCACCGCCTGCACACGGTCGCGCAGGTGGAGCTTGGCCAGGCAGTTCGAGACGTGGGTCTTGACCGTCGCCTCGCCCAGGACGAGCCGCTCGGCGATCTCGGCGTTGGACAGGCCCTCGCCGAGCAGCCGCAGCACCTCGCTCTCGCGCTCGGTGAGCCGGTCGAGGAGCCGCGCCTCCTCCGGAGCGGGCTCGGCGGCGGGAGCCTGCGCGGCGGCCATCTCGGCGATGACGCGGCGGGTGACCTCCGGGGAGAGCAGCGCGTGCCCGCGGCCGACCGCGCGCACCGCCTCGATCAGCTGCTCCGCCTCGGCGTTCTTGAGGAGGAAGCCGCTGGCTCCGGCCCGGAGGGCGTCGAAGAGGTAGTCGTCGCGGTCGAAGGTGGTGAGGATGACGACCCGACCGAGGTCCTCGGCCACCAGGTCGGCGGTGGCGGCGATGCCGTCGACGCGCGGCATCTGCACGTCCATGAGCACGACGTCCGGGCGGAGCCGACGCGCCAGCTCGACGGCCTCGGCGCCGTCCGCCGCCTCGCCGACCACCTCGATGTCGGACTCGGCCGAGAGGATCATCCGGAAGCCGGAGCGGACCAGCGCCTGGTCGTCCGCGAGGAGGACCCGCAGGTGCTCAGTCACGGGGACCTCCCAGCGGGAGCCGGACCCGCACCCGGTAGCCGCGGGTCGTCCGGGGCCCGATCTCGACCTCGCCGCGATGGGAGGCGACACGCTCGCGGATGCCGAGATGGCCCATGCCCGAGCTCGACGTCGCCGGGCGCGGGCGGCCGTCGTCCAGCACCTCGACCTCCGCGAACGGCCGGTCGCCGGCCTCGGTGACCCGCACCCGCACCGACGCGCTCGACGCCGTCGAGTGCCGCACGACATTGGCGAGCGCCTCCTGCGCGGTCCGGTACAGGGTGAGGCCGACCGTCTCCGGGAGCCGCGCCATCGCTCCGGGGCGGTCCTCGACGATCGCGTACGACGTGCGCAGCCCGTCGTACGCACGGCTGGTGACGAGCTCCTCGATGTCGGTGGCGCCGGGGCTGCTGGTGCGCGACAGGCGCCCCGGGTCGTCGTCCGAGCGCGCCTCGATGTCGCGCAGCGTGCCGAGCAGCGAGCGCATCTGCGCGACCGCCTCGCGCGAGCTCTCCTCGATCACGCCGAGGGCGCCGGCGGCCGCCGGAGGATCCTGGTCGAGCACCCGGCGGGCGCCGGCGGCCTGGACGCCGATGACCGACACGTGGTGGCCGACGACGTCGTGCAGCTCGCGGGCGATCCGCAGCCGCTCGGCGACGACGGCCCGCTGCTGGAGGGTCGCGGTCTGCCGCGCGATGGTGCGCGCCTGCTCGGTGAGCGCCTCGCGCTGCCGGGCCCCGCGCCAGGCGACCTGGCCGCCGATGATGGCGCCGACGAAGTAGACGACGTTGACGATGAAGGTGAGCAGGATGATGGCCGGGACGGGCGGCAGGAAGCCGAAGCGCTCGTCCTCCCCCGTGGTGTCCAGCCAGGTCTGCGCGCTCTGGCCGACGGCGAACTGCCAGGCCACCCAGCAGAGCATGAAGACCAGGATGGTGCTGGTCACCAGCAGCGCCGAGCGCCGGCTGCGACCCCACGCCATCGCCGAGAACAGCCCCATGAAGTAGCAGATCTGGAGGGCCACCTGGCCCATCACCTGGGGCATGGCGACGCCGGTGACGAACATGTGGGCGGAGAGGTAGACAGCCACGGCGAGCGGGTACCGTCGCCGCAGCACCAGCGCGAGCGCCGCCGCGGACATGACGAGGTAGATCACCCACCACGGCGCGTCGACGCTGTCGAAGGCCCCCGCGCTCCGCGCCAGCTCGAGCGTGACGACGCCGGCGACCTCGAACGCCGCACCGGTGACGACGTCGCGCCGGGTGACGGCGGGGTTCCCCCGCTCCCACTCGTCGTCGACCGCGAAGTACGCGCCGAGGCGGGCGCGCAGGGCGGGACCGAGGGGAGGCACGGGCCGACTCTAGCCAGAGGATCGCCCCCGCCCGGCTGCTGCGCGCTCTGGCGGGCCGCTGGGCGGGGCTTTCGCCTGTCCACAGGCGGGGTCTGCTCGTTTCGTGGTGTCGGGGGTCGGTGGGAGAATCTGTGTCATGGATCTCGGAACCACGCCCCGTACGACGGCAGCACTGCTGTCGCGGGTCGGTGCGCGGATCCAGGCCCGTGACACCCTGCTGATCGAGGAATGGCAGGACATCGTCACCTGGGCCAGCGAGCACGTCGTCGTCGGGCCGGAGGGTGCGGCGACGATCACCGACGGGTACCTGGACACCGGGGTTCCGATCGCGGGGGACGGTGCGCCGTTGGTGTCGGAGTTCGGGTTGATGGAGCTGGTCGCGGTGCTCGGGCGTTCGCCGGACGGTGGACGGGCCTATGTGGGGCGGGTCATCGAGTGCGCCTGGCGGCTGCCTCAGGTCTATGCCGCCGTGATGACGGGTCGGCTCACCCCGTGGCGGGCCGAGCGGATCGCGGACCTCACCCACGCGCTGAGTGCTGAGGCGGCTGGGTTCGTGGACCGGCAGCTGTTCCACGCCTCCGGGGTGGGCGCAGTTGGACCGGTTGATCGCCGAGGCGATCCTCCGGTTCGACCCCGAACGCGCCGAAGCCGAACGCGCGACCGCTGCCGATCAACGCTATGTGGAGGTCGGGGACCCCGACCCCCACGGCAACACCCACGGGATCGTGCACCTCTCCGGAGTCCTCGACGCCGTTGATGGACACGACCTCGATGAGGCGATCGCCCGCCGCGCCCGTCTGCTCGGGGACCTCGGCAACGACGCTCCGCTCGATGTGCGCCGCTCGATCGCGCTCGGCGAGCTCGCCCGGGCCGACCTGATGCTCGACCTCGACGGACCCGGCCCCGGCTCACCAGGGTCCTTGGGTTCCCCGGGCCGCAAAGCGATCGTGAACGTCCACATCACCGACACCACCCTGACCGGCCACAACCCCGTCGGCCGCTGGGACGAAGGCCGGTGCCCGATCTCGAGCGAGCAGATCCGCGAGTGGCTCGGCACCGCCTCGACCGTGATCGTGCGACCGGTGATCGATCTGGCCGACCACATCCCGATCGACTCCTACGAGATCCCCGAGCGCCACCGCGTCCACATCGCCCTGCGCGACCACACGTGCCGGTTCCCCCACTGCACCAGACCAGCCACCCGCTGCGACCTCGACCACGCCCGACCCTACGGCGAGGGCGGGCCTACCTGTCCGTGCAACGAGGTGGCCCTGTGCAGACGCCATCACCGGGCGAAGACCCACTCCGCGTGGTCCTACGACATCGTGATGCCCGGCTCGTACGAGTGGACCAGCCCGAGCGGCTTCCGATTCCGGGTCGACCACCACGGCACCCACCCACCGGACGAGTGACTCCAACGCCCCGCACCCCGCACACCCGACGGTTGCGGGGATGCAGGCGTGTCCAGACCCACTCTCAGCGCTGCGATCCCGCGAATCCCGCAACCAAAGGCCGACGACCATCGGCGACCCCACGGCCAGCAGCGAACCCAGCCAACCACCGTGACCCCAGCGGACCGCAACCACGTCATCGGTAATCAAAGACCCGGCACCGAGCAAACCCGCAGGCCGAGCAGATCACCCAGCAGCCGCCGCAGCAGCGACCGCGCCGGGCATCCCCAGACGACCGAGCTCTCCTCGTCCTGGACGACGATCCGGGCGATCGGTCGGGATAGTCGGGACCAAGTCCCAGGAGGCAGGCCTCAGGTCACAGGCGGGGGGACCGATCAGGCACCTGAGCGACGGATTGCTCACCCCCTGCCGATGGACCGGCGCCGATCGTCGCACCGCGAGGTGCCTCGCCGGATCCTCCCCAGGAGATCGACCGTGTCCTTCGCAGCGTCCGACGCCGTCGGCTTCGTGTTGCACTCCGCGATCAACGGGCTGTCCCAGCGGCAGCAGGTGATCGCCGACAACATCGCCAACGTCGACACCCCCGGCTTCCGCGCACGCAGCGTCGAGTTCGAGACCGCGCTGTCCCGGGCGATCGAGCGCGGCCGCGCCACCGTCGGCGAGCTCACCGCGACGACCTCGCCGACGAGCACCCCGGTCGGCGCCAACGACAACAACGTCGACCTCCGCAAGGAGTCGATCGCGGCCATCCAGACGCAGTACCAGTACCAGATCATGGGCCGCGCGATCAGCGACCGCGACTCGCGGCTCAGCGTGATGGCGGGCGGTGCGGCCTGATGGGCGCGTTCGAGACGCTGCGCATCGCGAACACCTCGCTCGGCGCGCACCAGGTCTGGCTCGACGCCCTGGCCGGCAATATCGCCAACGCCAACACGGTCAAGCGGACCGACGAGGCCGCGTTCCGCGCGACGTACGTCGTCTTCGACCCCCGCGCGGACGGCGGGGTCGACGTGGAGGGGTTCGCCCAGGGTGACGCCGAGGGCCGGCTGGTCCACTCGCCCGACCACCCGCTCGCGGACGAGGACGGCTACGTCCGCCTCCCCGACCTCGACATGTCGGCGCAGATGAGCCAGCTGGTGATGGCGCAGCGCGGCTACCAGGCGTCGGTGCAGGTCACCAAGACCGCGCAGGACACCTACACCGCCGCGCTCCAGATCGGGGCCCGCTGATGGAGATCACGCCCCTGCAGTTCCCGTCCGTGTCCGGAACCGGCAGCATCGGCTCGATCGCGGCGCCCACCCCCGCCGAGCGGGCGACGCCGGCGACCGGCCCGGACACCGAGTTCGGCTCGCTCGTGCTCGACGGCCTCGACCGGCTCGAGGGGCTCACCGACAAGGCCGACGGGCTCGCGGTGCAGGCGGCCACCGGCAAGCTCGAGAACATCCACGACTACACGATCGCCGCCAGCGAGGCGTCGGTCGCCAGCCAGCTCACCGTGGCACTGCGCAACCGCGCGGTCGAGGCGTTCAACGAGATCATGCGGATGCAGGTCTGATCCGCGATGCAACATCGCCTCACGCAGTACCTCACCCGCGTCCGCGACACCTTCGCCGGCTTCACCGCGGGCCAGAAGGCCGTCGCCGTCATCGGTACGGCGGCCCTGCTGATCGCCGTGCTCATGGTGTTCCGCTGGGTGTCGACCCCGAGCTACGCGCCGCTGTACTCCAACCTGTCCGGCGCCGACGCCAGCGCGGTCATCGAGGAGCTCGACGCGCAGGGCGTCTCGTACAAGATCACCGGGGGCGGCGGGACGATCATGGTGCCGCGCTCCAATGTCTACAGCACCCGGATCACGCTCTCCGGCAAGGGCCTGCCGGCCAGCGGCGACGGCGGCTACAGCCTGCTCGACAAGCAGAGCCTGTCGACCTCGGAGTCGCAGGAGCAGACCAACTTCAAGCGCGCGATGGAGGGCGAGCTCAGCAAGACCGTCGAGGCCATCCACGGCGTCGACAAGGCGGTCGTGCACCTCGCCATCCCCAAGAAGCAGGTCTTCACCGACGAGCAGTACCCACCGACGGCGTCCGTCCTCATCGCCACCGAGCGCGGCAGCTCCCTCGACGAGGAGCAGGTCCAGGCGATCGTCCACCTGGTCGCGTCCAGCATCGACGGCCTGGACCCGAAGCGGGTCACCGTCACCGACGCCAGCGGCAAGCTGCTCACCGGCGACAGCACCGACGGCGGCAGCGGCGCCGCGTCGGCCCGCACCAAGCAGGTCAAGGCGTTCCAGGACTCCATGCAGGCCGAGATCCAGTCCGTGCTCGACCGGGTCCTCGGACCCGGCAACTCGACGACCACGGTCACCGCGGACCTGGACTTCGACAAGTCCGTGACCGACAGCCGGAGGTACGAGGCCGAGGAGGGTACGCCGCCGCTGTCGGAGTCGACGTCCAACGAGACCTACACGGGTCCGGCCGGGGCGGGCACCGACGGCGCCGGCGGCACGGTCGGCCCCGACGGGCAGATGGACCCGGCGACCACGGGCACCGGCGACTCGTCGTACAAGAACACCTCGAAGACCCGCGACAACGCCGTCGGCGAGACCGTCGAGCACCGGGAGAAGGCGCCGGGCTCGGTCAACAGCCTGCACATCGGCGTCGTGCTCGACGCGACCGCCGCGGCCGCGGTGCAGCCGCAGGTCGTCAAGGACCTGATCAGCAGCGCCGTCGGCATCAAGGCCGACCGGGGCGACACGATCGACGTGTCCACGATGGCCTTCGACCGCAGCGCGGAGGAGGCCGCGGCCGCCGAGCTGCAGGCCGCACGCGACGCCGACGCGGCCGCGCGCCGCAACAGCCTGCTGCGCAATATCGGCATCGCCGGCGGCATCGCGCTGATGGTGCTGCTCGCGTGGCTGCAGGCCCGGCGCCGGGCGGCCGCCCGCGACGAGGCCCGGGCGTACCTGGTCGAGCAGCTGCGCGGCGACGCCGCGAGCCGCACCGCCCAGCTGGAGGCCCCGGCCCTGGCCGCCCTCGAGTCCTCGGAGCAGGACGAGGAGGAGTCGATGCGCGACGAGCTCATCGCGCTCGTCGACCGGCAGCCCGACGACGTCGCCGCCCTGCTGCGCGGCTGGCTGGTGGAGCCGCGCCCATGACCCTCATGGCGACCTCCGGGCCGACCCTCGTCTCGATGGGGGTCCGCAAGGCGGCGGTCCTGCTCATCCAGCTGGGCAAGGAGCGGGCCGCCCAGGTGATGGCGCACCTCAGCGACGCCGAGGTCGAGGCGATCTCCGCCGAGATCGCCCGGCTCGACGCGGTGTCGGCGACGGAGACGTCGCAGGTGCTGACCGAGTTCCACGACCTCGCCACCGCGCACGCGCACGTCACGCAGGGCGGCTTCGGCTTCGCCCAGCAGCTGCTCGAGCAGTCGCTCGGCCCGGAGCGCGCGAAGGAGATCATGGAGCGGCTGCACGCGGCCGCCGCCCAGATGCCCTTCCAGTTCCTGCACCGGGCGGATCCCGCGCAGCTGCGCAGCTTCATCGCCGACGAGCACCCGCAGGTGATCGCCCTGGTGCTCGCGCACATGGCCGCCGACAAGGCGTCCCTGCTGCTGAGCGGGCTCCCGGCCCACCAGCAGGCGGTCGTCGCGCACCGGATCGCCGTGATGGACCGGACCTCCCCGAGATCGTGCGTACCGTCGAGGCCGTCCTCGAGCGGAAGCTGTCGTCGATGCTCCAGCCCGCCGAGGTCTCGCGGGTCGGCGGCGTGGACCCGCTCGTCGACATCATCAACCGGTCCGACCGCCCGACCGAGCGGCAGATCGTCGAGGGCCTCGAGGGCCTCGACCCCGCCCTGGCCGACGAGGTCCGGAGCCGGATGTTCATGTTCGAGGACATCGTCGGGCTGGACGACCGCTCGGTGCAGCAGGTGCTGCGCCAGGTCGACACCGCCGAGCTGGCCCTCGCGCTCAAGGGCGTCAGCGAGTCGGTCCGCACCAAGATCACCGCGAACCTGTCCGAGCGCGCCGCCGAGAACCTGCTCGAGGAGGTCGAGCTGCTCGGCGCCGTCCGCCTGGCCCAGGTGGAGGAGGCGCAGCAGGCCGTCATCCGCACCATCCGCCAGCTGGAGGAGCAGGGCCAGATCATGGTCCGTCGAGGGAACGACGATGAGTTCGTCCTCTGAGCTGCGTCTGCCCGAGCTGCGGGTCGGCACCTGGACCCGGCTCGGCAGCGGCAGCGTCCTCGGCGACGAGGTCACCGAGAGCCTGCTCGACGGGATCGCGACGCAGACGCGGGATGCCGCCCGCGCCCAGGGGTACGCCGTCGGCTGGGCCGAGGGGCGTCGTACCGCCGCCGAGCGGGCGGCCGTCGAGGAGACCGAGCGGGCAGCCGTCCATGCCGAGGCGGAGGCCCGGCGCGAAGCCGAGCACCGCGCCGCGCTCGACGCCCTGGGCCGGGCCGCCGAGGAGGTCAGGGGGCTGCTCGACGAGCTGGCCCGCGCGGTCGAGGACCAGGCCGTCGACCTCGCCTGGTCGCTGACCACCACCCTGATCGGCGCCCAGGTCGCCCGCCTCGGCCCGAAGGACGTCGTCGCCCGGGTGCTGCAGGTGCTGCCCCCAGGGGCGGTCGGCCGGGTCCGGCTGCATCCGTCGGCCGCCTCCTCGGCCGCCGCGCAGGATCTCGTCGACCGTGGGCTCGAGGTCGTCGCCGATCCCGCGCTCGGTTCCGTCGACGCGCTGGTCGAGGGCGTCGACGGCTCGGTGGTCGACCTCCGGGTCCGCGAGGCGATGGCCCGGGTGCGGGAGGTGCTGTCCCCGTGACCACCGCCCTGTTCCCCACCGGCCTGCGCGAGGCGGCCGCCGCGGCCGCCGCTCCCCTGCACCTCGGCACCGTCTCCGAGCTGGTCGGCCTGCACCTGGAGGTCCGCGGCCTGCCCGGCGCGGCGCTCGGCGACCTGCTGGAGGTGCGGACGGCGACCGGCCCGCTGCTCGCGGAGGTCGCGGCCCTGCGACCGGGCAGCGCCGTCTGCCTGCCGCTCGGCGCGACCGCCGGCGTCCGCGCCGGCGACCTGGTCCGCGCCACCGGCGGCCCACTGCGGATCCGGGCCGGCGAGGCCCTGCTCGGGCGGGTGCTCGACGGGCTCGGGCGGCCGGTGGACGGGGGTCCGGAGCTCGGGTCCCTCGAGACGGTGTCCACCGAGCACGCGACGCCCGACGCGCTCAGCCGGCCCCGGATCACCGAGCCGCTCGGCTCGGGCGTGCGCGCCCTCGACGCGCTGGTGCCCGTCGGCCGCGGCCAGCGGATCGGGATCATGGCCGGCTCCGGCGTCGGCAAGTCCTCGCTGCTGTCGATGATCGCCCGCGGCACCGACGCCGCCGTCAACGTGATCGCCCTGGTCGGCGAGCGCGGCCGCGAGGTCCGCGAGTTCATCGACGGCGACCTCGGCCCCGAGGGCCTGGCCCGCTCGGTGGTCGTCGTCGCCACGTCCGACGCCCCGGCCGTCGAGCGGCTGCGCGCGGCGTTCACGGCCACCCGGATCGCGGAGTGGTTCCGCGACGGCGGACGCGACGTCGTCCTCATGATGGACTCGCTCACCCGGGTCGCCATGGCCCAGCGCGAGATCGGCCTGTCGGCGGGCGAGCCGCCGGCCACGCGCGGGTACCCGCCCAGCGTCTTCGGCCTGCTGCCGCGGCTCCTGGAGCGCGCCGGCACGTCGGCGGCCGGCTCGATCACCGGCATCTACACCGTCCTCGTGGAGGGCGACGACCTGCAGGACCCGGTGGGCGACACCGCCCGCTCGATCCTCGACGGTCACGTCGTGCTGTCGCGCGAGCTCGCCACGGCCGGCCACTTCCCCGCGATCGACGTCCTCGAGTCGATCTCGCGCGTGCACCGGGCGGTGACGACGCCCGAGCAGCAGCAGGCCGCGGCCCGGCTGCGCCGGATGCTCGCCGCCCACCGGTCCGTGCGCGAGCTGGTCGAGATCGGTGCGTACGTCGCCGGGGCGGACGCCGACGCCGACGCCGCCCTCGCGCGGCTGCCGCGGATCGAGGCGTTCCTGCGCCAGTCCATGGACGACATCACCCCGCGGCTCGACGCGTGGGACCGCCTCGCCGAGGTGGTCGCACCATGAGCCGGGTCCACCGTGAGGACCGCGGACTGGCCGCCGTGGCCCGGGTCCGCGAGGTCCGCGAGACCGACAGCCGGATCGGGCTGCAGCAGGTGCTGGCCGAGGAGGCCGCCCTGCACGCCCGGCTCGCCGGGCTGGAGTCGGCCATCGCCGGCTCCGCCCTCCCGGACGTCGCCACGCCGGCCGCGCTGCTCGCCGCCCGGACCGGGCTCGCCCACACCGGCATCCTCGTCGGCGAGACCCGCGCGCGGGCCGCGACCGCGGAGATCGTCACGACCGACGCGCGCGCCCGCTGGGGCACCGACCGCGCCCGGCTGGCCGCGGTCGAGCACCTCCTCGCGCGGCGGGCCGCCCGCCGTCGTACCGAGGACGAGCGGCGGGCCGCCCGCGACGCCGACGACCTCGCCGCGCAGCGCTGGCTGAGGGGACGGCCATGAGCATCGACAACGTGACCGCGCGGATCGCCGACATCCAGGCGCGGCTGGCGCCGTTCGCGACGGTGCGGACGTCGAGCGCCGGTGGGAGCTTCGCGACCGAGCTGACCAGCGCGCGGGTGGCCGGGACGGCGACCGGCACGGTGACCGGCGAGGACGTGGTCGCCGAGGCGCGCAAGTACCTCGGCCTGCCGTACGTCTGGGGCGGCACCGACCCCACCAAGGGCATGGACTGCTCCGGGCTGGTGCAGGTGGTCTACCGCAACCTCGGGTACGAGCTGCCGCGGGTGTCCAACCAGCAGGCCGCGGCCGGGCGACCGGTCGCCAGCATGGCCGAGGCGCAGCCGGGCGACCTGATCGCGTGGGACAACTCCAGCCGCAACCGGGGCGTCGACCACATCGCGATCTACATCGGCGACGGCAAGATGATCGAGGCGCCGCGTACCGGGCTCGACATCCGGGTCGTCGACGTCCCCTCCACGCCGGACGTGATCCGGCGGATCATCGACCAGCCCGCTGCCGGCTCGGTGACCGCTCCGGCTGCCGCTCCTGTCGCCGGGCGGGTGACCACCGGGACGCCGTACGCCGACCTGATCGACGCCGCGTCCGCGCGGACCGGCGTGCCCGCGAACCTGATCGCCGCCGTCGCGCGACAGGAGTCGGGCTTCGACCCGCGCGCGGTCAGCTCCGCCGGCGCGCAGGGCCTGATGCAGCTGATGCCCGGCACCGCCCGCGGCCTCGGCGTCGCCGACCCCTTCGACCCCGCCCAGGCCATCGACGGCGGCGCGCGACTGCTGCGCTCGCTGCTCGACCGGTTCGGGCGCACCGACCTCGCGCTGGCGGCGTACAACGCCGGGGCCGGGGCGGTCTCGCGCTACGGCGGCATCCCGCCGTACCGGGAGACGCAGAGCTACGTCCGCAACGTGATGGCGATGGTGAGCTGATGAGCATCACTCCGTTCCTGCCGGCCGTCGTGGCCGCGGTCCCCGCCGACGCCGGTACGACGGCCGACGGGTCCGCCGACCGGCCCGGCGACCAGCCCGGCGACCTGGGCGCGGCCTTCGGCGACGCCCTCGCGGCGGCACTGCTCGCCGGCGTGCCGATGGCGGTCACGCTGCCTGCTCCGCCTGCTCCGCCTGCTCCGCCTGCTCCGCCTGCCCCGGCTGTGACCTCTCCGAGCGCCCCGGCGCCGGTGGTCGCACCCACCGCCTCGGCCGCGGGTCCTGTCGCGGACCTCCCGACGCCCTCCCCCGAGGCTCCCGCGGTCGTCACCGCTCCTCTCCCGGCGTCCGCCGAGCCGCCCGCGCGGCCGGTCGCCGACGCCTCCCGTCCGGCGACCGCCGACCCCGACCCGAGCCCGCCGGCCGCGTCGCCGGAGCTGCCCGGGATCGCCGCCGCTGCCGCGCCGCGTACCTCACCCGCCCCGGCGCCCACCGTCGAGCGGGCGGTCGTGCAGCAGGTGTTCCCGGAGGTCACCCGGCTCGTCACCAGCACCCCCACCGACCGCCCGGGCACGCACCGGCTCACCCTCACCCTGCAGCCCGCCCAGCTCGGGGAGGTGCGGGTGACCCTGGTCGTCAAGGACGGGGCGGTGCAGGTCCGGCTGGCGGGCAGCGCCGCGGACGCAGCCGGGGACGCGGCGGTGCACCGGGCGCTCAGCTCCGGCGTACCCGAGCTGCAGCGGCTGCTCGAGCGGTCCGGGGCGAGCGAGGCGCGGGTGTGGGTCCGCGACCCGCTGGCGCCGATCAGCGCGCCACCGGTCGCACCCGCAGCGCCACCGAGCGACCTCGGTGCCGGCCAGGCCGGCGGGGACGCCTCGGCCGACTCAGGGCGATCCGGCGGTCGGGATCGCGGGGACCGACCACCGCCCGACGACCGCCACCCCTCCGCGCCCCATGCGAATTCGTCGTACCAGCGCCGAAATCCGGACGAAAACGCATGGGGCGCGGCAGCCAGCACCGGTCTCGTCGACCGGACCATCTAGGAGGAGGAGGAGGAGGAGGAGCAGCATGTCGATCACCCCGACCGAGGGCGTGCGGTACGGCGTCAGCACCAACACCGGCAGCACGGCCAGCACCAACGGCTTCGGCGACCAGCAGGTGTTCCTGGAGCTGATGGTGGCCCAGATGCGCTACCAGGACCCGCTCAACCCGACCGACTCCTCGCAGTTCATGGCGCAGACCGCCCAGTTCACCGCGCTGGAGAAGATGCAGGCCGTCGCGGACCAGACCGCGATGCTGCTGAGCACCCAGCTGGCGTTCGGCGCGAGCTCGCTGATCGGCCAGACCGTGCGCTGGTACGACGAGACCGGCGCCGAGCAGAGCGGCACCGTCCAGGGCACCACCTACCTCTCGACCGGGCCGGTGCTCAGCGTCGACGGCACGGAGGTCCCCATCACCGACGTGATCAGCGTCGGCACCGCTCCCACGATCAAGGCGCCCACCCCCAGCGGTGGCACCACCTACGTGCCGCCGAGCGGCACCCCGTCCACCACCACCGCCTGAGAAGGAGAAACAGAATGCTTCGCTCGCTCTTCGCCGGGATCTCCGGCCTCCGCGTCAACCAGACCATGCTCGACGTCACCGGCAACAACATCGCCAACGCCAACACCACCGGCTTCAAGGCCTCGACCACGGTCTTCTCCGACACGCTCAGCCAGATGCTCACCGCGGCCTCGGGCGGCAACGCCGGGCGCGGCGGCACCAACCCGATCCAGGTCGGCCTCGGCGTGCAGCTCGCGGCGACCATGACCAACTTCGGCCAGGGGTCCGCGCAGCTGACCGGCCGGCCCACTGACGTGATGCTGCAGGGCGACGGCTTCTTCGTGCTGCGCGACGGCCAGGAGAACGTCTACACCCGCGCGGGCGCCTTCACCTTCGACCAGACCGGCACCCTGGTCGCCCCCAACGGCATGCGGGTCCAGGGCTACGAGCTCGACGCCGCGGGTCTGCCCACCGGCGCGCCGACCGACGTCGACCTGCACATGATCGACAGCACCCTGCCGCCCGGCGTCGAGCTGACGTCGTACTCCATCTCGGCGGACGGCAAGGTCCGCGGCGTCTTCTCCGACGGCGTGCAGCGCGACATCTGCCAGCTCGCCGTCGCGGACTTCACCAACCCGATGGGCCTGGAGAAGATCGGCGACACCGCCTACCGCGCCTCCGCCAACTCCGGCGCCGTCCAGCTCGGCGTCGCCGGCGAGGGCCAGCGCGGCCAGATCATGGCCGGCGCCCTGGAGATGTCGAACGTCGACCTGTCCGCCGAGTTCACGAACCTGATCCTCGCCCAGCGCGGGTTCCAGGCCAGCTCGCGGGTGATCACCACCAGCGACCAGGTGCTCGAGGAGCTGGTCAACATCAAGCGCTGAGGTACGACGCCTCAGCCTCCCGGCCGCCCGGCCGATGGGAGCAGCGGAACGCCACGGACGGCGTCCCGTACCGATCCACGCACACGGAGGTGCCGCGGTGATCTCGCTGACCCGACTCTCGGGGACCACGTTCCTGCTGAACGCGGACCTCGTCGAGCGCGTCGACTGCACCCCGGACACCGTGGTGACGCTGGTCGACGGCACCAAGTACATCGTGGCCGAGTCGCTCGACGAGGTGCGCGCCGCCGTCGTCGACTACCGCTCGGCCATCGTGGCGCGCGCCGCCCTGCCGGACGCGGCCTCGCTGACACCGGCCGGCCCGAGCCCGCGGGCGCGCCTCAGCGCGGTCCCGCCGCCCAGCCGCACCCCCGGCGACCGACACCGCGGAGGAACGTCATGAAGGACCTCGCCAACGCGGTCGGCATCGGCGCCGCCCTGGGCGTCATCATGCTCGCCAACATCCTCGAGGGCGGCAGCCCGGCGAGCCTGTTCCTGCTGCCGCCGATGCTGCTCGTGTTCGGCGGCACCCTCTGCGTCGCCGTCGCGGGCGGGACCATGAGCGACGCCAGGAACGCCGTGACCTCGGTCAGGACCGCGCTGTTCGGCAAGGTGGCCTCCTCGGCCGACGTCGTCCCGGTCATCGTCAGCCTCTCCGACGCCGCGCGGCGCGAGGGGATGCTCGCGCTGGAGGGCCGGGTCGCCGACATCGACGACCCGTTCCTCGTCAAGGGCGTGACCCTGGCCGTCGACGGCGTCGACCCCGACGAGCTGCGCGACATCCTCGAGGCCGAGCTGCACGCGAAGAAGGCGGTCGACAAGCACTCGGCGAAGTTCTTCACCGACGCCGGCGGGTACGCCCCGACGATCGGCATCGTCGGCACGGTGATGAGCCTGGTCCACGTGCTCGAGAACCTCGCCGACCCCGGCGCGCTCGGGCACAGCATCGCCGCGGCCTTCCTCGCCACGCTCTGGGGCGTGCTGAGCGCCAACGTGCTCTGGCTGCCGATCGCCGCCCGGCTCAAGCGCCTCAGCGAGCTGGAGTGCACCCGGATGGAGATCGTCATCGAGGGCGTCGCCGCCGTCCAGGCCGGCGCGAACCCGCGCGTCGTCGCCCAGAAGCTGAAGTCCCTCCTGCCGGTGCAGGAGCAGGTCGGCGAGGCCGCGTGACATGTCGCACGCGAAGCGCGGACGGCGCCAGGTCGAGGAGGAGCACGAGAACCACGAGCGGTGGCTGGTCTCGTACGCCGACATGATCACGGTGCTGATGGCCCTGTTCATCGTGATGTTCGCGATGAGCCAGGTCGACGAGCAGAAGTACCAGCAGCTCAAGGACGGGCTCGCGGTCGGCTTCGGTCGCGAGAAGTCGATCCTCAACGGCGCCAGCCCGATCAGCAACAGCAAGGGCACGAGCGACCCCGGCGAGGCGTCGTACCAGATGCTGCTCGCGCAGGTCCCCGAGGCGCAGCGCGAGACCGTCACCAAGGTCCTCGAGGAGTCCGACCGGCTGCGCAACGAGCGCGCGCACGGCGAGGCCCGGGCCGAGGTCGACCGGCTGCTGGAGGTCTGGAAGCGGATCGACCGGGCGCTGCGCGAGCAGGGCCTGCGCGACGACGTCCGGGCCACCATCGACGAGCGCGGCCTGGTGGTCAGCCTGGTCTCCCAGCACGTCGTCTTCGAGCCCGACATCGCCGAGCTCACCGACCGCGGCCGCCGCGTCGTCGACACCATCGCACCGGTGCTCACCGAGCTGTCGGAGCCGATCGAGCTCGACGGTCACACCAACCAGGAGCCGGTCAGGCCGAAGTACTACCCCTCCGACTGGGAGCTCTCGCTCGCCCGCGCGGCGCACGTGCTGCACCGACTGGAGGACGATCACGCCATCCCGGCCCGCCGGCTGCGGGCCACCGGCTTCGGCCACACCAAGCCCCTCGTCGACCCCGCGCGCGCCGGGTCGCAGCGGGTCAACAAGCGCGTGGACATCCTCGTGCTCAGCCAGCAGCCCGCCGAGACCCGCGCCCTCATGGGCCAGGCGTACGACGAGCTGCGGCGCGAGGCCGGTCTCGACGGCCTCCCGGCCGACCCCGCCGGCGACGGCACGGGCAGCGACCCCGCCGCCGGCGCCGCCGGTCCCACGCACCCCCGAGGAGAGGATCGATCGTGACCACGACCGTCGCCGCACCCGCGGCCAGCGCAGAGACCGCGCCCGCCAAGGGCGGCCGGGGCCGCATGATGGGCATCGCCGTCCTCCTCCTGGCGCTGCTCGGAGGAGGAGCGTGGTTCTTCGTCCTCAAGCCGTCCGGCGAGTCAGGCCCCAAGCCCGGCGAGGTCGTCTCGCTCGAGGCGATCCAGGTCAACCTGGCCGGCGGGCACTACCTGCGCCTGGGCATGGCGCTCCAGCTCACCGACTCCGCCCACAAGGTCGAGGGAAGCAAGGCGCTGGACAGCGCGATCACGGTCTTCAGCGGGCTGCCGGTCGGCGAGGTCAACAAGCCCGAGGTCCGCGAGACCCTGCGCAAGCAGCTGGTCGACCGGCTGCACGAGCGGTACCACGGCGACGTGATGGAGGTGTACTTCACCGAGTACGTCACCCAGTAGCGGAGGATCCGGGACCCCACCCGGGACCCTGCGTAGCCCGAAGTGACCACGGGACCCTGACCGCCCGGCGTCCCGGTGACCCCTCAGGTCCGTGCACGCGGCGACGATGGGCTCGTCGTGACCCTCCAGCGGCCGCGCCGCCGACCTCGCACGGCCGACCCCACGCCGTACGACTTCCGGCGACCCATCCAGCTCTCGCGCGAGCACCAGCGCACCCTGCAGCTCGGCTTCGACAGCTTCGCCCGCCAGGCGACGACGGTGTTCACCAGCTCGCTGCGCACCGTCTGCACGGTCACCCTCGCGGGCATCGAGCAGCGCACCTACGCGGAGTACGTCGACAGCCTCGGCCCGTCGACGTACATGACCCTGTTCAGCGCGGACCCGATCCCCGGCACCGGCGTGCTGGAGATCCCGCTGTTCGCGACGATGTCCTGCCTGGACCACATGCTCGGCGGGCCGGGCTCGGAGGAGCAGCCGGACCGGCCGCTGACCGAGATCGAGGACACCGTGATCCGGGGGCTGGTCGAGCGGCTGCTCGGCGAGATGAGGTACTCGCTCGACGGGATCGTGACCCTCGAGCCGAACGTCACCGGCGTCGAGTACAGCCCCCAGTTCGCCCAGGTCGCCAGCGCCGCCGACGTCATGGTCGTGCTCACCCTGGAGCTCAGGATCGGCGAGCAGGCGCACCGGATGTCGGTGTGCCTGCCGTTCAGCGGCCTGCTGCCGCACCTGGCGATCGCGGCCGGCAACGGCGCCGTCTCCGACCGCGAGCGGGCCCAGCGCGCGCACTCGGCCCACCTGCTGCAGGAGCAGTTCCACCGGGTGCCGGTCGCGGTCGCGGTGCGCTTCCGGCCGCTGCCCGTGGACCCGGGCACGCTGGCCGACCTGCGCCCCGGATCGGTGCTGCGGCTCACCCACCCGGCGTCCGCGCCGCTGGACGTGACCGTCGCCGGCAACACCTTCGCCCACGCCACCCCCGGCGCCCGCGGCCAGCGCCTGGCCGCCCTCATCGTCACCACGCCCGAGGAGTCCTCGTCATGACCAGCACCCTGGAGCCCACCCAGCTCGCCGAGGCGGTCGCGGTCGCCGCGGCGGCCGCGCTGCCGGCCGTCACGCCGCTGACGCCCGGCCCGGCGCAGCCCGGCTCGCCGCACGTCACCGCCGCGTTCGCCGGCGGCGCGATCGCCGAGCTCGACGGCGGCGTGCCCGGTGCGGTCGTCGTCCTGGTCGGCACCGAGCTGGTCGAGGCACTCGCCGGCAGCCCGCTGGGCGCGCTAGACCTCGCCGCCGCCGTCCAGCCGGCCCTCGACGCCGCCGCCCGGCGGCTCGGCGCCCACGCCCGCGGCGCCCGCTCGGTCGACCTCGACGCCGAGGGATTCGACGTCACCGCCGAGCTGGGCGGCCCGTTCAGCACCGTTCCGCTCATCGGCGCGGGCATCGCCGCCGCCGTCCTCGTGCCCGAGGCCACCCTCGCCGGTGCCCGGGAGCCGATCGCGGACGACGCCGTCCCTGCCGACCCGGCAGCCGTGACTGCCGAGGAGCCCGCGCCGTTCGTCCCCGCCTTCGGCGCCACGACGGCGCCCCCGCGCGGCCTCGAGCTGCTCCACGGCGTCGACATGGAGGTGACCGTCGAGCTCGGCCGGACCCGGATGACGGTGCGCGACCTGCTCGCGCTCACCCCGGGCGCCGTGCTGGAGCTGGACCGCGCCGCCGGCAGCCCCGCCGACCTGCTCGTCAACGGCCGCCTCGTCGCCCGCGGCGAGGTCGTCGTGGTCGACGAGGACTTCGGGCTGCGGGTCACCGAGATCCTCGACGCGAACGCCGCGGTCTGACGCGATGACGGACAGCGCGGGCGGCGTGGGCCTCGGCGAGCTGGCCATCCGCCTGGTCGGCTCGCTGGCGCTCGTCGTCGGGCTGCTGCTGCTCATCGCCCGGACCGTCAACCGCCGGCTCAAGGCGCCCGCCGGTGCCGCCGTCCAGGTCGTGCACCGCCAACCGCTGGGCCGCGGCCAGGCCGTCGCCGTGGTCTCCGTCGGGACCCGGGTGCTCGTGCTCGGCACCACCGAGCAGCAGGTGACCCTGCTCGCCGAGGTCGAGCCCGACGAGATCGGGCTGGACCTGACCGCGCCCGAGCCGGGCAGCGACCCGCCCGTCGTACCCGACTCCGCTCCCCTGGCCGGCTCGGTCCTCTCCCCGCAGACCTGGAAGGACGCCATGGCGGCCGTGACCGGGAAGCGGGCGTCGTGACGACCCTCGCCCGGATCGCGCTCGTGCTGGCCGAGCCGGTGGGCCCCCACGGGCCGAACGGCCCCGGCACGGGCGGCGGCACCGTCCAGATCGACCTGTCGGGGATGACCGACAAGCCCAGCCACAGCCTGCTGGTGTTCCTCGCGCTGACGCTGCTCAGCCTGCTGCCGGCGATCGTGCTGACCTGCACCAGCTTCACCAAGATCCTGGTGGTGCTCGGCCTGACCCGCAACGCGCTCGGCCTGCAGCAGACCCCGAACAACCAGGTGCTCGCGGGGCTCGCCCTGTTCCTGAGCCTGTTCATCATGGCGCCGGTGCTCTCGCAGATCAACGACGAAGGGGTGCAGCCCTATCTCGACGGCGACAAGACGACCGCGGTCGCCTTCCACGACGGCATGGAGCCGCTGCGGGCGTTCATGCTCGACAACACCGACGACGGCGAGCTGCAGCTGCTCACCAGCGTCGCCGACCGCACGCTGCCCGAGAACCGCGACGACGTGTCGACCGCCACCCTGATCCCCGCGTTCGTGCTGTCGGAGCTCAAGGACGCGTTCATCATCGGGTTCATCATCTTCATCCCGTTCCTGGTCATCGACATCGTCGTGAGCGGGGCGCTGATGAGCCTCGGCATGATGATGATGCCGCCGGTGATGGTGTCGCTGCCGTTCAAGCTGCTGCTGTTCGTGATGGTCGACGGCTGGGCGCTGGTGATCAAGTCGCTGGTCGCGTCGTACGGGACCGGGTGAGGCCGGCCATGACCGACACCGCGATCATCGAGATCGCCCTCAAGACGATGCTGGTGGCGCTGAAGCTGGCGGCGCCGATCCTGGCGACGTCCCTCGTCATCGGCTTCACCATCTCGCTGTTCCAGTCGATGACGCAGATCCAGGAGTTCACACTCGCGTTCGTGCCGAAGCTCGTCGGCGTCGGGGTCGCGCTGCTGGTCTGCGGGAACTGGATGCTGCACACCCTGATGGCCTTCACCCGCGAGCTGTTCGACATCCTCCCCGGCCTGCTGGCCTAGGAACCGCCGTGGTCCTCTCCGTCGACGGTGCCGCCCTCAGCGCGCTGCTGCTCGCCTCGGTGCGGGTCGTGGCGTGGCTGGTCGTCGTACCTCCCTTCGCGTCGCGGGGCATCCCCACGACCGCGAAGGTGATCCTCGCCCTCGGCCTCTCCCTGGCGATGGCGCCGACGCTGGCCGCCCAGGAGCTGCCCGGTACGACGCCGGGGCTGGTGCTCGCGACCGCGTCCCAGGCGCTGATCGGGCTCGGGATGGGCTACGTGACGATGCTGCTGTTCTCCGCGATCGGCGCGGCCGGCTCGCTCGTCGACGTGTTCGGCGGGTTCGCGCTCGCGTCGGGGTGGGACCCGCTCGCGATGAACTCCAACACCGTCTTCGGGCGCTTCCACCAGCTGCTCGCGACCGCACTGCTCGTGGTCTCGGGCGGGCACCTGATCGTCGTCGGCGGGCTGCTCAGCACCTTCCGGTACCTGCCGCTGACGGGCATGCCCGACATCTCCAGCTGGGACGGCGTTCTGCTGACGGCGTTCTCGATGTTCTTCACCGTGGCCGTGCAGATGGCGCTGCCGATGATCGCGGTCCTCTTCGTCGCCGACCTCGCGCTGGCGCTGCTCACCAAGGTCGCGCCGCAGCTGAACGCGCTCAACGTGATGTTCCCGGCCAAGGTCGGCCTCACCCTGCTGCTGCTCGGCCTGTCCTTCCCGATGCTGCCCGGCGCGCTCGACCGGCTCGTGGAGTACGCCAACCAGGCGATGGCCACCATGGCGGGAACGGGCTGACCCATGGCCGGTGCGAGCGAGGAGAAGACCGAGAAGCCCACGCCGAAGAAGCGGAAGCAGGCCCGCAAGGACGGCCAGGTCCCGCGCACCCCCGAGCTGGGCGGCTGGCTCGGCCTGCTGATCGTGTCGCTCGCGATGGGACCGCTGCTCGACCACGAGCTGAACGCGCTGCGGACCATGATGGCGACGTCGCTGCGCTCCGCGGAGCGCCCCTCGGTGTCGCTGGCGACGACGCTGCTCGGCGACGCCGGGAGGCACATGTTCGTCAGCCTGCTGGTGCTCGGCTCGATGGTGCTCGTGATCGGCGTGGTCTCCGCGCTGGCGCAGGGCGGCTTCTTCCTCTCCCCCAAGCTCGCGAAGCCCGACCCCAAGAAGCTCGACCCGTTCAAGGGCGCGAAGCGCCTGCTCGGCCCGCACGCCCTGTGGGAGGGCGTGAAGGTCCTCGGCAAGAGCTCCGTCGTCGCCTTCCTCGCCTGGGGCGCGGTGACGTCGATGATGCCGCTCGTCGGCGGCCTGCTGCCGATCCACGTCGTCCTCCACGAGGTCAGCGCCGAGGTCTCCCGCCTCATCCTCACCGTCGCCCTCGCCGGCCTCGTCATGGCCGCCGCCGACTACGCGATGATGCGGCGCCGGATCGGCAAGCAGCTGCGGATGAGCCACAGCGAGATCAAGCAGGAGCACAAGCAGGCCGAGGGCGACCCCCTCGTCAAGGGCGCCATCCGCGCGCGCCAGCTGGCCGCCGCCCGGAACCGGATGATCGCCGACGTCGCCACCGCCGACGTACTGCTGGTCAACCCCACCCACGTCGCCGTCGCGCTCCGCTACGACCCCGACCGCGGCGCCCCGCGCGTCGTCGCCCGCGGCGCCGGCGCCATCGCCGCCCGGATCCGATCGGTCGCGGCGGAGGAGCGGGTGCCGCTCGTCCAGGACGTGCCGCTGGCCCGCGCGCTGTACCGGCACTGCCAGGTCGGCCACGAGATCCCCGCGAGCTGTGGGCCGCGGTCGCGCAGGTGCTCGCGTTCGTGCTGAGCCGCCGCAACGCCGGCCAGTACGGCGGCGAGCACCGCACCCCTCGTCGTACCGACGACCTGCCGGACGTGCTCGCGCTCTCCCGCCGGCGCCGGGTGGCGGGAGGTGCATGAATCCCCGGACATCCGGGGATCCATACGGTTGTCAGGGGTTGCAACGCCTGACAAGTGCATGAATCCCCGGACATCCGGGGATTCATACGGCGCGTCAACCCCTCATCCACAGCCCCACTCTGCCGATGGAGCGTACGACGCCAGGACGGCGCCAACCCGCAGTGCCACGGACGGCGCGCCCGGTCGAGAGGCTGTATCCGCCGCATGTCCGTGAAGTCGCTGACCCGGCTCGGTGTCCCGCTGGGCATCGTGCTGATCGTCGTGATGCTCGTCGTGCCGCTGCCCGCGGTGGTGCTGGACCTCATGATCGCGCTCAACATCACCGGCGCGCTGCTGGTGCTGATGGTGGCCATGTTCATCCACAAGCCGCTGGAGTTCGCGGCGTTCCCGTCGGTCATCCTGGTGATGACGCTGTTCCGGCTGGCCCTCAACGTCAGCGCGACCCGGCTGGTGCTGCTGGACGGGTACGCCGGCAAGGTGATCGACACCTTCGGCCACTTCGTCGTCGGCGGCTCGCTGGTGGTCGGGCTGATCGTGTTCGCGATCCTGCTCGTCATCCAGTTCGTCGTCATCACGAACGGTGCCGGACGGGTCGCGGAGGTGGGCGCGCGGTTCACGCTCGACGCGATGCCGGGCAAGCAGATGGCGATCGACGCGGACCTCAACTCCGGGCTCATCGACGAGGAGGAGGCGCGGCGGCGGCGGGCGGAGGTGCACGCGGAGGCGGACTTCCACGGTGCGATGGACGGTGCGTCGAAGTTCGTCAAGGGCGACGCGATCGCGGCGATCGTGATCACCCTGGTCAACCTGCTCGGCGGGTTCGCGATCGGCGTGGCGCAGTACGGCATGCCGTTCGGCGAGGCGATCAACACCTACTCACTGCTGTCCATCGGCGACGGCCTGGTCTCGCAGATCCCCGCCCTGCTGCTGTCCGTGGCGACCGGCCTGATCGTGACCCGCGCGGTCGCCGACTCCGACATGGGCTCCGACATCGTCAGCCAGGTGTTCCAGCGCAAGATGCCGCTGCGGGTGGCGGGCTTCGGCGCGCTGGCGCTGTGCGCGATCCCGGGCCTGCCGAAGCTGCCGTTCCTCGTCGCGGGCGGCCTGATGCTGCTGGGCGCGAGCCGGATCGACGAGTCCACCGGCGACCGTACGGCGGGCGCCGACGCGGACGCCACCGCCGGCGAGCTGGCCCAGGTGCCCGACACCCCCGAGGCCCTCATCGACGAGATCCGGGTCGACCCGCTCGGCCTGGAGCTGTCGGCCGACCTCATCGACCTCGTCGACAGCCGCTCCGGCGGCGACCTGCTCGACCGGGTCAAGGCCCTGCGGCGGAAGGTGGCCGGCGAGCTCGGCATCGTGATCCCGCCGGTGCGCACCCGCGACAACCTCGAGCTGCCGGCCAACACCTACGCGATCACGCTGTACGGCGCCGAGGTGGCCCGTGGCGAGGCCCCGCGCGGCACGGTGCTGGCCATCGGCGAGTTCCTCGGCTCGCTGCCGGGGACGCCGACCCGCGAGCCGGTCTTCGGGCTCGACGCGAAGTGGATCCCCGCGGAGATGCGGCACCAGGCCGAGATCGGCGGCGCGACCGTCGTCGACCGGGCGTCGGTGGTGACCACGCACCTCGCCGAGGTCGTCCACCAGCACGCGAGCCGCCTGCTCGGCCGTGAGGACGTCCGCCTGCTCACCGACGTCGTCAAGCGCACCCACCCGGTCGTCATCGAGGAGCTCACCCCGACCCAGCTGCCGCTCGGCGAGGTGCAGCGCGTGCTGCGCGCCCTGCTGGAGGAGCGGATCCCGATCCGCGACCTGGTCCGGATCTTCGAGGCGCTCTCGGTCCGCGCCGCGGTCGGCAAGGACCTCGACGGCCTGGTCGAGGCGGCCCGCGCCGCGCTCGAGCCGGCGCTGGCGGCGCCGTACGTCAAGGACGGCGTGCTGCACGCGATCAGCCTCGAGCCGCTGCTGGAGCAGCAGATGCTCGAGGGCCTCCGCCCGACCGAGCAGGGCGCGGTCGTCGTCCTCGACCCCGACGTCGCGCAGCAGCTGCTGCTCGGCCTCGCCCAGGTCGCACAGGCCGCGGAGAACAGCGACGTGCGGCCGGTCCTGGTCTGCGCGCCCGCGCTCCGGGCCGCCGTACGCCGCCTGGTGGCGCCCACCGTCGAGCGCCTCCCCGTCTTCTCGTACGCCGAGCTGGGCGCGGCCCACGAGGTCCGGTCGGTGGCCGTGGTGTCGGCGACGGGCGCCCGGCCGGCGCTGGGGGCGGGCGTCTGATGTTCGACCTGCGCGTGTTCCTGCTCGCCGCGGTGGTGGCCTCCCCGCGGCGGTCCGCGCCCTGCAGGGCGAGCTGACCCTGGACGAGGCGCTGACCCGGCTGCTCGTCGTGATGGTCGCCGCCACGGCGGCGGCGCTCCTGGTGCGGGCCCTGTGGCCGCTGCTGGCCGGACCGGCGCCGGAGGCGCTGGAGAGCGCGCCCGACCTGCCCGACGAGGCGCGGGACCTCGAGGGGCTCAGCCCACAGCCGGAATGACCCACTCCAGGGTGGTGCCCTGACCGGGCGCGGAGGTGACCTGCAGGTGACCGCCGAGGTCCTCGGCCCGTCCGCGGAGGTTGCCGGTCCCGTGGCCGGTGCCCGCGACGGCCGGGTCGAAGCCGAGCCCGTCGTCGACGACCCGCAGCCGGAACCACGCCGACGACGCGGTCAGCTCGACCGTCGCGGAGCCCGCCCCGGCGTGCCGGGCGACATTGGAGAGCGCCTCGCGCAGGGTGCCGAGGACGTGGCTGCGGGCCTCGGGGACGAGCGCGCGGTCGACCGGTCCCTGGATCCGCAGCAGCGGCTGGAAGCCCAGCACGCCGGCGTACTCCGCCAGCAGGGCGCGGACGTCCTCCAGCAGCGGGCGGCCGGAGCCGGAGCCGAGCTCGAAGATCACCGAGCGCAGCTCCTTGATCGCGCCGTCGAGCTCGGCGACGGTGCCGTCGACGCGGGTGCGCAGCTCGGACGCGTCGAGGTCGCGCGCCCCCTGGAGCTGCATCCCGGTCGCGAACAGCCGCTGGATGACCAGGTCGTGGAGGTCGCGCGCGATCCGTTGGCGGTCGCGCGCGACGAGAAGGCGGGCCTGCTCGCGCAGCGCCTCCTGGCGGTCCAGGATCAGGCCCACCTGAGAGGCCGCCACGGCGGCCAGGTCGAGCATGATGCCGCGCAGGACCGGCCTGTCCTCCACCCGATCGATCACGAGGACGCCGGGATCGGCCAGCCGCGTGGGGACGGGGACGACGAGCGTCGTCGGGTCGCCGACGCTGCCGACCTCCTGGGCCGCGCGCGTGCGCGCGACCTCGCCGACGACCTCCGAGAGCGACTCGACGAGTCGGGGCGCCGCCTCGGTGTCGCCGAGAACCTGGCGCAGCTCCAGAATGCCGTCCGCGAGCCGCACATAGGCGACCAGCCGCGCGTCACACACCTCGCGCAGCGCCCGGCCGAGCTCGCCGACGGCATCCTCGGCCCGCCCGGTCCCGGAGAGATCGGCGTCGGTGAGCCGCCGCGACACCTCGAGGATGCGGCCGAGCACGGCGTGGAGATCCACGTCGGCGCCGATCGCAAGGACCGCGTCGAGCAGCGTGCGGGCATCCCCCGGCAACTCCAGGCCCGGATCCATCGAGCGTCGATTCCTCCCAGCGATCGCGGATCTCCCACGCTATCCCTTTACCTTGTCCGCGGCCACGCGCGCGTACGACGCCCATCGGCACCGGGAGCGGGATCCTGAGCGATACCGGCCCGAAGGCTCAGAACCGGCGCAGCTGGTACTGCCCGCGGGTCCGGGCGACGACCGTGCCCTCCTCGTCGGTGACCTCGGCGACCAGCTCGAAGTCGGACTTCCCGCGCTCGGCGTACTCCGCCAGGATCCGGTCGATCTCCGCGTCCTCGAGCCGCGCGCGGGAGGTGACCGCGGTGGTGGCGGGGCGCAGGAAGTCGATGGTCATCGACTTCACCAGGGGCACGCCGCCCTCGGCGACCAGCGAGGTGCGCGGCAGCAGCCCGCCGAGCACCTCGGCCACGGTGAACAGCGAGCCGGCGTACGCCGTGCCGAAGTGGTTGACGTTGGGCCCGGCCGGGATCCGCGCGGCGACCACGTTGCGGCCCGCCTCCACGACCTCGACCTGCATGGCGTCGAGGACCGGGATGATCCGGCGTACGTCGGCGGTGAGCTCCTGGAGGTCGGTCACGGTCACAACCTAGTCATCACGGTCGTGCCCGGTGCACAACAGGGGCGGACAAGGCGGGACATCCGCCCATGTCCGGGCCACGCCCGGCGCGAGGACAGTCGACGGATCGGTCCCTCGGCAGGACGGCGGGCCTGCTCGACCAGGGCATCCGGTTCGTGGTCCGCGACCACGACTCCGGCGGCGACCGCACCGACGAGGTCCTGGCCCAGGTGCTCGGCCGCCGGGTCCGCGGCGGATCGGCCCCCACCGACCTGATCAGCGGGCTGCTCCGCGCGCCCGGCCAGATCGCCCAGCAGCTCGTGGGCGAGGCGGCGCCCGCGCCGGAGCCGACGAAGGCGAAGGCGAAGAAGGGCAAGAAGAAGGGACAGAAGGGGCCGAAGAAGGCCAAGGACCAGCCGTCGGCGAGGGACGCCGAGCTCGCCGAGCTGCGCGCCCAGGTCGCCGAGCTGACCCAGGCGGTGTCGATCCTGGTCCAGGACCGGCTCGACGAGCGCGCCGCCGCGCAGGACGACGACGCGTAGGGCTCAGGCGACGTCGTACGTCGCCCCGCCCAGGCGCGGGTGCGCGGACCCCTCCAGCAGCACGCCGGCGACCAGGTCGACGTCGTCGATCATCGGGACGTGGCCGCACCTCGGCAGCGTGATGTGCTCGGCGTCCGGGAGGGCACGGCGGGCGCGGCGGGCCTGGTAGGGCAGCAGCACGAGGTCGCGGGTGCCCCAGGCGACGGTGACCGGGATGGCCGGGTCGATCGGCCGGTCGAACGGGAAGCCGCCGTCGATGATCGTCTCGAGCGCCGGTCGCGCGTGGACCAGCCCGCGGAGGTCGCCGAGGGCCGCGTCGGGGCTGAGCCTGTGGCCCTTGGTCATCAGCAGGCCGAAGGCGGCGGCGCGCCCGGGTGCGGTGCCGAGGATCGCGGGCGCCACCGGCTGCGCGAGCGTGGCGGCGCCGGTCAGCAGGGTGAAGACCGCGCGGATGTAGGCGAAGTCGACCTTGTTGCGCCAGAACCCGGCCGGCGCGAGGGTCGTGGCGCTGCTGACCAGGTCGTCGGCCGCCGCCTCGAGGGCGATCCGGCCGCCGAGGGAGTTGCCCGCGATGTGCGGCCGGTCGAGACCCTGCTCGGCGAAGAAGTCCTCGAGGATGTCGCGCAGGATGTCGCGCACCGGGCGCCCGTCGGGCACCAGCGCCGCGGACTCGCCGTGGCCGGGCAGGTCGATCAGGACGACCTCGCGCTCCTCGGCAAGCCGGTCGACGACCGGGTACCACGCCTGCCGGCGATGCCCGATCCCGTGGACGAGGACGAGCGGCTCCCCGGAGCCGATCCGTTCGTGGGCAAGCATGGCGACCTCGCTTCCACGCACCGACGCTGGCGCGATAGATAGGTGCAACTGAGAGTTGCGGATACCGAGAGTATGGGAGGTGCTTGCTGGGCGCAAGCACCTGTTCGCGCTCCCGGACGGGACCCGCGCGCGTCAGCCCCGCAGCGCCTTCTCGTCGAAGCCGGTCAGCCGGCCGACGACCTGGTCGAGCTCCACCCTCGAGCGGCCCCTCCTCTCCACCCTCGTCGCGTAGTGGGGGTAGACCGACGCGAAGGAGGTCGAGAAGGTACGGTGCACGCATCGCAGCGTAGTTGAAGAAGAGGTGCCTCCAGCGTGGTCGTCGAACCGGTCCGGCCACGCACCAGCCCCGCCGTCGTCGTCGCGATGCTGTCGTGCTGCGGCATCGTGGTCTCGCTCCAGCAGACCCTCCTGCTGCCGCTGCTGCCGGACCTGCCGCGACTGCTCGGTACCTCGGCCGACAGCGCCTCGTGGCTGGTGACGGCGACCCTGCTCGCCGGCGCGGTGGCGACACCGACGATCTCGCGGCTGGCCGACATGTACGGCAAGCGCCGGATGATGGTCGTCGCGCTGGTGGTCTCGGTCGCCGGCTCCCTGCTCGGGGCGGTGAGCCAGGCGCTGCCGCTGCTCATCGGCGCCCGGGCGCTGCAGGGCGTGGGCGTCGCGCTGATCCCGGTCGCCATCGCGATCATGCGCGACGAGCTGCCCCGGGACCGGGTGCCGCTCGGCGTCGCGCTGATGAGCGCGACCCTGGCGATCGGCGCCGGCGTCGGGATGCCGCTGTCCGGCCTGATCGTCGAGCACATGGACTGGCACGCGTCGTTCTGGCTGACCGGCCTGGTCGGGGTGGTGCTGATCGCCGGCACGCTGACCCTGCTGCCGGAGTCGCCGGTGCGCACCAGCGGCACGTTCGACCTGCGCGGAGCGATCCTCCTCTCCGTCGCGCTCACCGCCGTCCTGCTCGCGCTGTCCAAGGGCGGCCAGTGGGGCTGGACCGGGCCGCGCACCCTCGGCTGTCTCGCCCTCGGCGTCGTCGTGCTCGCGGGGTGGATCCCACTCGAGCTGCGGACGCCGCGCCCGCTGGTCGACGTACGCGTGGCCGCTCGCCGCTCGGTCGCCCTGGTCAACCTGGCCTCGGTGTTCGCCGGCTTCTCCATGTTCGTGAACATGCTGGTCACCACCCAGCTGCTCCAGATGCCGAGGGAGACCGGGTACGGTCGCGGCCTCGACGTCCTCCACACCGGCCTCTGGATGGTCCCCAACGCCGCGGCGTTCGGCGTGATGGCCCCGGTCTCGGCCTGGCTGACCCGCCGCTTCGGGCCGCAGGTGACGCTGGTCGGCGGCTCGCTGCTGATGGGGGCGACGTACGTCGGGCGGGTCTTCTACAACGCCGACCTCGCGCAGATCGTGATCGGCTCGGTGGTCGTCGGCACCGGCACCGCCATGGTGTACGGCGCGCTGCCGACGCTGATCATGCGCGCGGTGCCCGTCACCGAGACCGCGTCCGCCAACGGCCTCAACGTGCTGCTCCGCTCGCTGGGCACGTCGACCGCGAGCGCCGCGACCGCGGCGATCACCACCGCGTCCGTGCTGACCGTCGGTGGGCGGGACCTGCCGACGCTCGGCTCCCTCGAGCTCCTCTTCTGGCTCGCCGCGGGCGCGGCGCTGGCGGCCGCGCTGATCGGCGTGCCCATGCTGCGGATGCGGGAGTACGCCGAGGCGGCCGACCGCTCCGGCGCCGAGAACACCGGCCGCGCGCAGATCGTCAAGGGCCAGGTGCTCAGCCTCAAGGGCAACCCGATCCGCCACGCCGTGGTGACCGTGCTGACCCCCGACGGCCGGGCCGTCGACTGGGGCCAGGCCGACGGCGAGGGGCGGTTCACCGCCGCGGTCCCCGAGCCGTCCGACTACCTCGTGGTGACGTCCGCGGACGGCTGGCGCCCCCGCTCCCGGATGATGACGCTCGACAGCGCGGCGCCGATCCCGCCGATCGTGCTGCGTGAGCGGCTCACCCTGCGCGGCACGATCCGCGACAGCGCCGCCCGGCCGGTCGCCGACGCCCTGGTCGTCCTCACCCGCAGCACCGGCGAGCTGGTCGCGACGGTGCGGACCGACCACGAGGGCCAGTACGAGGTCCCCCGGCCGCAGAACGGGCGCTACGTCCTCACCGTCGTCGGCCCCGGCGAGGCCCTCGGTGCCCGCACCCTCACGGTGTGGGAGGAGGCCCGGGACTTCGACCTGGTGCTCGGCACGCCACTCGGCGCCGACGTCTCCGACCGCACCGTCGACCCGGGATCATCTAGCCTGCCCACATGAGCGACAGCGACGTCTCGTCAGCCCGCCAGCACACCCTCGGCGACCTGCCCCGTCGCACCGCCCAGCGAGAACGTCGCGAGCCGCGAGGTCGAGGAGGCGACCTACACCCACCCCGACGTCGCCGAGGTCGCCGTCTTCGGCGTCAGACACCCGCGCTGGGTCGAGGCGGTGGCCGCGGTGGTCGTGCCGCGCGGGCGCGTCGCTGACGTCCGACGACGTGCTCGCCCACGCCGACCTGACTGTCGACGCCTTGTGACCCTCTCCGCAACAATGCTAATATTCATGAGCATTATTTGTGGAGAGGACTCAAGCGTTGCGCGTGACAACCCCGGCCGAGCTCGACGTCCTGGTCGTCGGCGCCGGCTTCTCCGGCCTCTACGCCCTGCATCGGCTGCGCATCCTGGGACGCAGGGTGCACGTCATCGAGGCTGACGACGACCTCGGTGGCGTCTGGTACCGCAACCGCTACCCCGGTGCCCGCTGCGACATCGAGAGCGTGGACTACTGCTACTCCTTCGACGACAGCATCGTCCAGGAGTGGACCTGGACCGAGCGCTACCCGGCCCAGCCGGAGATCCTGCGCTATATCGAGTTCGTCGTCGACCGGCTCGACCTGCGCTCCGGCATCACCTTCGACACCCGGGTGACCGAGCTGCACTGGGACGACGGGGACGCGCTGTGGCGGGTCGCGACCGACCGCGGCGACCGTCTGACCGCCCGACACGTGATCATGGCCAGCGGCCAGCTCTCCACGCCGCGGCTGCCGGACATCGAGGGGATCGCCGACTTCGCCGGCGTCCTCGCCCACACGGGCGACTGGCCCCGTGAGGGTGTCGAGCTCAGCAGCAAGCGGGTCGGCGTGATCGGGACCGGCTCCTCGGGCGTCCAGGCCGTTCCCCAGGTCGCCCGGCAGGCCGGCCACCTCTCGGTCTTCCAGCGCACCGCGCACTACGCCATCCCGGCGCGCAACCACGACCTCGACCCGTCGTACGTCGCCGAGCTCAAGGCCCGCTTCCAGGAGTACCGCGAGATCGCGCGGCACCACCCCGGCGGCACCCACCGGCACATCGGCACGGAGTCCGCCCTCGACGTCGACCCGGCCGCGCTGGAGGAGACCTTCCACCGGCACTGGGAGCACGGCGGACCCGACATCCTCGCGGCCTACCGCGACTTCCGCACCGACGAGCGCGCCGCCGAGAAGGCGGGCGAGTTCGTCAAGGAACGCATCCGCGAGATCGTCGCCGATCCCGAGACCGCCGAGAGGCTGTGCCCGAAGGGCTACCCGTTCGGCTCCAAGCGGCTGGTCCTGGAGATCGACTACTACACGACCTTCAACCGCGACAACGTCTCCCTCGTCGACGTCGCCACGGACCCGATCGTCCGGGTCGACGGCAATGCGGTCGTGCTCGAGAGCGGCGCCCGGCACGAGCTCGACGTGCTCATCGCCGCCACCGGCTTCGACGCCCTCACCGGACCGCTCTTCGCCATCGACATCCGCGGTGTCGGCGGCCGGACGCTGCCCGAGGCCTGGGCCGACGGACCACGCACGTTCCTCGGCATCAGCACCCATGGCTTCCCCAACCTCTACATCGTCGCGGGCGCCGGCAGCCCCTCGGTGCTGAGCAACATGCTCATCTCCATCGAGCAGCACGTCGAGTGGATCACTGACTTCGTCCAGTACCAGTACAAGTCCGGGATCGTCCGCGCCGAGGCGCGGTCCGAGGCCCAGGACCGCTGGACCCAGGAGGTGTACGACGTCGCCGAACCGACCCTCTTCATGAAGGGCAGCTCGTGGTACGTCGGCGCGAACGTCCCCGGCAAGCCCCGGGTCTTCATGCTCTACCTCGGCGGGGTCGGCCACTACCGGGACGTGTGCGACCAGGTCGCGGCCGACGACTACGCCGGCTTCACCCTCGACCGAGCGAAGGACCCAGCATGACCGCGACGCAGGGACCCCTCGCCGGGGTCCGGGTGATCGAGGCCGGATCGATGTACGCCGCACCCACCGCAGGCCGGATGCTCCGCGACTTCGGCGCCGAGGTGATCAAGGTCGAGGACCCGACCCACGGCGACTTCGCCCGGCAGTGGCAGCCGGCCCACGAGGGGATGGCGATCGGCTTCGCCCGGCTCAACGCCGGCAAGCGCTCGGTCGGCTTGGACATGCGCCGCCCCGAGGGCCGCGACGTGCTCAGGCGTCTGATCGCGGACGCCGACGTCCTGATCGAGAACTTCCGTCCGGGCCGGATGGAGGCCTGGGGCATGTCGTACGACGAGCTGAGGAGCGTGAACCCCGGCCTGGTGATGACCAGGGTCAGCGGCTTCGGCCAGACCGGGCCGTACCGCGAGCGCCCGGGCTTCGGCACCGTCGCGGAGACGGCCAGCGGCTACGCGTTCCTCAACGGCTGGCCGGACACGCCGCCGACCGCGCCGCCGTTCGGCTTCGCCGACTCGATCGCCGGCATCTCCGCGGCGTACGGCACGGCCATGGCGCTCTTCGAGCGGAGCCGCACCGGCGTGGGCAGCGAGGTCGACGTGGCGCTCTACGAGCCGCTCATGTTCATCCTCGGCGACGCGGTGCTCAACTACACCGCCAGCGGGGAGGTCATGCAGCGCCACGGCAACAGCTCCGGGGCCGCGTCGCCGCGGGGCATCTACCAGGCGGCCGACGGCGGCTGGCTCTCGATCGCCGGCTCCAACCAGGCGATCGCGATGCGGCTCTTCGAGGCGATGGGCCGCATCGACCTGCAGACCGACGAGCGCTACTCCACCAATGTCGCCCGGATGGCCAACAACGAGTCGCTGCAGGAGATCGTGATCGACTGGGTGGGGCAGCGCCCGCGCGCCGAGGTGCTCGCGATCCTCGACGAGTTCGAGGTCGTCGCGGCCCCGGTGAACGACTCCAGCGACATCGTCGCCGACCCGCACTTCACCGAGCGCACCCTCACCGCCCTCACCGGCAGCCCTCTCGGCGCGCAGGCCCTCGTGCCCGGCGCGATCCTTCACCTGCGCGGCTTCGACGGCCCGTCGTACGACAGCGTCCCGACGGTCGGCGAGCACACCGCCGAGGTGCTGACCGCCGCCGGCCTGACCGCCGACGACGTCGCCCGCCTGGCCGCCGACGGGGTGGTCAGTGGCTGACCTGGAGGCCGGGCTGGCAGCACTCCGCGATGCCGCCACAGGGCCGCCCATGGTCAGCCTCTCCCCTGCCGAGGCGCGAGAGCGCGTGGTCGCCGGGAACCGCCTGTGCGCCGCGGGACCCGACGTCGCCGTCAGCGACCACGCGCCCGGGGACGGGCCGCCGGTCGCCGTGCGGGTCTACGAGGGCGCCGAGACGACCGCGACGCTCGTCTACGCCCACGGCGGCGGCTGGGTCACCGGCGACCTCGACTACTCCGACGAGCTGTGCCGGTTCCTCGCCCGGGACGCGGGCCTGCGGGTGGTCAGCGTCGACTACCGGCTGGCGCCGGAGCATCCCTTCCCCGCGCCGCTGGAGGACCTGGCGGGCGCCTGGCGCTGGGCCAACACGGAGTACGACGGGCCGCTCGGGCTCGGCGGGGACAGCGCCGGCGGCAACCTGGCCGCCGCGGTGGCGCTGCGCGGCGAGTCGGCGGCGTTCCTGCTGCTGCTCTATCCCGTGCTCGGGCTCCCGGACGGCACACCGTCGTACCGCTCCCGGGCGAGCGCCTTCCCCATCGGCGCCGCCGACATGCGGTGGTTCTTCACCCACTACCTCGCCGGCGCCGTCCCCGCCGAGCCGACCGCCGACCTGGCGCCGCTGCACGCGACCGACCTGGGCATGATGCCGCCCACGCACATGGTGCTCGCCGGTCACGACCCCCTTCACGACGAGGGCGCGGCCTTCGCGGCCGGCCTGCGCGCCGCGCGCGTGGCGGTCACGCTCGTCGAGCATCCCGAGCTGTGCCATGGCTTCCTCCGGTTCACCTCGGCCTCCGCCGCGGCCCGGGCGGCACGCTCACGCATCGTGGAGAAGATGCGGAGGATCGCCGGTCCGTCGCCCTTGCGGGCGAAGAGCACAATTGCTGCATATGATTCAACCGCGAGGCCGGGAGGTCCCCACCCCGACGCGGCGATAACCGAGGAGTGCCGATGAGTTCGACAGCGATGCGGCCGCAGAAGACGGCGATGCTGCTCGCCCAGCGCATCGTCGCCGACATCAATCGACGCGGCAACACCGTCGGCGACCGCCTCCCGCCCGAGCGGGTGATGCTCGAGGAGTACGAGGTCGGTCGTGGCACCCTCCGTGAGTCCCTTCGGTTCCTCGAGCTCCAGGGAGTCATCGCGCTCAAGCCCGGCCCCGGCGGTGGGCCGGTGGTCCAGCAGCCCGACGCGACCAGCCTGGCCACGTCGCTGACGCTCCTCCTGCAGTTCGCCAACGCACCCTTCCGCACGATCGCGGAGGCGCGCGGCGGCCTGGAGCCGATGATGGCGCAGCTCGCCGCGCAGCGGATGAGCGACGAGCAGCTGCTCGACCTCAGGGCGAGCGTGGAGAACATGCACGAGCACCTCGACGACCAGACCGTCTTCCTCGAGGAGAACAAGCGGTTCCACGACGTCATCGCCCACGGGTCCGGGAACGCCATGTTCGGCTACCTCGTGGACGCCCTGCTGGGCATCCTGGACGGATCGGCGATCGGCATCGACTATCCGGAGGTTCGCCGCGTGGCGGTCCACAAGGCCCACCTCAGCATCTACGAGGCCATCGCGGAGCGGGATCCCGCGGCCTCGGCCGAGGCGATGTCGGACCACATCCAGCAGTACCTCAAGTACGCCGAGAAGAAGTTCCCGGACGTGCTGGCCGCGCCCATCGTGTGGGGCACCGGTTCCTGAGCGGAGCTCCCCTCAGGCCCAGGGCGAGTCGATCCCGAGCAACCGCGCGATCGTGCCGCCGAGGACCAGCTTGGTCTCGTCGTCGGAGAGACCGAGGGAGTCGATCGCCCTGATCTCCTCGGCGGGGCTGGTCATCGGCCAGTCCGAGCCGAACACGATCCGCTCGGCGCCGTGCTTGCGGATCAGGTCGCGCACCCGCTCGGGGCGCAGCGTGCTGAGGCTGGGCGGCCAGCTGGTCTCGAGGACGACGTCCGCACCGGCGAGCATCTCCTCCGCGTCGTCGAGGATCTTGTAGCCGCCGAAGTGGCAGGCCATCAGCCTGAGCTGGGGGAACTGGGCGGCGATGTCGCGGATCATCCGCGGACTGGAGAGCCGGTTGGCCTCCGGTGAGCCGCCCTCGCCGACGTGGGTGATGACGGCGAACTCGTCGCCCATCGCCTCGAAGATCTCCCACAGCCGAGGATGGTCCAGGGCGAAGCCCTGGAAGAGCGGATGGATCTTGACGGCACGGACGCCGTGGCGGCGCAGGCTGGCGAGATTCTCCTCGACCGGCAGGCCGACGTGGACGGTGCCGAAGCCGAAGCGGGTCTCGGAGGTGAGGCCGGCGACGAACCGGTTGACCGAGTCGACGTGCCGCGCCTCGTTGGCGATGCCCAGGCAGCAGCTGATCGCCACGCCGCTGGCCGCCATGTCGGCGGTGAGACCGCCGACGGTGCCGTCGCCGCGGGCGTCGAGGTCGGGCAGTCGGTTGGCCGACAGGGCGATCTCGGCGATCCGGTCGGGCCAGACGTGGGCGTGAGCGTCGATGATCATGGCGTCTCCAGGGATCGAGATCAGAGCTTGCCGGACTCGCCGCCGTCGACCACGAAGGTGGCTCCGGTGGTGAAGGCCGACACGGGCGAGACCAGGAGGCAGGCCAGCGGCACCAGCTCGGCGGGGTCGGCCATCCGGCCGGCGGGGATCTTGGCGATCCGCTTGGCGTGCAGCTCGGGGGACTCCGTGACCGCCTTCTGCGCCTCGGTGACGAAGGCCCCGGGCGCGATGCAGTTGACCTGGACGTTCTTCGCGGCCCACTCGGCGGCGAGCGCCTCGGTGAACCGCACGACCGCGCCCTTGGAGGTGGAGTAGGGCACCAGGAACGGCTTGCCGCGCAGACCGGTGGTCGAGGCGACGTTCACGATCCGGCCGCCCCCCTGGTCGATCATCCGTACGCCGGCGGCCTGGGCCAGCAGCATCGGCGCGACCACGTTGACCGCGAGCGCGTCCTTCCAGATGCTCGGGTCCTGGGTGGCGAACTTCCCGGCGGGGGCGATCCCGGCGTTGTTGATCAGGCCGTCGATCCGGCCGTGACGGGCGATCACCTCGGGGACCAGCGACAGCACGGACTCCTCGTCGCGCATGTCCGCCTCGACGGTGGAGATCCGTCCCTCGCCGCGGGCCGCCACCTCGGCCAGACTGTCCTTGGAGCGGGCGGCCGCCACGACGTACGCCCCTTCGGCGGCCAGAGCGAGCGCCATCGCCGCACCGAGGCCCCGGCTGGCGCCGGTGACCAGGACGACGCTGTCGGTCAGCCGGAGGTCCATCAACGCGCTCCCTTGGCCAGCCGACGGGCCAGCGAGTCGAGGAGCACCTCGGTGGCTCCCTCGTAGACCCGCAGCGGGCGGGCGTTGCGGTAGAGCCGCTCGATCTTGGAGCCGCGGACCAGCCCGAACCGGCCCATGGTCTGCACGGAGCGGTCGACCACCGCCGCCGCCGCCTCGGTCGCGTGGACCTTGGCCATCGACGAGTAGTCCAGGTGTCCCAGCGGGTCGTCCTTGGCCAGGGCCGCCGCGCGGTAGACGAAGGCCCGGGCGGCCTCGACGTCGGTCCAGGACTGGGCGAGCTTCTGGGAGACGGCGCCGAGCTCGATGAGCGGCCGGCCGAACTGCTGGCGGGTCAGGGCGTGCTCCTTCGCCTCGTCGAGAGCGGCCTGGGCCAGGCCGACACCGGACGCGGCCACCGTCACCCGGAACACGGCCAGCGTCTGGAGCATGAGCGAGAAGGCCTTGCCCGGCACGCCGAGTCGGTTGCCCGCCGGCACCCGGACGTCGGTGAAGGTCAGCTCGCCGAGGATGTGGGGCGCGATCAGGTCGGCGCCGCGCTCGATCGTGAGGCCGGGACGGTCGGCCGGGATCAGGACCATCGACCAGCCCTCGCCCTCGCGGACCAGGGTGCAGTAGAAGTCGGCGGCGCCGCCGTTGGTGATGAACGACTTGCGGCCGTTGACCACCAGCTCGTCGCCGTCGGCGACCATCGTCGTCGTGATCGCGCGCAGGTCCGAGCCGACGTCGGGCTCGGTGAGCGCGAGGCCGGCGATCGCCTCCAGCGCGGCCACCTTCGGCAGCCACTGCTCCTTGAGCTCCCCGGCGCCGCCGACGGAGAGCGAGTAGCTGCCGACCCCCTGCATGCCGAACATCGAGTCCAAGTGGGCCGATGAGTACATCAGCGCCTCGCGGACGACGGCGATCGTGAGCGGGTCGAGAGTCTCGGAGACGCCGCCGTACGCCGCCGGGACGACGTGGCGCGCCAGGCCGCTGCCGGCGAGCAGCTCGCGGACCTTGGGGTGGACGTCGACAAACTCGTCGGCCTCGTCGGCGAACGGCTCGACGGCGGCGGCGAGCGCGCGGGCCGTGTCCTGGATCTCCCGGTGTTCCGGGCTCAGGTCGAACATGGGTCCATCCTCCCTGCCGCGGTCACGGCAGTCAGTAGCGGCAGTCAGTAGCGGCGGTCGGCAGCCACAGTCGACAGCGGTCAGCGACGCTGGTCGAACCTGCGGCCGAGCACCTCGGAGACGATCCGGATCCGCTGCATCGTCGGCGTGCCCCCGGCGACGGCCCATCCGTGAGCGTCGCGGTGCAGCCGCTCGAGGCCGTACTCCTCGGTGTAGCCGTTCCCACCGTGGATCTGCATCGCCATGTCCGTGACCCGCTTCGCCATCTCGTTGGCGGTGCACTTGGCCAGCGAGACCTTGAGCGAGTCGGGCATGCCCCGGGAGTCGACCGAGGCCGCCGCCTGGTCGCGCAGCAGACGGGCGGCCTCCACCTGCAGGACCATGTCGGCGACCATCACCTGGACGCTTTGGAACTCGATGAGCGGCTTGCCGAACTGCTCACGCTCCTCGACGTACTTCAGCGTCTTGTCGAGGGCGGCCTGACCGATGGCCAGGCTCATCGTGGTGTTCCCCATCCGCTCGATGGAGAAGACGCCGAACAGCTGGCCGAAGCCACCGGCCGGCACCACGATGTTCTCCTCGGGCACCTCGACGTTGTCGAAATAGAGGTCGGCAGAGGGGATGCCACGAAAACCCATCAGCCGCTCGCTGGCGCCGAAGGTGAATCCCGGCGTTCCCTTGTCGACCACCACGGCGCCGATGCCCTTGGCTGCGGGCGCATCCGAGAGCCTGCAGTAGACGACGTACTGATCGGCCTCGCCGCCGTTGGAGATCCATCGCTTGCTGCCGTTGACCACCACGGTGCCATGGGTGAGCTTCGCCGTCGTCCGCATGTCGGTCGCAGCAGAGCCGGCGTCCGGCTCGGAGATGCCGACCGCCATCGTCTTCTCTCCGGAGATGATCGCGGGCAGCCACCGCTGCTTCTGCTCGGGTGTGCCGAGATGATTGATGACCTGGGCCGGGCCCGTGTTGGCCTCGAAGACCTGGAAGGCGGCGGGACGGCAGACTTTCCCGAACTCCTCCACGACCGCCAGTGCGTGCGCCAACGGCGCGCCCGATCCGCCGTACTCCTCGGGGTGGGCGATGCCGAGAAAGCCGAGCCCGCCGAGCTGTATCCGCTGCTCGCGCGACACGGGCGTGCGGTTGACGTCCATCTCCTCAGCCACCGGCCCGTAGACCTCACGGGCCACCTTGGCAGCGAGCTGCCGGATCTCCGCATACCCGTCGTCCACCACAACATCCTCCTCCACAGTTGTAATCATTATCCTAGATTCTCAGCAGGGGTGCGTGTCAAGCCCACGTGACACACCATGCGAATCATGATAAGCATTAACGGTGACGAAGTACCCGGAGACCGATGTCGTGATCGTCGATGCCGTGCGCACACCCAGCGGGCGAGGGAAGGCGGGGGGCGCGCTGGCGGACGTCCACCCGGTCGACCTGCTCGCCCAGACGCTGCAGACGCTGCTCGAGCGCTCACCGGCCCTGGACCCGGGCACGGTCGACGACGTCATCGTCGGCTGCGTCTCGCAGGTCGGCGAGCAGTCCGCCACGCCCGGCCGGATGGCCTGGCTCGGTGCAGGCCTTCCCGCGCACGTGCCCGCGACGACGATCGACCGCAAGTGCGGATCCAGCCAGCAGGCAGTGCATTTCGCGGCCCAGGCGATCGCCGCGGGCCAGGCGGACGTCGTCGTCGCCGGCGGGGTCGAGTCGATGAGCCGGGTGCCGATGGGCTCGGCGCGCATGGGGGCCGAGCCGTACGGCGACCGGGTCGCCCGGCGCTACGCCCCGGGCCTGGTCTCCCAAGGCGTGGCGGCCGAGCTGGTGGCAGCCCGCTGGAGGCTCTCCCGCGGGGAGTTGGACGAGTACTCCGCGCGCAGCCACGAGCTGGCGGCGCGCGCCCAGGACACCGGAGCGTTCGACCGCGAGGCCATCGCGATCGACACACCCGCAGGCACGGTGGACCGCGACGAGACCATCCGCCGGGGCACCACCGCCGAGAGGCTCGCCGGCCTCGAGGCCGTCTTCAGGACGCCCGAGCTGAGCGAGCGGTTCCCCGAGATCGACTGGTCGATCACCGCGGGCAACTCCTCCCAGATCACCGACGGGGCCAGCGCCCTGCTCGTCATGTCGCGCCGACGCGCCGGGGAGCTCGGTCTGACCGCACGCGCACGGATCCACGCCATGGCCGTGGTCGGCGACGACCCGCTGCTCATGCTGACGGGGCCCATTCCCGCTACGCACAAGGTCCTCGCCCGGTCGGGTCTCGACCTCGGCGACATCGAACACGTCGAGCTCAACGAGGCGTTCGCGCCGGTGCCGCTGGCCTGGCTCGCCGAGTTCGACGTCGACCCGGCCCGGGTCAACCCGCGCGGCGGCGCGATCGCCCTCGGCCACGCGCTCGGCGCATCCGGGGCGCGGCTGATGACGACCATGCTCCACGCGCTCGAGGACAACGACCAGCGCTACGGCCTGCAGCTCATGTGCGAGGCCGGCGGCATGGCGAACGCCACCATCATCGAGCGGCTCTGACCGCTCTCGACCCTGGAGGAATCGTGAACCTCACCGGAGCCTCGGCTCTCGTCACCGGCGGCGCGTCCGGCCTGGGGGCCGCCACCGCCCGGCGCCTGGCCGACGCGGGAGCCCATGTCGTCGTACTGGACCTCAACGAGGAGCTCGGCAAGGAGCTCGCCGACGAGATCGGCGGCTCGTCCGCCGTCGGCGACGTCACCGATCCCGCGGGCGTCGAGGCGGCGCTCGACGTCGCCGGGGAGCACGGTCCGCTGCGCGCCCTCGTGCACTGCGCCGGCAAGGGCGGCACCGTCCGGCTCGTGAACCGGGACGGGTCCGCGGGCGACCTCGACCTCTACCGCCAGCTGATCGACATCAACCTGGTCGGCACCTTCAACGTGCTCCGCCTGGCCGCCACCCGGATGGCCGCGAACGAGCCGGCCGACGGCGAGCGCGGCGTATGCGTGCTGACGGCCTCGGTCGCCGCCTGGGAGGGCCAGATCGGCCAGATCCCCTACGCCTCGGCGAAGGCGGGGGTCGTCGGCATGACCCTGGTCGCCGCCCGCGACCTGGCCTCCAAGGGCATCAGGGTCAACACCATCGCGCCCGGCGTCTTCGACACCCCCATCCTGGCTCGCTTCTCGCAGGAGATCCGCGACGGCCTCGGCGCGCAGGTGCCCCATCCGGCACGCCTCGGCCAGCCCGACGAGTTCGCGATGCTCGCCCAGCAGATCGTCGAGAACCCCTACCTCAACGGCGAGACGATCCGCCTCGACGGTGCGATCCGGATGAGCCCCCGATGACCGGCGCCGAGCTGCTCGTCGAGGAACGCGGTCGGGTGCTCGTGCTGACGATGAACCGTCCCGAGGCCAAGAACGCCATGTCGCTGGCGATGGCCCAGCAGATCGCGGACGGCCTGCAGCTGCTCGATGACCGGGCCGACCTCAGCGTGGCGGTGATCACCGGGTCCGGCGGCACCTTCTGTGCCGGCATGGACCTCAAGGGCTTCGCCCGCGGCGAGCGTCCGGTCGTGGAGGGCCGGGGCTTCGCCGGCCTGGTCAAGCAGCCGCCGACCAAGCCGCTGATCGCGGCGGTCGAGGGCTACGCGCTGGCCGGGGGCTTCGAGATCGTGCTGTCGTGCGACCTGGTCGTCGCGTCCTCCGCGGCGAAGTTCGGACTGCCCGAGGTCAAGCGTGGCCTGACCGCGGCCGCGGGCGGCCTGCTCCGGCTGCAGCACCGGATCCCCTACCACCTGGCGATGGAGCTGGTGCTGACCGGACGGATGTGGCCGGCGACCGAGGCCGCCGAGAGCCATCTGGTCAATCGGCTGGCCGAGCCGGGCAGCGCCCTCGAAGTCGCGCTCGAGCTGGCCGACGAGGTCGCCGCCAACGCGCCGCTGGCGCTGGCCGCCTCCAAGCAGGTGCTGGTGCAGTCGGCGGACTGGTCGCTCGCCGAGCAGTTCGACCGGCAGGAGCGCTTCGTCGATCCGGTCCGCCAGTCCGCGGATGCCAAGGAGGGGGCTCTCGCCTTCGTGGAGAAGCGCACACCCCGGTGGAGCGGCAGCTGAGCGGATCCGGCTCGGCGCCGGACGGGCGCCCCGCCCATCCGCATCAGTGGATGTGCGAGCCGCCGTTGACGTCGTAGGTGGCGCCGGTGACGAAGGCGGCCTCGGACGAGCACAGGAACGCGATCACCGCGGCGACCTCGGCGGCCTCGCCGATACGACGTACCGGGGTCGCCGCGATGATGGCCTCCCGTCGTTCGTCGGTGAGCGCGCCCGCCGTGATGTCCGTCGCGATCGAGCCGGGCGCGACGGCGTTGAAGGTGACCCCGGTGCCGGCGTACTCGCGGGCCAGGGCCTTGATCATCCCCAGCACCGCCGCCTTGCTCGCGCTGTAATGCACGCCCCCGAAGTATCCCCCGCCGCGCTGACCGGCCGCGGACGACACCGTCACGACACGTCCGCACCCCTGCGCGACCATGCCAGGGAGGAACGCCTGCGTCGTGTGGAACTGGCTCTCCACGTTGACGGCGAAGACCCGACGCCAGCGTTCGACGCTGGTGTCGGCGAACGGCGTCGGGTCGGTGATGCCAGCATTGTTGACCAGGGCCTGGACCGGGGGAAGCCTGTCTCCGACGACATCCACCGCGGCGCGAACGGCCTCCGGATCGGTCAGGTCGGCGACGACGGGGAGCACCGCGGCTCCGCGCGCCGCCAGCGCAGCGACGACCGCGTCGACCCCTTCGGCGTCTCGGTCCACGACGGCGACCGCCCAGCCCTGCTCGGCCATCCGATCAGCCGTGGCGCGGCCGATCCCCCGGGGGACCCTGCGCCTGTGATGACGACAGTTCGCTCAGCGGCCATCGCCGACTCCTCTCCGGTCCTCCCGGTCCTCGTGCCCGGCCTGTCGGGGCCGGGCACGAGGACGGAAAGCGGGTCCGTGGATCAGTTGACGCCCCAGAGCTTGAAGTACTGCTCTTTGACATCCTCCACGACGGGGAAGATCTCCGAGGCCGTCGGCAGGGTCTCCTTGGTGACGACCCAGTTCGGGATGACCGAGGTGTCCTCGAGCGGCACGCCCGCGAACAGCCGCGCCAGTGCGTCGACCTGGGCGAACATGGCCTCGTAGTAGGGGAAGGTGACGGTAGCCGACTGCTGGCCGCTGTCGATGTACTGCAGCGTGTTCTCGTCGGGGCCGTCGCCGATCACCCGGATGTCGTTGAGACCGGCGGCCTTGAGCGCCGCGGGCAGACCGGCACCGAGAGCACCGTCGATGGACAGGCCCACGTTCTTCACGTTCGGGTTCGCACGAAGGTATCCGACGATCCGGTCCGGGACGTCCTTGCCGAGGGCGGTCACCGGGATGTCGATGACGTCGACCTTGCAGTCGGGACAGTACTTCTCATAGGTCTGCTCGAAGCCCTCCCTGAGCGGCTGGAGGATCTTGAACGCGGAGACGTCCACCCACACGGCGTCGCCCTTGCCGTCGCTCTGGTCGATGAGGTAGCCGGCCATCAGCTGGCCAGGCTCGAAGTTCTGCTCGGAGCCGACGATGACGTACTTGAGAGCGTCGTCGGGCTCGTCCGTGGTGCAGCACGCGACGACCTGGATGCCCGCCTCGGCCGCCTGTCGCAGCTCCTGGTCGAACACGGCACGGTCGGTCGCGGAGTAGATCACACCGTCCGGCTTGGTCCGCAGGATCTGGGCCCAGGCCGCCTTCACCTTCTCGGGTGTGCCGTCATTCGCGATATTCGAGAAGCCCCAGCCCAGCGCGTCCGTGGCCTGCTCGATGATGTCCGCCTCGAGGTTGCAGGTCGAGGTGCCGCAGCCGATGAAGACGATGTTCTTGCCCGTCGGGATGGGCTTGTCGATCGGCGTCTTGTTGGGGATCTCGGTGGGCTGCTCGTAGAAGGGCTCCATGAAGGCGCGCACGGCATCGAGATCAGCGGCCGAGACCTCGGAGCCCTCGTCATCGCCCGACGACCCACAGGCGGTGGCGACCGAGAGAGTCACCGCCATGACCAGAGCCACGCCCATTCTGCGGGCGTGCTTCGTGAACTGCATTGTTGTTCTCCTTCTCGGGTTTCTGCGTCGGACGACGCGGGTGGAGCAGTGGTCTTGCACGGACCTCAGGAGTGACGACCGCCCTCGTACATCCCCATGGGCTCCGCCCATTCACCGCGGGCGAACGGGGAGTCGCCGGGCGCATGGGTGTAGCCCGCGTCGACGTTGAAGGTGCTGCCGGTGACGAACTGGGCGTCGTCGCTGGCCAGGAAGGCCGCCGCGGCGGCGATGTCCTCGGGCAGACCGTTGCGGTCGAGCAGATCGCTGTCCTTCAGCGCCACCGAGGCCGCGTCGAGGTCCTTCACCTGGCCGGTCGAGATGTCGGCCGTCATCTGGCTGAGGATCGACCCGGGAACGATGGCATTGGCGCGCAGCCCGTAGGGCCGGATCTCCGCGGCCACCGACTGGCAGAGTCCGATGATGCCGGCCTTCGTTGCGCTGTAGACATGGGGTCCGACACCGCCCACCAGCCCGGCCGGGCTGGCGGTGGCCAGGATGACGCCGGAGCCTCGGGGCTGCATCACGCGGACGGCGTGCTTCATCGAGTAGATGGCACCGCGCAGGTTGATCGCGATGGTCGACTCGATGTCCTCGGCGCGCAGCTTGGAGATCGGGCCGAGTGCGCCCATCACGCCGGCGTTGGCATAGAGGACGTCGAGACGACCGAACGTGGCGACGGCGGCATCGACGGCCGCGGCGACCGACGACTCGTCGCTGACGTCGGTGCGGACGAAGACGGCCCGATCGCCCAGCTCGTCGACGACGGCCGCGCCGGCGTCCTCCTGGACGTCCGCGATCACGACGGAGGCGCCCTCGGCGTGGAACCGCCGAGCGCTTGCCCGGCCGATGCCGCTCGCGGCACCGGTCACGAGAGCCGTACGTCCTTCGAAGCGCTGGCTCATGCTGCATACTCCCTGTGGTCTAGGTCACTTGCGGTAATCATGCTCACCATATTCATCGTTGTCAATCATTCATGCGCATCAATCCCGGTTTTCTCACACGAAGGGGGACCGCGCATCACGCGATCCCCCTTCGTGTGGACAGCCACAGGTCAGCGCCGGTCCCACTCCAGCTCCATGGACTGCAGGCTCAGCTGGACCCCGCGCTCCATCAGGCCGTCGGGATCGACCACCCGGTAGTCGGGAATCCGCTTGTGCCATTCGCGCAGCGCCACGACGATCTCGTGGCGGGCCAGGTGCATGCCGATGCAGCGGTGGCCCCCCGCACCCCATCCAAGATGCTTGCCGAGGTTGTCCCGGTCCGGGTCGAACGTGGTCGGGTCGGCGAACTCCCGCGGGTCGCGGCAGGCCTGGGCGATGCCGATCCACACGACATCGCCCTTCTTCATGTGGACACCGTGGAAGTCGACGTCCTCGGTGACCTCACGCCCCGGCTGCATGATGAGGTTGTGCAGCCGCACGAACTCCTCGACGACGTCGGGGAGCCGGTCGGTGTTCTCGATCACGTAGGTGCGGTGGTCGTCGTTGAGCGCCAGATCGCGGAAGATGTAGCCGAGCGCGCTCCGGGTCGTGTCGAGACCGGCCGTCATCATCGTCATGCAGACCGTGAGCAGGTCCTCGTCCGAGAGGAGCGAGTCACCCATCGGCGTCTGCAGCAGGTAGGTGAGGAAGTCCGTCTCCGGGTCGCCCGGGTTCTTCCGCCGCTCCTCGAAGGCGGGCGCGAAGTAGGCCTTGATCTTGTCGACCGCGGCGTGCCCACCCTCGCCCCCGAACGCGCCGCCGAAGATGGCCTCGACCCACTGCACCATCTGAGGACCGTCCTCGACCGGCATCCCGAGGATCTGCAGCAGCAGGTCGGTCGGATAGCGCATCGCGAAGCCGGTCATCATCTCGTGACGGCCCTCGCCGATGAGCTCGTCGATGAGCGAGTTCGCCCGCTCCACCATCAGCGGCTCGGCCTTGCGGACCGCAGCGGGCGAGAACCAGCGGTTGAGCAGCCTGCGCATGTCGTTGTGCTCAGGTGCGTTGAGCATGTTCGGCAGGAAGTAGATGGCGTCCTCACGCGGATTGATCGCCTGGATCACGTCGTTGCTGAACAGCTTGGGCTGCTGCATGACCTCCAGCACCTGGTCATGACGCTGGACCATCCAGAAGCCGACGCCGTGAGCGTCGTTCCACATGATCGGCGCCTCCTCGCGAAGGTCATCGAGCAGCTTCCAGTACGACAACGCCGGCTTGGCCGGGGTGAAGTCGGTGTGGTTCACCGGGCAGCCGGTGGGTGGGGAGATGGTCATCGCAGGATCCTTTGGTCGGCGAGATCGTTGAAGGCGAGGAGCACTCGGGACATCCGAGCCTCCCCCTGTCGGAGAACTGGCAGCTCGGCCAGCGGATTGACGATGTGGGAGAGCGTCGGCATCTGCTCCCAGGTCGCCGGGGTGAAGTCGACCGAACCGGCTCCCTGCCAGGAGTCGATCAGCTTCACGTCGTAGTTGGCCGGCGGCGAGCAGGTGCAGTAGGCAGCATCGGCCTGGCCCCACTCCCCCGTCCGTGGGATGTACTTGTAGTACAGCCGACTGCCTCCGGCCACCGTCAGACCACCCTTGGCCGGGACCGCGTCCGCCTCCGCGGCGAGATCCCACGGAGCCAACTCGAGACCGTTCAGCGTCATCCGACAGAACTCCCGGTCCTCCCAGGACGCCTGCACCGTCGTGCTGCCGCCGGCCACCTGCCACGGCGGCACCTCGGCGAACATCTTGGGCAGGCCGAGCTCCTCGCGGCCGGGAAGCACGGGATCGGGGATGCTCTCCCACATGACCACGACGAAGTCGCCCTCGGCGACGTCCTCGGCACCCCGGTAGGTGGCGCCGAACAGGACCTCGACCCAGTTGTAGCCACGACCGGCGAGCCACGCGAAGTCGGTGTTGAAGAGCGCCTGCACCGTGACCCGACCGTCCGGGGAGGGCTCGAAGCCCGGGGGCAGCAGCCGACCGACCTTCTCGGGGTCGGAGTAGTAGGTCACCGACAGGGTGGTGTTCTTGGACCAGGTGCCGTTGAAGTCCCTGCCACCAGGCCCCTGGCGAGGCCCGACCGTCGGTCCGAATCCGAACGGCATCCGGCGGATCCCACGCCCGGTCGCCGTCGCCACCGGGGGCGAGTTGCTGATAACGGTGTTCATAAATAGTATGGTAGGCGTCACGCTTCCCAGAGTGCAAGGAGTGCCGGTGGAGTTTCTCGTCGAGCTGGTCTTCGATGCCGAGTCCGTCCCCGTCCAGGAGCGTGACGAGCTCCTGGCCCGTGAACGGGAGACCGCCCTCGAGCTCAAGCGCACAGGCGTCATCCAGCGCATGTGGCGGGTCGAGGGTCGCCCCGCGACCGTCAGTGTCTGGCGTGCCCAGGACGCCGAGGACCTGGACCGCCGGCTCGGGACGCTGCCGCTGCGCCCTCACCTGACGGCGAGCGTCACCGCCCTGGGCACGCACTATCTCGAGGAGGACTGAGCCGTGGACTACCTGGCCGCCACCAGCGTTGCCGAGCTCACCAGCGCCGACGATCTCGCGGCGACGGTCGCCGAGCTGTGCGACAAGGAGGCGATCCGGAACCTGGTCGCCCTGTACTCGATCGCGCGGGACGACGACGACATCGACCGGCTGACGCCGTTCTTCGCCGAGGACGGCATCTTCGAGATCGGCGGCTCCCCAGTGCAGGGCCACGCCGATCTCCGCGCCTTCTACCTGGCGAACATGCACAAGTACCGCACCAGCAACCACGTCACCCACACCCACGTGATCGAGCTCGCCGGCGACAGCGCCACGGGCGTGGTCACCGGTCACGCGGAGCTCGCCTACGCCGGGACGCTGATGGTGGCCGGCTACCGCTACTACGACGACTACGTCCGTCAAGACCGCCGTTGGATGTTCGCCCACCGGCGACTGCGGTTCATGTACGCCGTCCCGGCGGACCAGCTGGCCACGAGCTTCGTCGACCACCTCCGCATGCGCTGGCCCGACGAGGAGCCGGCCTCCGCCGACATCCCGGAGAGCCTCGACACCTTCCCGATCGCGGTCGACTCCTGACGACCGCCGACCATCCGAACCCAGGAACGAGGAAATCGTGCAGAACAAGACCAGCCTGATCACCGGCGCCGGCCAGGGCATCGGCCGTGCCATCGCCCAGGAGTTCGTCCGTCGCGGAGGCGGCCACGTGGTGGTGGCCGACCTCGACGCGGACAACGGGGCGGAGACGGTGCGCCTGCTCGAGGGCCTGGGCGGCACGGCCACCTTCGTGCAGGTCGATCTCCGGAACGGCGACCAGGTGGTGCAGATGGTGCACGACGCCGCGGACGCGGCGGGCGGGCTCGACGTGCTGGTCAACAACGCCGGCATCACCGACACCCTGCTGCAGGGCCAGACCACCATCGAGTCGCTGACGCTGGACACCTGGACGGCGGTGATGGACGTGAACCTCAAGGCCATGTGGATGGCCACCAAGGCGGCGGCCCCCCTGCTGCGCGCCTCCACGCGGAACCCCGCGGTGGTCAACGCCGGCTCCGTCGCCGGCATGACCGGCTATCCCGAGCACCCGGCCTACTGCGTCTCCAAGGCGGCCGTTCTGCAGCTGACCCGCGTCGCGGCGATCGACCTGGCTCCCGACATCCGGGTGAACGCGTTCTGTCCGGCCACGACCGACACCCCCATGCGCCGCCAGTTCATCGAGGCCGCCGACGACAAGGAGGCGCTGGACCGGTTCCTCACCGCCTCGCACCTGATCCCTCGCGCCGGCAGCGTCGAGGAGGTCGCGAACGTGGCAGCGTTCCTGGCCGGCGACGAGTCCACCTTCCTCACCGGCACCACGGTCGCGGTCGACGGTGGATCACTCGCCTGGCGCGGCTCGCACGCCTGATGCGGGTCGTCCTGCTGCACCCGCTCGCCGAGCCCGCGTGCGCACCCGGGCTCAGCGACGCTGCGGGCACGCTCGCCGTCGCCCGCGCGGCGCAGACAGCGGGATTCGACGCGATCGGCTTCGCCGACCACCCCGCACCGAGCCGGCAGTGGGTCGACCACGGCGGGCACGGGGCGTTCGACCCCCTCACCGCCCTGGCATTCGTGGCCGGCGTCACCGATCGGATCCACCTGCTCACCTACCTCGCGGTACTCCCCTACCGGAGCCCGTGGCTCACGCTGAAGCAGGCCACCACCGTGGACCGCCTCAGCGACGGTCGGCTCTCGATGACCGTCGGCGCCGGCTACCTGCGCTCGGAGTTCAGCGTCCTGGGCAAGGACTTCGCCCGCCGCAACGAGGATGTCGACGCCTGCCTGTCCCTGCTGCGCAGCGCGTGGGGAGCCCATGATCACCCGGTCGTCAACGACGGCTACCACGGCACGGTGGTGCTCGATCCCGACCCGGTGCAGGACCGGTTGCCGTTGCTGATCGGCGGCAACAGCGCGGCCTCGCGTCGACGAGCGGCCACCGTCGGCGACGGATGGTCGCCGATGATCTACGACGCGAGCTGGAGCGCCGGGAACCGGACCGCGCCGCTGTCCGACCTGGCCGGGCTCGCTGCCGGCGTGGCGGACCTTCACGCCCGGTCCGAGGAGGCCGGGCGCGAGCCGAGCTCGCTCACCGTCCAGGTCGACGTACCGGGCGACGCCCGGCTGGCGCTCGACGCGCCGCTCGAGCAGCACGTCGATGCTCTTGCCGCGCTGAGCGAGGCCGGCGCCACCACGGCGGTGCTGCGCCCTCCGGCGTCGTCACTGACAGCCTGCCTGGAGGCGGTGCAGCGGTGGGGCGAGGAGGTTCGGGGCCTCGCCGCCGAGGTCTGATCACCGCTCAGTCCTCGGGGATGCCACCGTCCGGGATCACCGACATCAGCCCCGCGCGCCTGCAGGTCATCACCAGCTCGTCCCGCTGGTTGTAGCCGCGGTGCTCGAACCAGACGATGCCCGAGTCGGTGCGGCTGCTCGACAGCCGCTTGTCGAGGATCGTGGTCTCGCCCCGCAGGGTGTCCCCGTGGAACACCGGCGCCGGGAACCGGACTTCCTCGTAGCCGAGGTTGCCCAGGGTGGTGCCCATGGTCAGCTCGGGCACGTGGAAGGCGCCGATCAGGGCGACGGTGAACAGGCTGTTGACCAGCGGCCGGCCGTGGATCGTCGACCTGGCGTACTCGGCATCGAGGTGGATCGGCGCGACGTTCATCGTCAACGAGGTGAAGAGGACGTTGTCCATCTCCGTGACGGTGCGGCGGAACGCGTGCTTGTAGACCCTGCCGACCTCGAACTCCTCGAAGTAGAGACCGCGCACGCTTGCTCCTCGGGTGGGTGTTGTCGCGTCAGTAGCTGCGGGCAGGCCGAGCACGTGCTCGGACACGTAGTTGAGGACCATCTCCTGGCTGATCGGTGCGATCCGCATCAGGCGCGCCTCGCGGAAGTACCGCTCCACGTGGTACTCGCGGCTGTAGCCCATGCCGCCGTGTACCTGCAGCGCGACGTCGGCCGCCTGATAGCCGGCCTCGGCACAGAGCCACTTCGCATAGTTCGCCTCCGCGCCGCAGGGCAGACCCCGATCGACCATCCAGGTCGCCTTGCGGAGAACCGCGTCGGCGGCCTCGAGCCGGATCTTCGCCTCCGCGAGCTGGAAGGCCAGGCCCTGGTTCTGTCCGATCGGACGACCGAAGACGACCCGCTCCCGGCCGTACCGGACGCCGCGGCGCAGCGCGGCCTCGCCGATGCCGAGCATCGCGTTGGCGGCGACCACACGCTCGGCGTTGAGGCCGGTGAGGATCACCTCGAACCCCCGGCCGACCTCGCCGACGACGTCCTCGTCTGCGACGAACAGCTCGTCGATGAAGAGCTCGTTGCTGTCCACCGCGTTGCGGCCCATCTTCGGGATCGGCCGAACGGTCACCCGCTCGCGATCCATCGGCGCGAAGAACACGGTGAGGCCGTCGGTCCTCCGCTCGCACCGGTCCTTCGGCGTGGTCCGGGCCAGCAGCAGCATCCGCTCCGCCTGGCGGGCATTCGAGATCCACACCTTCTTGCCACTGACCGACCACCCGCCGTCGACCTTCGTGGCGAAGGTGGAGATCGCGGTCGTGTCGGTTCCGGCGTCGGGCTCGGTGACGGCGAAGGAGATCTGGAGGTCCCCCTTCGGCACCCGCGGCAGGAACCGCTGTTTCAAGTCCTCGCTCGCATGCTGCAGGATCGGCTCGAAGCCGAAGATGCCGATATGGACCGAGCTGCAGCCGCCCATGCCGGCACCGGACGCGGCGATCTCGCGCTCCACGATCGCGGCCTCGGTCACGCCCATCCCCCGCCGCCGTACTCCTCGGGCACGGTCAGGCCGAGCCAGCCACCCTCGGTCATGGCCGCGTAGAACTCCCAGGGGAACTCGTGCCTCTCGTCGCGCTCCAGCCAGTACTCGTCGGGGAACGCCTGGCACAGCGCCCGTACCGCCCGGCGGATGTCCTCGTGGACGGGATCAGGGGTGTAGTCCATCACGCCTCGCCGCGGACCTGGCGCGCGTGGGCCAGCCAGTCACGGGCCTTGTCGGCGTGCGCCAGGTCGACGTGCTGGCCCCGGAAGCGCACGGCACCGTGTCCCTCGGCCGTCGCCTTCTCGACAGTCGCGACCAGGTCCTCGTAGTAGGCGATGTCGGCATCGGAGGGGGTGTAGACCTCGTTGACCACCGCGACGTGCGAGGGGTGGATGATCACCTGGCCGCGGAAGCCGAGCTGCAGTCCGTAGTCGGCGAAGGCTCGCAACCCGTCGAGATCGGCCAGGTCCTCCCAGAGTCCGGTGAGCGGGTGCAGTCCGTTCTGCCGGCAGGCCAGCAGGATCCTGCTGCGCAGGTAGAGCGTCTCGGAGCCCTCCGGGGACTGCCGGTATCCGACCGCGCGGGCGATGTCGGCGTGCTCGGAGGTCGGCCCGATCATCGCGCCGACCCGGGGCGAGGCGGCGGCGATCTCGAAGCAGTTGGTGATCGCGCCGACCATCTCGACCGGGACGATCATCTCCAGCCCTTCGGCGCCGTTGCGGGCCTCGAACCAGTCGATCAGCGTCCCCCAGCGCAGCACGTCGGTGCCGTCCTCGATCTTCGGCGTGAACAGTCCGTCGAGCTCCGGACAGACCACCGCCTCCAGGTCGGCCCCGGCCAGCCGCGTGGCCAGCGCGTTCGGTCGGACGAACAGGCCGAGCCGCGCGTGCTGCGCGCGCAGCTCCGCGAGCGTCGTCCGCGCCATCTCCCGGGCCGAGGCCTTCAGATCGCCCGGGACCGAGTCCTCCAGGTCGAGGACCACGCAGTCGGCGCCGGACGCGGCCGCCTTCGCCGCCCACTCCGGCTTGTGCGCGGGACGAACAGGACGGTGCGGTAGGGGTGCACGTCAGCGGGCCGCCGCACGGTCGTGGGTGTCCTCCGTGACACCGAGCTCACGAAGCTTGGCCTTCTGCACCCGCTGGGAGGGGTCTTCGGGAGATCGTCGACGAAGCGCAGGAACCGCGGCACCGCGAACGACGGTATCCGGCCGTCGCAGTGCTCCCACAGCTCCTCGGGGGTCAGGTCGGCTCCCTCGGCCAGGATCACGTAGGCCATCACCTCGTCCTCGCCGGCCTCCGTCGAGGCCGGGACGGCGATCACAGCGGTCTCCACGACGCCGGGGTGGGCCAGCACCGAGGTCTCGATCTCGTAGGAGGAGATGTTCTCGCCACGACGACGCAGCGCGTCCTTGAACCGGTCGACGAAGTAGAACCAGCCGTCTTCGTCCCGCCTCAGCGCGTCACCGGTGTGGAACCACAGGTTGCGCCAGACCTCGACGGTCTTGTCGGGCATGTTGAAGTAGCCCATCGAGGAGATGAACGGCACCTTCGGCCGGATCACCAGCTCGCCGACCTCACCGACCGCCACCGGCTCGTCGTTCTCCGGGTTCACCAGCTCGACGTCGAACCAGTCGACGGCAGCCAGGCCGGCGGCGCCGGCGGGGCGGTCCTCGCCGTACGGACTGATGATCGGGGCGGACGTCTCGGTGAGACCGAAGACCTCGACGAACGCCTCGATGCCGTAGCGCTCCTTCATGGGGCCAACGATCGAGGACGCCGTCGGCGCCGCGAACACGCAGCGCAGCGGGTTGTCCGCGTCGTTCTCGCGGCGATCCTGCTTCCAGACGAAGTCCATCATCACGCCGATGAAGTTGGTGACCGTCACCCGGCTCTCGCGGATCTGGTCGATCCATCGGCTGGCCGAGAATCGGCTCCGGACGACGAAGCGGGCGCCCGCGACGAGGGTCGGATAGGCGGCCATGAACTGGGCGTTGCCGTGGAACAGGGGGGTGAGCGCCATCCAGGTGTCGTCCGCGGTGAGGCGGACCAGCGAGACGCACTCGTCGGCGAAGAAGTACATCTGCGCATGGGGCATGGCGACGCCCTTGGACGGTCCGGTGGTCCCCGAGGTGAACAGCACCGAGGCCAGGTCCTGCGGCCGGACGACGGGCAGATCGACGCCCTCGACGGGCTTCTCGAGCTCATCCCACGCAGCCGCCTGCCAACCGTGCTCCCTGAGGACGGCGATCGCCTTGTCCTGGCTGCCGGTGTCGATCACCCAGAACTTCGTGATGTCCTTGGCCGCGCCGGCGATGGCGACGAACCGCTCGGCGAAGACGTCGTCGATGACGGCCAGCCTCGCCTCGACCGTGCCGACCTGGTGGGCCAGGAAGTCGTGCTCGTAGGCGGTGTTGATCGGCACCTCGACCAGGCCGGCCATCGCCGTACCGATCCAGGTGCGCACGAACCGCGAGGAGTTCGCGGCCACCAGCACCACGCGGTCGCCCTGGCGGGCACCGGCGGCCAGGAAGGAGCGGCCGACCGCCTCACCGGCGGCGAGCATCTGGGCGTAGGTCCAGGTCGCGCCCTCCTCGGGCGCGTCCAGCCAGATCGCGTCGCCGCGCTCGGCGGCGTGGTGGCGCAGCACCGTGGGCAGTGCCCACTGCGAGCGGTCGGCGAAGGTGGGGTCGAGGTCGCGGTAGTGGCGGAAGGTCATCGTGGCTCCGTGTCGTTCGGGTCGCGGCGCGGGCCGCGGAAGTCGGGTCGGCGCTTCTCCAGGAAGGCATTCGCACCCTCGCGCATGTCCTCACTGCCGATCGCCTGGATCAGGCTGGTGACGCCGGCGTGCATGTCGGCGCGCGCGGCGTTCCACCACAGGTTCGAGGACACCTTGGCGATCTCCAGATAGCGCGGACTGAGCTGATGGATCTCGCCGAGCCAACGGTCGACGGCCTCGGCCAGCTCGCCGTCCGCGACGACCTCGTTGACGAGGCCCATCGTCAGCGCCTGCTCGGCCGAGTAGCGCCGACACAGCATCGCCATCTCCTTGGCGCGCTTCTCGCCGATCTGCACCGACATCACCTGCGTGGCACCGAGCACCGGCGCGGAGCCGACCCTCGGCCCGGTCTGACCGAAGGTCGAGCGCTGTGTCGCGATGGCGAAGTCGCAGGCGACGACGAGCTCGTTGCCGCCACCCGCCGCGGCGCCGTCCACGGCGGCGATCACCGGACGCGGGCAGGAGCGGATCGCGTCCACCAGCCGCCACGAGGCGGTGAACAGCTCACGCAGCTGAGCCGGATCGGGCTCACCGAGCTGGTCGAGGGCGCCGCCTGCGCAGAAGGCACCGCCCGCGCCGGTGAGAACCACCGCGTCGACGTCGACGGCGCTCTCGAACGCCGTGATCATTCGCTGCGCCATCGTCAGGTCATAGGCGTTGCGTCGCTCCGGCCGGTCGATGGTTACCCACAGGGCGTCACCGCGACGTTCGACGTGTACGCCTTCGGGGGCACCGCTCACAACGCTCCTCCCGTTGTTCCTGCACTCATCATGGACCACGCCCGAGTCCTCGGAGGGACGCACGATTCCGAAGAATCTATGGTGTTCATGATCAGAAATATAGGGTAGCGTCGGAGCACTGGCAAGAGCGTCGAGGAGCAACCCATGAAAGCCGCTGTCCTGCACGAGTTCGGGTCCGAGCTGTCCATCGAGGAGGTCGAGCTCGCCGACCCCGCGCCCGACGAGGTCGTCCTCCGTACCGTCGCCTCGGGCGTGTGTCACACCGACCGCACCATGCAGAACGGCGCCAATCCCCTCCCTCTCCCGCTGGTCCTGGGCCACGAGGTCTCCGGCATCGTCGAGGCAGTCGGCCGCAACGTCACCTACGTGAGGCCGGGGGATCCCGTGGCCACCTGCGCCTCCTCCTTCTGCGGGCACTGCCGCTGGTGCCAGGTCGGCCAGCTGCACCACTGCGAGAACAAGGGCCGCGCACGTCCCGCCGGCCAGCCGCCGCGGCTCAGCCAGGGCGACACTCCCGTCGAGCCCTTCGTCGGCCTGGGCGGCTTCGCCGAGCAGCTGCTCGTGCACGAGCGCACCCTGGTGAGGCTCCCCGAGGAGATGCCGCTGGACAAGGCCGCCCTGTTGGGCTGTGCCGGCATCACGGGCCTCGGCGCCGTCCGGCACGCCGCGCGGGTCCAGGCCGGCCAGACCGTTGCCGTCATCGGCTGCGGCGGGGTGGGCCTCAACGCGGTCCAGGGTGCTCGCCTCGTGGGCGCATCCCGGATCATCGCCGTCGACCGGATACCGGAGAAGCTGGAGATGGCGCGCCGCATGGGCGCCACCGAGACGGTGAACGCCGCCGAGGACGACCCGGTGGCGGCCGTCCGAGAGCTGACCGGCGGCGTCGGCGTGGACCACGCACTGGAGGTGGTCGGCCTCGAGGCGACCATCGAGCAGGCCTTCGCGATGCTCGACACGATGGGCACCTGCACCATGGTCGGCGTGCCGCGACCGGAGATGAAGGTGAGCATTCCCGCCGTCGAGCTTCTCCTGGAGAAGCGACTGCAGGGCACGAAGTTGGGCTCCACCCGCTTCCGCCTGGACATCCCTCTCTACTGCCGGATGTACCTCGACGGTCGGCTCGACCTGGACACGCTGCTCAGCGAGACCGTCGCGATGAGCGAGGTCAACCGCGCGCTCGAGCAGCTGGACAACCCGGTGGGTGCGCGTACTCTGCTGACCTTCTGAGCCCGCAGCGGCGGGCCGCCAGCCGCCATGCGGCGCGGAGGCGGGCCCGCCGCTGCGGGCCTCGCCCGAGGACACCCTCGAGCGAGGCCCGCGGCGCGGGCACGTCGTCCGCGGTCCGCTACGGAAGGATGTGCTGGCTGTCGGCGAGGTCGTTGAACGCGACCAGCGCTCGCGAGAAGCCGGCGCCCGTGAACTCCAGGACCGGCAGATCCGCGATCGCGTTCACGATGTTGCAGAAGGTCGGCAGATCCTCCCATCGCGCCCGGTTGAACGCGACCACACCGTCGCCGGTCCACGACTCGAGGACCTTGACCTCGTAGTTGCTGGCGGGAGCGACGGTGACATAGGCGACGTCCGGGTTCGCCCAGTCGCCGGTGCGGGGCATGTACTTGTAGTAGAGACGCGGACGTCCCTCGGAGCCGCCCAGGCCGAGGCTGGTGGTGACGGCGTCGGCTTCCTTCTCGGTCGGCCACGGACCGACCACCAGGTCCTCCAGGGTCATCTCCATGAACTGGAAACCGTCCCAGCTGGCCGTGGAGAACGAGCGACCGTTGACGGACCGGACGTCGGGAACGTCGGCGAAGAGCTTCGGCAGGCCGAGCTCCTCACGTCCCGGGATGATCGGATCCGCCTTGCTCTCCCACATCACGGCGACGAAGTCACCGGAGACGGGGCCCTTCTCGCTGTGGTAAGTCGCGGAGAACAGCACCTCCGTCCAGTTGTAGCCGCGGCCCGCCAGCCAGGCGAAGTCGGTGTTCTGCAGGGTCTGGACGCGGACGATGGGGTCCGCGGCGGGAGCGAATCCCGGCGGGAGGACGCTCGCGAGGGCGTCTGCCTCGGTGCGATAGGACACGTGCGCCGTCGCGGTGCGTGCCCACTCACCGTTGAACCTCGTGCCGTCCGGGCCCTGACGCGGGCCGACCGAGGGCCCGAATCCCACCGGCATGCGATACATCCGGCCATCCCGGAGCTTGTCGGCTGCCACAGGGGGATGCCCTGCCTGCACATCTGTAGTCATGACTCTCTCGACACCTTTCCTATTGAGGACCATCTCGGATGCAGTGGCTGGCGCAGGCCTCACTTGCCCATGAGCTCAGGAAGGAAGGTCACCAGGTCGGGGACGAAGATGAGGATGAAGCAGTAGAGGACGCAGGCGGGCAGGAACCAGGCCGACGCCCAGTACACGTCGCCCAGCGTGATCTGCTGCCCTCGATTGACCTCGGGATCCTGGACCAGGCCGTGGATGATGAACGCCACGATCCCCACCGGCGGGGACACGACGGCCAGCTCGCCCATGAACACGGTGAACACGCCGAACCACAGCAGCGAGATGTCCAGCGCCTGCAGGGTCGGCATCAGGATCGGCACCGTGAGCAGCAGCAGCGCCAGCGGCTCGAGGAAGGTGCCGAGGATGAGGTAGACCACCAGCATCAGGAGGAGGAAGCCGATCCGGCCCAGGCCGAGGTCGAGCACCCAGTTCGTGAACAGCTGGGCCAGTCCGGTGATCGACATGAGTCGCGTCAGCGCCTCCGCGCCGAGCAGCAGCAGGAAGATCGCCCCCGTGGCGCTGACGGTTCCCACAGCGGCCTGTGCCACGGCACTCAGCGGCCGATCGCCGCGACGCAGCCAGAGCGTCACCAGCAGCGCGCCGAGCGCACCTGCCGCTCCCGCCTCGGTCGAGGTGAAGATGCCACCGAACATGCCACCGAGCACGATCAGGATCAGCGCCGGAACGGGCCACGCCCGCCCGAGCGACCTGAAGCGGCCCGACCACGAGATCGGCTCGGCGTCGGAGACCTCCCCGGTTCCCGCGAACGACGGCCGCGTGACGAAGAGGCCCATCAGCATGAGCCCACACACCACGGCGATCAGGATCCCGGGAACGACTCCGGCCATGAGCTGCTCCCCGACCGGGACCTCGGCGATGCCCGCGTAGATGACGAGCATGACGCTGGGAGGGATCAGCTGGCCGGGCAGGCCGGCGACGACGACGGAGCCGATGGCGACCCGCTTGTCGTAGCCCGCCTTGAGCATCTCCGAGATGCCGATCCGGGAGAGCGCGTACGTCGACGCAGCCGTCGAGCCGCTGATCGACGCCAATCCCACTCCGGCGGCGTTGGTCCCGATGGCCAGCCCTCCGGGAAGCCAGCTCAGCCACTGCCTGGCGGCGCCGAAGAGCTCGGTCGTGAGCCCGCTGCGCCAGAGCAGCAGGCCCATGAAGACGAACATGGGAATGACGCTCAGCGACCACGACGCGGACGAGTCCCAGGCGAGCTTGCCGAGCAGGTTCTCCACGGCCAGGGGGCTCGCCAGGACGCGCAGTCCGAGGACGGCGGGAAGGACGAGTGCGTAGCCGACAGGGAGCCGGAGGAAGATCAGCAGCAGCATCAGCACGACGGCCGCCGTGCCGATGGCCTCCGGAATCAACGGCAGGAAGATGGCCACTGTGCACGCGATCGCGAGCACGACGCTCGTGACCGCGACCGACTCGCGCGCGGTCGTGCGCCAGCGGCGCGCCGGCGTGGAGGCTTCGTCGTGCACGCTCAGCGAGTCGACCGAGACCAGGTCGGTGTCCTGCTCCCCGATCTCCACCATCTCCGCTCGTGGCGCTCGGAGGGCGTCGGCGAGGAACTGGAGGGCCAGGAGCGCGAACATCAGCGGGACGATGAAGGTGACCGGCCAGATCACGACCGTCGAGACGCCTCCGGTCAGGCCCTTCTCACGGTTGTCCAGCGCCTCGAGGAGGCTGTAATAGGCGAACCCGCCGGACAATGTCGCCGACACGACCGAGACGAGGGCCCACACCGGTCGCTGGAGCCGCGAAGGGAGGTTGTCGAAGATCAGGGACGCCCGGATGTGCTCGCCACGTCGCGCTGCCGTCAGGAAGCCGGCGAAGACGATCGCCGGGAGATACCAGAACTGCGTGTACTCCAGCGTGTTGTCGAGCGGATGGCCGGCCAACGCACGGAGCAGTGCGTTGGCCGAGACGTGCAGCACCATCGCGATGAGGATCAGCGAGACCGGAACCTCGATCAGTCGGTCGTAGAGATTCGCGGAGAGGCGTCTCCGGCCCGCCGCCGCCTCGGCCTCGGTCGGGTGGTCGAGCTGGGCGACCTTCTCCGTCAACGCGGCCTCTTCTTGTCCATGGTGGTGGTCCAGAGGCGTTCGAGGTAGGAGGTGAGGTCCACGGAGCCGCTCTCGTACCAGTCGGCGAACTCGGCGTAGTCCGTCGGTGCGTCGCCCTCCAGGTCGCTCCAGGTCTGGAGGGACTCCTCGATCGTGTCGACGAACCCCTCCGCGTCGGCAATGGCGGCATTGCTCCGGGCAGCGTCGATCAGGCTCTTGTTGAAGGCTTCCAGCTCGGCCTTGGTGTCCGGCTCCATCGGCGAGACCTCGCCGTCAGCCTCGTCGAACTGGCCGACGGCATCCTTGATGTTGTCCCAGGCGCCCTCGAAGTTCGCGGTCAGGAAGACGTCCGCGCGGTCGAAGAGGAGCTGGCGTGCCGCCAGCGGCAGGGAGTCCCACTTGTCAGCGTTGACCACGAACGAGCCGCCGGAGTTCCCGAACCCGGTCTCCTGGTCGATGACGAAGTGAGGGGCCGCTGGAATGAAGCCCGAGAGCGCGGCCACCGTCAGGCTGGTGAGAGTGCAGTCGACGACTCCACGCTCCAGACTCTCGAACATCTCGGTGTAGTTCGCCGACACGTGGGTCATCCCCAGAGCTCGCGCCTGGGCCTCGGTAGTCCGGCTCTGGCTGGCCACGATGTTCCCGCCGAGGGTGTCCAGCCCGTTGCGCTCGCTCGAGCAGGCCAGCCCGACCGATCCGGCCGTGAAGGCGGGAACGACCGGGAAGAGGCCCAGGTCGGCGAACTCGTCGTAGATCTCCGGCGTGGACACCGACGCATCGAGCAGCATCGCCTCGGACTGCAGAAGCCCTCCGACCGGCGACTGCCGACCGAGGAAGCTGAGATCCCACAGGGCGCCGTTCACCGGGAAGTCCGTCGGCACGAGGGTGGTGACGACCGATCCCATGTCGAGGCGACCATCGTTGATCGCATCGGCGACCTCGGCGGGCGGTACGACCGCGTTGGCATAGGCGATGTCGAACGTGATCTTGCCGCCCGACCAGTCCTCGACCGCCTTGGCATAGTCCTCGAACCTCCGCCCGGTCGCCGCCCCCTGGGGTGCCGTGCTCTGGAGCCGCAGCGTCACCGGCGACATGTCGGCCAACGCGGCCACGAAGTCCTCCTTCGTGGCCCCGATCGCAAGCCCCACGCCGCCGCCCTTCTGCTCGCCCTCCTGCTCGGCACACCCGCTGAGCACGAGCGCCGCCATGATCGCGACGAGCATCAGGGGCCGCCCCGCACGAAGTCGTCGCAGCCTGCTAGCAACCCGGCTCATGTCTGACGTTCCTCTCAACACTCTGTCGTAGCGAATGAACGGACCGGCCTCATCTCCGCCGCGCCGGCCGTCTGTGACTGCTCTCACAATCATCGATAATGGTATGTATGAATCGAATCATCGTCAAGCATCCGGATCAGAAGATCGCGAGGGGATTGACCGGGCTGCCCGTGCCGCCGACGAGGGGAAGGGGCGCGACGATCAGCGCGAATTCGTAGCGGCGTGTCCGCCGGCAGTGCCGGACCGCTCGATCGAGGTCGAGGGTGTCGAGGATCCACAGCCCGAGCTGCGAGATGCCGAAGGTGTGGAACGGGATCCGGAAGGCGTATCCCGACGGCATGTACTCGCACACGACGTCGCAACCGACGACCGACGCCTGTCCATCGCGCAGCCAGGGCAGACAGCCGACATGCCATCCGGGCTGGCTGTCGATCGCGCGTCCGCCCGCCTCGGCGAGTCGCCGGGTTCGCCCCGTGTACAGCAGATAGGCGTCGCCGGGACGAGGCGTGACCTTCTGTCGCCGCAGGATCTCCTCGATCTCCGCGGGCAGCACGGGCGTCCCGTGATCGATCCACTCCAGCCCCTGGCGTCGGGAACGTCCAGCAGCACGGCACGGGCGACCAGCCCGTCGGCTGCCATCCTCACGTCGAGCGTCTTCCGGGCCTCGGCCACCGATCGCCCTCCGAAGAAGCGGCCCTGGTAGCTCGTGTGCGACAGGGCGTCGACGTGCGTGAGATCGAATCCGTGCACAGCCAGCCCGAGGTAGTCGTATCTGCCGCCCTCTCCGGCCTGCTCGGCGAACGGCGGCTCGAGGTCGAGGTGCAGCGGCGGGCCGAAGATCTGGTCGGGGCCTGGCACCGCCGAGATGGGCTGGGCCAGCGAGTAGGTCACACCCTCGCGGACCTCGGCCAACGCCTGCCGGCGGGTCTCCGCCGTCAGGTACGCGATCGCTCCCCTGCCGGACGTCGCCTCCTGCATCTGCCGGTCGGCCAGCGTGTGTGCGTACGCTCGCACGTCGTCGTCACCGGGAGGACGGCCCACCCAGGACATCGGCTCACACCCCTCCGGAGACCCGCAGGTTGGCTGCGGTGACGAAGGACGCCCGCTCGGACAGCAGCCACATGACCGCCTCGGCGATCTCCATGGGCTCGCCCGTCCTGCCCATCGGGATGAACTCCGCCAGACGCGAGGCCCGGTCCGGATCGCCGACGGTCGCGTGCACGCCCGTGTCGACCGTGCCAGGACTCACCGCGTTGACACGGATGCCATGGCGTGCGTACTCACGACCGAGCCCGATCGTCAGGCTGTCGACAGCCCCCTTCGACGCGGCGTAGGTGACGAACTCCCCCGCTGCGCCGACCGCGGCGCCGGTCGAGGAGATGTTGACGACCGAGCCACGCACTCCGTCTGCCAGCCACCGCCGAATCACCTCCCGACAGGCGTACATCACGCCGAGGACGTTGACCTCGACGAGACGGCGCATCTCTTCCGGCGATCTCTCGACGAAGAGGCCGATCCGGTTCAGCATCGCCGCGTTGTTGACCAGACCCACCACATCACCGAGCGATGCCGCGCGATCGATGAGCAGTGCCGCCGAGTCCGGATCCGCCACGTCCGCCTTGACCGCCAGCACCGGCACCTGGGGCGTCGACAGCTTCGCCTGAACGCTCGCCGCCCGCTGGTCGTCGCTGACATAGCTGAAGCAGACCGCGCAGCCCTGATCCACGGCCGCCTCGACGATCGCGGCGCCGATCCCGCGCGCGCCACCCGTCACCACCAGCACCGGGCGAGCACCGTCGTCGGAGAGGGCGTCATCTTGACGGAAGGTGTATATGCGATTCATGATAATGAAATATGTCAGGCGTGACAGCCAGCGTCAACGCCGCCACCCTCGAGGAGAGCCATGGCCAGAGTCGCCGACGTGCGGAGCCCGGACGATCCCCGGTCGGCCGCCTGGAACGGGCTCCAGCCCGCGATGGCCGATGCGTTCATCGCCCTGTCGCGCACGGTCTACGAGAGCTCGCGGCTGAGCCTCCGGGTCGCGGAGGCAGCGCGGATCAGGATCGCCGACATCAACGGCTGCCTCGCCTGCCGAGGCTTCCGCCTCGCCGCCGACGCCGGCGAGCTCGCAGCCCGGGTCGGCACCGGACCGAACGGCGGGCCGCCCGCGATCGACAGGGGCCCCGCACCCGATGAGTCCTTCTACGACGCAGTGACCTCGTGGCGCACCTCGGAGCTGTTCTCCGAAAGGGAGCGCCTGGCGATCGAGTACGCCGAGCGGATGGCCGAGACCCCCCGCGAGACCCCGCACGACGACCAGTGGTGGGTCCGGATGCACAACGCGTTCGACGAGGCGGAGATCGTCGACCTGACCTACAGCATCGCGACGTGGATCGCCGTCGGCCGCTTCACCCATACGCTGGGCTTCGACGGCGCCTGCGAGCTGCCCCTTCCCGTCCCGGCCAGCAGCTGAGGTCAGTCCCACTCCAAGGGCAGCGTCATCAGCTTCAGCTGGCCGCCGCGCTCGCGCAGCTCGACACCCTCGGCGATCCGATAGTCCGGGATCTGCGCGTGCCACTCCTCGAGGGCGATGACGAGCTCGGAGCGCGCCAGGTGCATCCCGATGCAGCGGTGCTGACCTGCGCCGAAGCCGAGATGGTGGCTCAGGTTCGCGCGGTCCATGTCGAACTCGTCCGGATTCTCGAACTTCCTCGGGTCACGGTTCGCGGCCGCCAGTCCCAGCCACAGCATGTCGCCCTTCTCGATGGGCAGCCCGTGATGGTCGAGGTCGGACTTCGCCAGGCGCCCGTCCTCGATGATCAGCGAGTACAGCCGAACCGACTCCTCGATGAACCGCGGCCACAACGAAGGATCGGCCGTCACCTTGTGGCGCAAGGCGGTGTCGTTGGACAGGTGATAGAAGATGTAGCCCAGTGCGCTGCGGGTGGTGTCCAGTCCGGCGAGCATCAGGGTCGACATGACGGTGAGCACCTCGTGGCGCTCGAGCATCTTCTCCCCCACCGGATGGGTCAGGATCCGCGTGATCAGGTCGGTCTCTGGATCTCCCGGGTCGGCGAGCCGCTCCTCGACCTTCTCGTTGAAGTACGCCGTGATCCAGGCACTCGCAGCCGCCGCCTCCTCCTCGGAGCCCTCCCCCGCCTTGAGCAGTCCGCCGAAGATCGCCTCGATCCGCCACAGGAACTCCGGTCCGTCTTCGACCGGCAGCCCCAGCAGCGCCAGGAACAGCTCCGTCGGGTACAGCAGCGCAAAGCCGGTCGTCAGATCGTCGGCTCCGCGCTCCCTGATCTCCGTCACCATCGCCCGGGCCCGCTCGCGTGCCAACGGCTCCAGCCGCTTGACGGCCGCGGGCGAGAAGAACGGGTTGAGCATCCGACGCAGCCGCGTGTGCTCCGGCGGGTTCAGCTGCTGGGGCAACAGCACGTTCGCCGGCATGTCGTTGACGAAAGCGTTGACCTGCTCGTTGCCGAACTCCTCGAACATCCGCAGCGCCTCGACGACGTCGTCGTAGCGGTTGATCATCCAGAAGCCGTGGTCGGTGGCGTCGTTCCAGAGGAATCGCGCCTCCTCACGCTCGGCGTTGAGATGGGCGTAGGTCTCGAGGATCGGCCGCTCGATCTGGTAGTCGGTGTGACTCACCGGGCATCCCCCGGTGGCCTTCGACTCGGACGGACGGGTCGGCATCGACGGTTCCCTTCTTCGACGGGCGGATCTTCGACGGGCGGAGCTCAGGCGGCGGAGCGCCTCAGCGAGAACCGGCGCTTGCCGGTCCGGGGCTTGCGCTGCACCGTGGTCACGGCGAGTGCGGCGATCAGGACGACGCCGGTGAACATGTTCGATGCCCACGCCGGGGCGGTGGCCAGGGAGAGGCCGGTGGTGCCGGCCCCAGCGTGATCACGCCGAGGACGGTGCCCCAGGCGTTGAACCGGCCGGGCGTCAGCTGGGTGGCGCCCAGGAACGCCGCTGCGAACGCAGGCAGCAGATACGGCGTTCCCGCGGTCGGCGAGCCGGAGCCGAGGACGCCCGCCAGGGCGATGCCCGCCCATCCGGCGATCACCGCGGAGACGAGCAGCGAGCAGAACTGGATCCGCTTCGTCTTGATGCCGGTCAGGCGGGCGGCCTCGGTGTTGAAGCCGGTGGCGTAGATGCGCCGACCGGTGGCGGTGTGCGAGAGCAGGAACCAGAGCAGCGCCGCAGCGACGAACATGTACCAGACCGGCAGGATCAGCCCGAGGAACTGCTTCTGCCCGATGTCGGAGAAGCCGCCGTACAGCTTGGAGTCGGTGATGGGGATCTCGTTGGTGACGAAGGTGATGAACGCCTGGATGATCGATCCGGTGGCCAGCGTGCCGATCATCGAGTCGACGCGCAGGACCACCACCACGACTGCGTTGATCAGGCCGACCACCAGCGCGATGCCCAGCGCCGCGGCGATGGATGCGGACAGCGACCAGTCCTTGTTGGCGAGCAGGTGCGCGGCGGTGACCCCGGACAACGACATCGTGTAGGCGAAGGACAGGTCGAAGACCCGGGCGGACAGCGGGATCGCGATCGACAGCGCCGCCAGACCGATCACCGCGTTGCCGTTGAGGATCTGCTGGACGGTGGCCATCCGCGGGAAGGTCTCCGGCGCCCAGAACGAGAAGATCACGATGATCACGGCGAGCACGTAGAGCGCGCTGACCCGCTTGGGACTGAGCAGCCCGAGGAGCGAACGGCTCGTCGAGGCTCGGGACGAGGCGCTTCCCGTCGTCGTGATCGGAGCGTCGACGTCGGAGGCGGTGTCGGGTGCAGCAGTCACGGGGTGCTCCTGGGCGGTGGTCATCGGTCTCCTGCTTCCATGGCGGCGAGCAGTGCCTGGTCGGTGATCTGCTCGCCGGCGAGCTCGGCGACGACGTGGCCGCCGTTGAGCACGACGACGCGGGAGCAGAGAGCAAGCAGATCGGTGGTGTCGGTCGAGGTGACGATCACGGCGAGACCGTCGTCGGCGAGCTGCCCGATCAGCTCGTAGATGGCCTGCCGGGTGCCGACGTCGACCCCGGCGGTCGGCTCGGCAAGGATCACCAGCGAGGGGTCCGAGGCCAGACAGCGGCCCATGATCACCTTCTGCTGGTTGCCACCGGACAGGCTCATGATCGAGGCGTCCGGCGCGGAGACCTTGATCTCCAACCGCTTGATCCACTCCTCGACGAACGCGTTCTCACGCCGCGCGGACAGACCGAGGAGAGTGCGGAACCTGTCGAGGACCCGGACGGTCAGGTTGTCGGCGACGCTGAAGTCGGCCACGACGGCCTCGCCGGCGCGGTCAGCGGGGACGAGCGGCAGCCGCTGCCTGGTGAGCGCCGCGCCGGCCGGCTCCCAGGAGCCGTCGCCACGACGGATCTCACCCTGGATCTCACCGGCCGGCCGAGCGCCGGCCAGCAGGTAGGCGGCCTCGTCGGCGCCCGAGCCGGCGAACCCCGCGATGCCGAGGATCTCGCCGCGGGCCACGGAGAGGCCCAGGTCCTTCACCTGGACGCCGGAGAGGTTGCGCACGCTGAGCACCGGCGAGGCGTCGGCGGCGACGACGGGGCGGCCGAGCCGGAATGCGGCGTCCACCTGGTCTCCGACCATGAGCTCGGCCAGCGACTGGGTGTTCAGCTCGGCGGCGTCCCGGGTCGCGGTGACCCGCCCGTCGCGGAGCACGGTCACCTTGTCGGCGATCGCGAAGATCTCGTCGAGGCGGTGGCTGACGTAGAGGACGCTGGCGCCCATCCGCTGAACACCACGGACGATGTCGAGCAGCCGGCCCACCTCGGTGTGCGGCAGCACCGCCGTGGGCTCGTCCAGGACGAGAAGGCCGCGACCGCTCTCCCAGCCGGTCAGCGCGGCCGCGATGGCGACCACGGTGCGCTCGACCGGAGTCGCCTCTGCCAGCGGCTTGCGCACGTCCAGATCGACGCCGAGACGCGCGATGGTCTCCTCGGCTCGACGGCGCTGCTCGCCCCAGTCCACCCGGCCACCGAGGCCGGTGGCGAAGCCCGCCGTCAGGGCGAGGTTCTCGACCGCGTTCATCTCCAGCACGAGGCCGAGGTCCTGGTGGACGAAGCGGAGATGGCTGGAGCCGAGACCGTCGCGGCTGCCCAGGTGGAACTCCTCGCCGTTGAACCAGCTCTCCGACCCCGGGTCGGGCGCGTGGTAGCCGGCCAGCACCTTGATCAGCGTCGACTTGCCGGAGCCGTTCTGGCCGACCAGTGCCCGCACCTCGCCCGGCGCGATGTCCAGGTCGATGCCCTTGAGGGCGTGCGTGCCGGGGAACGTCTTGGAGACGTTGCGGAGCCTGAGGACCGGGGTGTCCGGGTCGAGCTGCGGCGCGTCGGCCGCCGTGTTCCCGGCAGCCAGGGCACCCTCGAGGAGGTCGGTCGTGGCCTGCGCGGAAGAATCAGTCTTCACGAGAATAATTGTTATCATAGATTCGGGTGATGTCAATCACCGTCAGCGCAGTCGCGAGACGTCCTCTCGGAGCCGGCCGCCGACCCGCCGGCGGCACGCGGAGCCGTCAGTTGGTCCCTCGCCACGCCAACGAGCCGCCGTCGACGTTGTAGATCCCGCCAGTGATGAAGGACGCGTCGTCGGAGACCAAGAAGGACACCAGGTGGGCGACCTCCTCGGGCCGGCCGGCCCGACGGACCAGGTGTGAAGCGCTCATGAACCTCTCCACCGCGTCCTTGTCATCGGCGGCGTCGATGAAGCCCTGTCGCATCGGGGTCTCGACCGATCCGGGGCAGTAGCAGTTGACCCGGATGTCCGGGGACAGGTCCACGGCCGAGGCCCGGGTCAGCTGGACGACACCACCCTTGCTGGAGCAGTAGGCGGGGCCGAGCGGATAGCCCGTCAGGCCGGAGACCGAGCCGCAGTTCACGATCGCCGGTCCGTCCCCTTGCCGCAGGTGCGGCGTGGCGTGCTTCGTCATCAGCCACATCGCCTTGAGGTTGACGTCGAAGACCATGTCCCAGATCTCCTCGTCCAACTGATCCACGGTGGTGGGTCGGTCGGTGAGCACCGACTCGATCACGCCCGCATTGTTGACCAGCACGTCGAGCCCGCCCAGGAACGCCACCGACGAGTCGAGGGCCGACCTCACCTGATCGCCACTACGGAGGTCGGTCTCCACGACCTGGACCCTCGTCGCACTCCCCACCAGCGCGGCGGTGTCCTGGGCACCGGTGACGTTGCGGTCGACGATGACGACCCCCGCCGCGCCTTCTGCGGCCAGGTCCAGGACGATGGCGCGGCCGATTCCCTGCGCTCCGCCGGTGACGATGCAACGCTTGCCGTCGAGCTTGCCCACGGGTGTGCTCCGTTCGAGTCGTGGATCGATCTGGGATGAACGAGGTGAGGTCAGCCCACGGCGGGGCCGAGCGCGACGGACTTCTTCTCGAAGTAGGCGCGAAGCCCCTCCATGCCCATCTCGCGCCCGATGCCGGACTGCTTGTAGCCGCCGAAGGGCGTCCCCCATGCCTGGGGCGCCCCGTTGATCGACACCATTCCGGTGCGGATCCGGCGGGCAACGGCGAGGGCCGCGTCCGGATCCGCACTCCAGACCGAACCCGAGAGGCCGTACGGCGAGTCGTTGGCGATCGCGATGGCCTCCTCGACGCTGTCGTAGGCCACGACGGCGATGACCGGGCCGAAGATCTCCTCCTGCGCCACCCGCATGGCGTTGGTGACGCCAGTGAGGAGGGTGGGTTCGACGAAGTAGCCCGGCGGGACGTCGTCCGGGCGACGCCCGCCCGTGGCGACCGTCGCCCCCTCGGTGCGAGCGAGGTCGACATAGCCCTCGACCCGGTCGCGCTGGGCGCTGCTGACCAGCGGCCCCAGGAACGTGGCCGGGTCCAGCGGGTCGCCGACGCGAAGAGCGGCCATCGCGGCAGCGAGCGCCTCGGTGACCTCTGCTTCGAGCGACCGCGGCACCAGCACGCGGGACTGGCTGATGCACAGCTGTCCGGTGACGACCAGTGACATCGGCATGATCGCGGCGACCATCTTCTCGACGTCGGCGTCCGGGAGCACCACCGCTGCGGACTTCCCGCCGAGCTCGAGGGTGATCCGGGCGATGCGGTCGGCGCAGGTCCGCATGATCTGTCTGCCGGTGGCCGTGCTGCCCGTGAAGGCGATCTTGTCGACGTCCGGGTGCTCGACCAGTCGCACTCCCGCCTCGGTGCCGCCCGGCAGGATCGAGAGCACGCCCTCGGGCAGGCCGGCCTCGGCCAGCGCGTCACCGAGCGCCATCACCGTCAGCGGCGCCTCGACCGAGGGCTTGAGGACGACCGAGCAGCCGGCCGCCAGGGCCGGGCCGACCTTGATGGCCGGCGAGCTGAGCGGCCCGTTCCACGGCGTGATGGCCCCGACGACGCCGACGGGCTCGTCGATCACGAGGCTGCGGTTCGCGCCGTCGCTGACCTCCTCGTCGAAGGTGTGCGCCTGCGCGAGGTCGGCGAAGGTGCGCAGGTGCCGGATCGGGTTCGGGACGTGCGCACGCTCGGAGAACCACAGCGGGCAGCCGAGCTCGCCGGTGAGGGTCCGCGCCAGCTCGTCCTGCCGCTTCTCCAGCAGATCGGCGGCGGCTCGGAGCACCTGTGCGCGCTCGGCCGGCGCCGCACCGCTCCAGACCCCGGCGTCGAAGGAGGCGCGCGCCTGCGCGACCGCGTGATCGACATCCACGGTGGTCGCCAGCCGAGCAGTCGCGATCGGCTCCAGGCCGGCCGGGTTGACCACCGTCGTGGTCACCCCCGCCCCGGTCGCCCAGCGCCCGCCGATCCAGAGCTCCTGCTGCTCGGTCACAGCGCTCCCTTCGCCCATCCGGTCGACAGGTCCGTGCCGACGTGCACGTCGATCGTCTTCTCCCGGAACAGGGGCTGGGTGCCGCTCACGTCGATCCGGTCGTCATAGGTGCCCCAGCCGACGATGGAGGCGTCGTCACCACGGCCGACGTAGAGGAAGTAGCTGACGAGGTGCACCTCACCCGGCCGGTGCGCGACCACCCGCGAGTTGGTGATGAAGTGCCGCTTCACCGAGGTGTCGTCGGCGAACGCCTTCGTGTAGAAGTCGAGGATCGCCTCTCGGCCCACGAAGTCGCCGACCGGCGTGTGCAGCACCGCATCCTCGGTGAACAGCGGCGCCACCGTGTCGGGGTCCGGATCGTCCAGGGTCTCGGCATAGACGTTGTAGAGGCCGCGGGCGGTCTCGATCTCCTCCAGCCGGAGCAGTCGCTCCGCCAGGCTCTGGTCGGTCATCTCTTCAGTCCTCCTCGATGATGCGGAGTGCCGCCTCGGGACAGGCCGCCACGGCAGCCTCGGCATCCTCGATGTCGGCGTCGGTGATCTCCAGGGGAGCATGACGCACGGACACGAAACCCTCGTCGTCGTAGTCGAGCAGGTCGGGCGCCTCGCTGTAGCACCGACCGTGCCCGGTACAGCGGATGAAATCCTCGACGACGAGCTTCGCGGTCATCAACACTCTCCCTCGAACGGACGCCCGGAACCGGGCCCGGGCGAAGACGCCGCGCTCGTCGACTGGACGGACGCAGACAGATCACAGATAATCATTGTCATAGATGAGTGTCAAGGAGGGCCCATGCTCGAGCAGGTCGTGATCGTCGGAGCCGGGATCGGGGGCCTGCGGGTGGCGGAGCGGCTGCGCCGCGCGAAGTACGACGGCTCCCTGGTGCTCGTGGGCTCCGAGCCGCACCGTCCCTATGACCGGCCGCCTCTGTCCAAGGGATTCCTCGCAGGCGCCGAGCCGGTCTGGCTGCGCGCCGAGGACCGCTGGGACGCACTCGACCTGGACCTTCGCGTGGGCAGCCGTGCCGACCGCCTCGACCTCGCGGCCGGCATCGTCGAGGTGGGCCACGATCGAGTGCCCTTCGATCGACTCGTGGTCGCCACGGGGGTGCGTCCTCGAACGATCCCCGACTGGTCGGGTCCCGGCGTGCACGTGCTGCGCTCCCTCGACGACGCGATCGAGTTGCGGCGGGCGATGAACGGCTCTCGGCGACTGGTCGTGATCGGCGCCGGAGTACTCGGCACCGAGGTCGCCGCGGCCGCGCGCGCACGCGGCCTGGAGGTGCACCTGGTCGATCCGCAACCGACACCCCTCGCAGTCGCCGTTCCGCCGATTCTCGGTCGAGCGGTCGCGCGATGGCACGCCGACCGCGGCGTCCACCTCCACTTGGGCCGGGGCGTCACCGCGGTCGGCGGCGACGCCGGCCCCGCGTCACCCTCGACGACGGCACCGAGCTGGACGCCGATCTCGTCCTGGTCGCCATCGGCTCCGTCCCGAACGCCGAGTGGCTCGTCGGCAGCGGCGTCGCCGTCGACGACGGCGTCCTCACCGACGAGACGATGACCGCCTCCGACCCGCGGGTGCTCGCGATCGGCGACGTCGCCCGGGTGCGGAGCGCAGCCGGCCACCGCCGGCTGGAGCACTGGGACAACGCCGTCGCGCTGGCCGGCCCGGTGGCTCGCAACCTGCTGCGGGAGCCTGCGGACCGAGAGCCCATCGCCGCGGTGCCCTACTTCTGGACGGACCAGTACGACGTCAAGGTCCAGGTGCTCGGAAGCGTCGGAGCCGCCGATACCGTCCTGGTCGTCGACGGCGACCCCGAGAGCGGCTCCTGGCTGGCACTGCACACCGACGCCGACGACCGACTCGTCGGCGTCTCCGGCGCCGGCAGTCCGGCCGCCATCAACCGTTGTCGCGCAGCACTGATCGACGGCCGACCGGTCGCCGAGCTCCTCGCGGCGGCACCGTGGACGCTCACCGGAAGTGCGGGAGCACCTCGTTCTTGAACAGCTCGAGAGTACGAAGCACCCTGTCCTGTTCCAGGTCGTACCACTGCGCACGGAGCACGACATAGGTCAGGCCCCGGGCCTCGAGCTCGCTGAGTGCCGCGACGGCCCCGGCCGGGTCGGTGAACAGGTACGAGGCGTCCGCCACCTCTTCGGCGGCCTTGTCGGTGGAGAGGTGCTTGTAGGCCTCGCCCTGCTGCGGCGCGTTGTACTCGGCGTACTTGCGCGTGAGGGCGCCTCGAGCCTCGATCCCGAGCGCGCGAGCACGGTCGGGATCCGGGTCGAGCAGCAGCTCACGACGGACCACCAGCTCGGAGGGGCCGCGGCCGAGCCGCGACCGCTCGTCACGGTAGTGACCGAGGACCACGGCGAGGCGCTCGGGATCGACGTGCGGTGGGACGATCCAGGCGTCGCCGAGCCGGGCGGCCCGGTGCGCACCGGTCTTGTGCGGCCCGGCTCCGACCCAGATGGGCGGTCCCGCATCCTGGACCGGCCGCAAGCTGATGCGCTGATCGTCCAAGGAGAAGTGTCTGCCGGAGAACGAGGTCGTCTCGCCGGACCAGAGCGAGCGGATGATGGCGATGCTCTCCTCGTAGCGGCTGACCCGCTCGTCCATCGGCACACCGAACGAGGCGAACTCGTTCTCGCGGTATCCCATGCCGAAGCCGGCAACGGCCCGGCCTCCGGTGAGATGGTCGAGCGTGGCGAAGTCCTCCGCGACGTCGACCGGGTGGCGCAGCGGCAGGATGAACATGTTGGTGCCGAGCCTCATCTCCCCCGCATCCTGTGCGAGCGCTGCGAGCAGCGGAATCGGCTGGAGCGTGGGCATGCTGCCCAGGTAGTGCTGCAGCACCCAGACCGAGGAGATGCCGGCCTCCTCGGCGGCGCGCACCTGCTCCCGCAGCATCGATACGCGTGCGGCAGGTACCACCCCCGGGGGAAGTCGTTCATGAGTGCGAGGCCGAACTTCAGCGTCATCTCCGCTCCTCGGTCGTCGGGGACGTCAACCACAAAACCTATCCATGAATATCATAAGAAGGATCTTGGGAGCGGGGGCGAACGCCTCCGATTGACGCGTACCCTCACGGTGATTAGATTGGTATCATTATCAGAGATAGGGAGCGGGCGTGAGCCAGGTCAAGCAGGTCAAGCAGTTGGATCGGGTGATCATCCGGTTCGCGGGTGACTCCGGTGATGGCATGCAGCTGACCGGTGACCGGTTCACGCAGGAGTCGGCGGTGTTCGGCAATGACTTGGTCACGTTGCCGAACTTCCCTGCAGAGATCCGCGCCCCCCAGGGCACGATCCCCGGGGTGTCGTCGTTTCAGATCCATTTCGCCGACCACGACATCCTCACCGCCGGGGACCGCCCGGACGTGCTGGTCGCGATGAACCCCGCCGCACTCAAGGCCAACATCGGTGATCTCCCGCGGGGAGCGACGATCATCGTGGACACCCACGACTTCACCCAACGCAACCTCGACAAGGCCGGCTACACCACCAACCCGCTCGACAAGCTCGGCGAGGTCGACGATCCGTTGGCCGGGTTCGCGGTGCAGCCCGTCGACCTGACCGGCATCACCATCGCGGCCGTGGCGGAGTTCGGGCTCTCCCGCAAGGACGCCGCACGGGCGAAGAACATGTTTGAACCGCACTGGGTTTCTTGGAGGCTCGTGACCTTGGAAACGAGGATGAGCACATGCCCAAGGAGCAGGTGCCCGGGAAGCCGCAGACGCGGCGCTACTCCCCGGAGGAGAAGGCAGCGGCGGTCCGGATGGTCCGCACGCTGCGAGCAGAGTTGGGAACCGAGCACGGGACGGTCCAGCGGGTCGCGACCCAGTTGGGTTACGGCGTGGAATCGGTGCGTCAGTGGGTCAAGCAGGCCGACATCGACGACGGCCACGTGCCGGGCGTGACCACAGCGGAGGCCAAGCGAATCCGCGAGCTGGAGCAGGAGAACCGCGAGCTCAAGCGAGCCAACGAGATTCTCAAGCGAGCGGCCTCTTTCTTCGGGGCGGAGCTCGACCGCCAACACAAGTAGTAGTCGCTTTCATCGACGCCAACCGCGACGAGGTCGTCGAGGGCAAGAAGCTCGGAGTCGAGTCCATCTGCACCACGCTGTCCAAGGCGGGGCTGCAGGTGGCTCCGAGCACCTACTACGCCGCCCGGTCCCGCGAGCCATCCGCACGCGCGCAACGTGATGCTGAGCTCAGACCGGCGCTGCGCGAGCTGTGGGAGGCGAACTACCGGGTCTACGGCGCGAGGAAACTGTGGAAGGCCGCCAGGCGTGCCGGACACGACGTCGGCCGTGACCAGGTCGCCCGGCTGATGCGCGCCGAAGGCATCGAAGGCGTCGTCCGCACGAAACGGGTGCGGACGACCAGGCCGGATGACAAGGCTGCACGGCACCCGGACCTGGTGAAGCGGAACTTCACCGCGACAAGGCCGAATGAACTGTGGGTCACCGACCTGACGTTCGTGCCGACGTTCGCCGGGATCGCCTACGTGTGCTTCATCGTCGACGCCTTCAGTCGGATGATCGTGGGGTGGCGAGTCGCCAGCCACATGCGCACCGAGATGGTGCTCGACGCGATCGAGATGGCCCGCTGGTCCCGCGGCACGCAGCTCGAGGGCCTGCGGTGTCACAGCGACGCCGGCAGTCAATTCACGAGTCTGCGCTACGGCGAGCGGCTCGCCGAGATCGGCGCCGTCCCATCGATCGGGACCGTCGGGGACAGCTACGACAACGCCTTGGCCGAGACCGTGAACGGCTACTACAAGGCCGAGCTCATCCGCGGTCCGGCGCGTCCGGGGCCGTGGCGCGCCATCGACGACGTCGAGCTCGCCACCCTCGGCTGGGTGCACTGGCACAACCACCAGCGGCTACACGGCTACCTCAGCGACCTCCCGCCGACCGAGTTCGAAGAAAGGTTCTACGCTACCCAGCAGGGAACCCAGGCCCTGGTTGAAATCAAATGACCAGAGCCTCCATCAGACCCAGTGCGGTTCAGTTCGCGTTGGGGTTGTTGTCGTGGATGTACGGGCGCCCCACCGAACCCACGGTGGCGTTCTTGGAGCGCAAGTTCTCCAAGGTCCCCGCGATCTTGGGCGCGAACATCGCCGCATTCCGCGCGGGGTGGAACTACGGCGAGACCACCGAGACCTTCGTGGTCCAGTACGAGATCAAACCCGCCCGGATGAACTCCGGCACCTATAGGAACATCACCGGCAACCTCGCCCTGTCGTATGGGTTGGTTGCGGCCAGTGTTCGTGCCGGTGTACCGCTCTTCTTAGGCTCGTATCCGATCACCCCGGCCTCCGACATCCTCCACGAGCTCTCCAAGCACAAGGGGTTCGGGGTGACCACCTTGCAGGCCGAGGACGAGATCGCCGGGATCGGCGCCGCGATCGGCGCCTCCTTCGCCGGCCAGCTCGGCGTCACCACCACCTCGGGGCCCGGGATCGCGCTCAAGTCCGAGGCCATCGGACTCGCGGTCATGACCGAACTCCCGTTGGTGGTGGTCAACGTGCAGCGCGGCGGCCCCTCCACGGGGTTGCCGACCAAGACCGAGCAGGCCGACCTCCTCCAAGCCATGTACGGCCGCAACGGCGAAGCCCCCGTCCCCATCATCGCCCCGCAGTCACCCGGGGACTGCTTCGCCGCCGCCCTCGAAGCCGCCCGGATCGCGATCACCTACCGCACCCCGTCTTCCTGCTCTCCGACGGGTATCTGGCCAACGGCTCCGAACCCTGGGCCATCCCCGACGTCACCACAGAATCAGACCAGCTGCCGGTGATCGAACCGAACTTCGCCACCGGGCCCAACCACGCCGGGCCGAAGTCGGTCGATGGCAGCCCGGACGAGTTCTGGCCCTACGCCCGCGACCAGGCCACCCTGGCCCGGCCGTGGGCCATCCCCGGCACCCCCGGACTCGAGCACCGCATCGGCGGACTCGAGAAAGCCGGCACCCCCACCACCGGACACGGCAACATCTCCTACGACCCGGCCAACCACGACCACATGGTCCGCCTGCGCGCCGCCAAGGTCCAGCGCATCGCCGACGCCCTCCCCCACTCGTGGTCGACGACCCCTCCGGCCCCCCAGGACAAGGCAAGGCCAAGGTGCTGGTCATCGGGTGGGGCTCCACCTACGGCCCCATCGGCGCCGCCTGCCGCCGCGTGCGCCGCGCCGGCAACCACGTCGCACAGGTCCACCTACGCCACCTCAACCCCTTCCCCCACGACCTCGGCGAGATCCTCCAGGGCTACGACAAGATCCTCGTACCCGAGATGAACCTCGGCCAACTCAGCAGACTCCTGCGAGCCGAGTACCTCATCGACGCCCAGGGCTACAACCACGTCAACGGCCTCCCCCTCAAAGCCGCCGAACTCGCCGAAACCATCGGCACCCTCATCGGCCACACCGAAGGACGCGAGGTCGACCTCGGCGAACACGGCCTCAATCTTCCCGCCGACCATGAGACCAGCCCAGAGGAGCCGGCCTGATGACCTACGTGATCGCCCAGCCCTGTGTCGACGTCAAGGACAAGGCCTGCATCGACGAATGCCCCGTCGACTGCATCTACGAAGGCACCCGGATGCTCTACATCCAACCCGACGAGTGCGTCGACTGCGGCGCCTGCGAACCCGTATGCCCCGTCGAGGCAATCTTCTACGAGGACGACGTCCCCGACGACCAGGCCGCCTTCATAAGATTCAACGCCGAGTTCTTCGATCTCACCGGCATCGGCTCCCCAGGCGGTGCAGCGTCGACCGACGTGAGCGACCGGGACCACCCCGACCTCACCAGCCTGACCGCCGCCGAAGGAGCCGACGCGTGAGCGCCCCCACCCACACCCGCATCGATCTGGGCACGCCGGAGCTGCGCTCCGGCACCGACCTGATCCCGACGCTGGACGAGGGCCAGACCCAGACCGCCAAGGACTTCTCCAGCGACCAAGAAGTCCGCTGGTGCCCCGGCTGCGGCGACTACGCGGTATTGAAGGCCGTGCAGTCCTTCCTCCCAGGCCTCGGACTAGCTCGGGAGAACATCGTCTTCGTCTCCGGGATCGGCTGCTCCTCGAGGTTTCCCTACTACCTCGACACCTACGGCATGCACTCCATCCACGGCCGCGCCCCCTCCATCGCCACCGGCATCGCAGTAGCCCGCGAAGACCTCTCCGTATGGGTCGTCACCGGCGACGGCGACGCCCTGTCCATCGGCGGCAACCACCTCATCCACGCCCTACGCCGCAACGTCAACATCACCATCCTGCTGTTCAACAACCGCATCTACGGCCTCACCAAAGGCCAATACTCACCCACCTCCGAGGTCGGGAAGATCACCAAATCCACCCCCACCGGATCCCTCGACCACCCCTTCAACCCCATCTCCCTGGCGCTGGGAGCCGAAGCCACCTTCGTGGCCCGCACCATCGATTCCGACCGCAAACACCTCACCACCATCCTCGCCGCGGCCGCCGCCCACCGCGGCACCAGCCTGGTCGAGATCTACCAAAACTGCCCCATCTTCAACGACGGCGCCTTCGACACCCTCAAGGGACCCCAAGCCGCCGACCACCTGCTCCGCCTCGAACCCGGCCTCCAGGTCACCCTCGACATCAACGGCCACACCCAGACCTGGCACCACGACCCCACCGAGACCAACCCCACCCGCCAATTCGCCCTCTCCCGCCTCAGCGACCACAACGCCCCACCCGGCACAACCGGACAGGTCCCCATCGGCATCTTCCGCCAGATCCACCGCCCCACCTACGACGACCAGACCCGCGCCCAGATCACCACCGCCCACCAGACCGCCACCACCCACGGCACCCCCGAAGAACGCCTCACCACCCTCATCAACACCGGCGACACCTGGACCATCGACTGATCCGGACAGCTCGGTGCGCCTGGGGCAGCGACAACGTCAGCCGGCCAGCCTGCGCCCGCTCTCGGCGTCGAACACATGCACCCGCTCGGGTACGACGGCCAGGCGCACCTGCTGTCCCGGGGTGAGCCCGGCGCGGCCGTCGACGCGGGCCACGACCTGCGGGACGAGCTCGCCGGCGGGGCGGTCGGCGACGTCGGGGGCCGCGGCGGGGGTGGCGTAGAGGTAGGCGTCGGCGCCCAGCTCCTCGACGACCTGGACGGTGACCGGGTAGCCGCTCTCGCCGGCGCCGGCGACCCGCCAGTCCTCGGGCCGGATGCCGAGGATGACGCTCCCGGAGGGGGCCGAGGCCGCGGGGCGGGGCAGCGCGAAGGCATGCCCGTCCACCACGGCCGCGCCGCCGCCGTCGAGGACCCCGAGAGCAGGTTCATCGAGGGTGAGCCGATGAAGCCGGCGACGAAGGCGTTGGCGGGCCGGTCGTAGAGGGCGAGCGGGGTGTCGACCTGCTGGAGGACGCCGTCCTTCATCACCGCGACCCGGTCGCCCATCGTCATCGCCTCGACCTGGTCGTGGGTGACGTAGACGGTGGTGGTGCCGAGCCGGCGCTGGAGCGCGGCGATCTGGGTGCGGGTGGAGACGCGCAGCTTGGCGTCGAGGTTGGAGAGCGGCTCGTCCATGCAGAAGACCTGCGGCTGGCGCACGATGGCGCGCCCCATCGCGACGCGCTGGCGCTGGCCGCCGGAGAGGGCGCGGGGCTTGCGGTCGAGTACGTCGACGAGGTCGAGCATCCGGGCCGCCTCCTGGACGCGGGCACGACGCTCCGCCTTCGCGACCCCGGCGATCTTGAGGGCGAACGCCATGTTGTCGGCGACGCTCAGGTGCGGGTAGAGGGCGTAGTTCTGGAAGACCATCGCGATGTCGCGGTCCTTGGGGGCGACGTCGGTGATGTCGACGTCGCCGATCCTGATGCTGCCGGTGGTGACCTCCTCGAGGCCGGCGAGCATGCGCAGCGAGGTGGACTTGCCGCAGCCGGAGGGGCCGACGAGCACCATGAACTCACCGTCCTCGACGGTCAGCGACAGCTCGTCGACCGCCGCCCGGCCCGCTCCCGGGTAGACGTGCGACGCCTTCACGAACTCGACCTGGGCCATGGCCCGCCCTTCTCCGACTTCCGGTGACGCCGCTCACAGTAGGCGGTCTCTGCGGCCGCGTCTAGTGGAATCGCTCTCACCATGTCCACTGGCGTCAGATCCGCACTTTCCAGCGGTCGTTGACGAACCGATGTGACCTATGTCATGGTGCAGGCGTCGCCAGAAGTGGAAGCGCTTTCACACCCTTCCGGCGCCGCACCCGAACGCCGTACTCGCCAGGCAGGAGTGTCACCACCGTGCGCAACACCTTCTCCGGACCGCCGCACCGGTCCGCCTCGCCGGTCCGCCGGTCCCGTCTCACCAAGGCCCTCGCCACCGCGGCGACCGCCACCCTCGTGCTCGGTGCCACTGCGGCCTGCGGCGGCAACAGCGACCCCACGAAGAGCGCCGAGCAGAAGAAGCTGGGCGGCAGCGACAAGCTCACCCTCACCACGTTCGGCGAGTTCGGCTACGACTCGCTGATCGAGGAGTGGAACGCCGCCCATCCCGACATCCAGGTCGAGCAGACCAAGGTCTCCAAGTGGGACGACTGGAAGAACGAGCTCAACACCAACCTCCAGGCCGGCTCGGGCCTGCCCGACGTCGTCGCGCTCGAGGGCGACTTCATGCCCGCCGTCGTCGCCAACCCGGACGCCTGGGTCGATCTCTCCTCGCCCGACCTCGACGGCCGCTGGCTGGAGTTCAAGTCCGACGCGGCCACCACCTCCGACGGGCGGCTGTTCGGCTACGCCACGGACGCCGGCCCGGAGGCGATCTGCTATCGCGCCGACCTGTTCGCCCGGGCCGGACTGCCCACCGACCGCGCCGAGGTCGCCGCCCTGATCGGCACCTGGGACGACTACTTCGCCACCGGCAAGCAGTTCAAGGCCGAGGTCGCCGACGCCGCGTGGTACGACGCCTCCGGCTCGATCGCCCAGGCGATGCTGAACCAGGTGGAGTTCCCCTTCGAGAAGGCCGACAACACCGTCGCGGTGGACAACGACGAGCTGCGCGCCATCTACGACACCGTCGCCGCCCATGTCGACCTCGGCACCAAGGCCCCGCAGTGGAGCGACGACTGGACCGCGGCGTTCTCCAAGGACGGCATCGCCACCGTCCCGTGCCCGGGCTGGATGCGCGCCAACATCAGGTCGAACACCGGTGAGCCGGCTCCCGACGGCGTGATCTGGGACATCGCCGACGTCTTCCCGGGCGGCGGCGGCAACTGGGGCGGCTCCTACCTGTCGGTGCCGAAGTCCTCGGCCCACCAGGCCGAGGCCAAGGAGTTCGCCGCCTGGATCACCGCGCCCGAGCAGCAGCTGAAGGTGTTCGCCGAGACCGGCAACTTCCCCTCGCAGGTCGCCGCCCTCGAGGACCCGGAGCTGCTGGCCGCCACGGACGCCTACTTCAACGACGCTCCCGCCGGCGAGATCTTCTCCAACCGGGCGGCCGCGATCACCGTGCAGCCCCACCACGGGCCGCTCTACTCCGACATCCTGGGCAAGTTCCAGGACGCCATCAACCGCGTCGACCAGGGCAAGGACCCCGACGACTCCTGGAAGACGTTCCTCTCCGACGTCGACGCCCTGCAGTAGTCGATGAGCACCGCCCAGGACCTGCCCGCCGGGGACGCCGTCACCACGGCGCCCCCGGCGGGCGGGCCACCCGACCGTGACCGCGCGCGACTGCTACGCCGGCAGCGCCGGTCGCGGTGGGACCTCAAGCTGAGCCCGTACCTCTACATCTCGCCCTTCTTCATCCTCTTCGCGATCGTCGGGCTCTACCCGCTGCTCTACACGGGCTACCTGTCGTTCTTCCAGTGGAACCGCAACCAGTACTCCCGCGGCGAGTTCATCGGCCTCGACAACTTCACCTTCGTCCTCACCGACCCGGTGTTCCAGAAATCGCTGGTCAACACCTTCTCGATCTTCCTGCTCAGCTCGGTGCCGCAGATCGTGATCGCGGTGGCGGTCGCCGCGCTGCTCGACACCCGGCTGCGCGGGCGCACCTTCTGGCGGATGAGCGTGCTGCTGCCGTTCGTGGTCGCCCCGGCCGCCGCCGTCCTCATCTTCGGCAGCTTCTTCGCCGACCAGTCCGGCCTCATCAACCAGGTCCTCACCCATCTCGGCCTCGACCCGATCCGCTGGCACGTCGACCGGTTCTGGAGCCACTTCGCCATCGCCGGCATGGTCAACTGGCGGTGGACGGGCTACAACGCGCTCATCGTGCTGGCCGCGATGCAGGCCGTGCCGCGCGACCTCTACGAGGCCGCCGCGCTCGACGGCGCCGGCCGGATCCGCCAGTTCTTCGCGGTCACCCTGCCGATGATCCGGCCCACGATCGTCTTCGTCGTCATCACCAGCACCATCGGCGGGCTGCAGATCTTCACCGAGCCCCGTCTCTTCGACAACACGCCCAACCGCGAGGGCGGGCCCGACCACCAGTACATGACCTCGACGCTCTACATCTACGTCAAGGGGATCGAGGACCAGTTCTACGGACGGGCCTCCGCGGCGGCGTTCCTGCTCTTCCTCATCATCATCGCGATCGTGCTGCTCAACTTCGGCCTGACCCGGCTGGCGACCCGGAAGGCGGGCCGCGCATGAACCGGCGTCCCGGCTTCCTCGTCTACGGCCTGCTCACCGCCTTCGTGGTCGGCTCGGCGCTGCCGCTCTACTGGTCGTTCGCGCTGGGCTCGCACACCAAGCAGGAGGCGGGCAGCTATCCGCCGCCGCTGCTGCCGGGCGGGCACTTCCTCGAGAACGCGCGCCGGGTGCTGGACACCATCGAGTTCTGGCAGGCGCTGCTCAACAGCCTGCTCGTCTCGACGTTCTGCGCCGTCTCGGTGGTGTTCTTCTCCACCCTCGCCGGCTACGCCTTCGCCAAGCTCCGCTTCCGCGGCCGGGGCGGCCTGATGGCGTTCGTCGTGATGACCATGGCGGTGCCCACGCAGCTCGCGCTGGTGCCGCTGTTCATCCTGATGCGCGAGTACCGGCTGCTCGACACGCTCGCCGCCGTCGCGCTGCCCACCCTGGTCACCGCCTTCGGCGTGTTCTTCATGCGGCAGTACCTCGTCGACGCCGTCCCCGACGAGCTGCTCGAGTCGGCCCGGATGGACGGCTGCAGCATGATCCGCACCTTCTGGACCGTCGCGGTGCCCGCCGCCCGGCCCGCGATGGCGATCCTGTTCCTGTTCACCTTCATGCAGGTCTGGACCGACTACATGTGGCCCCTCGTCGCGCTGCAGCGGACCCAGACGCTGCAGATCGCGCTCGACCGCCTGGCGCTGACCGGTCAGGGCCAGACCACCGACTACGCGCTCGTGCTCGCCGGCACCGGGATGGCCACCATCCCGCTGCTGATCCTGTTCGTCCTCGCCGGCCGCCAGCTGGTCACCGGCATCATGCAAGGAGCGGTCAAGGGATGACCTCCAATCCGTCCAGTGCCGTCCGGCTTCCCGAGGGATTCCTGTGGGGAGCGGCCACGGCGTCGTACCAGATCGAGGGCGCGGTCGCCGAGGACGGCCGTACGCCGTCGGTGTGGGACACCTTCGCGACGGTGCCCGGCGCGATCCTCGACGGCGACACCGGCGTCGAGGCCTGCGACCACTACCACCGCATGCCGCAGGACGTCGCGCTGATGGCCGAGCTCGGGCTCGACTGCTACCGCTTCTCGATCGCCTGGCCGCGGGTCCGCCCCGACGGCGGCGCGCCGAACCCCGCGGGCCTGGACTTCTACTCCCGGCTCGTCGACGAGCTGCTCGGGCGCGGCATCCTGCCGTGGGTCACGCTCTACCACTGGGATCTCCCCCAGGCGCTCGAGGACGCCGGCGGCTGGCTGAGCCGCGACACCGCCGAGCGGTTCCGCGACTACGCCCTCACCGTGTACGACGCCCTCGGGGACCGGGTGCGGCACTGGACCACCCTCAACGAGCCGTGGTGCTCGGCCTTCCTCGGCTACACCGGCGGGCAGCACGCACCCGGCCGGCAGGAGGGCGTCGCCGGGGTCGTCGCCGCCCACCACCTGATGCTCGGGCACGGCCTGGTCGTCGACGAGCTGCGGCGCACCGGCTCGCCCGACGACGTCCTCGGCATCACCCTCAACCTCACGGTCGCCGAGCCGTTCGACCCGGCCGAGCCCGCCGACGTCGACGCCGCGGAGCGGGTCGACCTGCTCTGGAACCGGATGTTCCTCGACCCGATCCTGCGCGGCTCCCACGCCCCCGAGCTCGCCGCGCGCACCGAGGGGATGACCTGGCAGGGCCGGGCCTGGCAGGAGTTCGTCCACGACGGCGACCTGGCCCTGATCGGCGCGCCACTGGACGTGCTCGGCGTGAACTACTACCACGGCGATGGCGCCTCGGGACGTACTCACCCGGCCGCCGACCTGCTCGGCTCGCGGATCAGCCACCCGACCCGGCCGACGCTGTCGCCCTTCCCCGGCGGGCAGGACATCGTGTTCCCGCGGCGGGGGCTGCCGGTGACCGGGCTGGACTGGGAGGTGCAGCCGGAGGGGCTGACCCGGCTGCTGCGGCGCCTGCACGAGGACTACGCCGCACCGGCGCTGTACATCACCGAGAACGGTGCGGCCTACGAGGACGTCGTCGCGCCCGACGGCTCCGTGCACGACCCGGAGCGGCTCGCCTACATCGAGCAGCACCTGCTGGCGATCGCCGACGCGATCGACGCCGGGGTGGACGTGCGCGGCTACTTCGCCTGGTCGTTCCTCGACAACTTCGAGTGGGCCTACGGCTACGCGCAGCGGTTCGGGATCGTCCACGTCGACTACGCGACCCAGCGGCGCACGCCCAAGTCGAGCGCGCTCTGGTACGCCGACGTCGCGCGCACCGGCCGGGTTCCGGTCCGGCCGGCGTCACCGGCCTCGCCGACCTCGCCGACCTCGCCGTCGGCCGCCGAGGCGGTCGGATAGCGTGCCGACCGTGAGCCAGCCGCCCGAGGACCAGCGTCCCGGGCAGGCGCCGACCCTCGACGAGGTCGCCCGCATGGCGGGGGTCTCCCGGGCGACGGCGTCGCGGGCGATCAACGGCGGCAACCGGGTCTCGCGCCCGGCCCGGGAGGCCGTCGAGGCGGCGGTGCGGGCGCTGGGCTACACGCCGAACCCGGCGGCCCGCAGCCTGGTGACCCGGCGGACCGACTCGGTCGCGCTCGTCGTACCCGAGCCGGACGAGCGGGTCTTCTCCGATCCCTTCTTCGTGCACACGCTGCGCAGCGTCAACCGCGTCCTCGCGCCGCGCGACCTGCAGCTGGTGCTGCTGCTGGCCCGGCCCGACGACGAGGAGCGGCTGCTGCGCTACCTGCGCAAGCGGCACGTCGACGGCGCCATCGTCGTCTCCCACCACCGCAGCGACCGGCTCGCCGACCACCTGGCCGACCTGGAGCTGCCGTGCGCGTTCGTCGGCCGGCCGTGGACCGGCGACGACCGGGTCGCGTACGTCGACACCGACAACGAGGCCGGCAGCCGGATCGCGACCGAGCTGCTGGTGTCGCGCGGCTGCCGCACGATCGGGCACGTGGCCGGACCGGCGGACATGACGGCGGCGGTCGACCGTCGTACCGGATGGCACGGCGCGATCGCGGCCGCGGGCCTGCGGGACGACCTGAGCGCCGACGGCGACTTCACCGAGGCCGGCGGCGAGGAGGCGGCCGCCGCCCTCCTGGAGCGCTGCCCGGAGCTGGACGGCCTCGTCGTCGCCTCCGACCTGATGGCCGTCGGCGCGCTCCGCGCCCTGGAGGCCGCCGGGCGCCGGGTGCCGCGCGACGTCGCCGTCGTCGGGTACGACGACCTCGGGATGGCCGAGCGGACCACCCCCGCGCTGACCACGATCCGGCAGCCGATCGGCGACATGGCCGAGCAGGCCACCCGGCTGCTGCTGGAGCAGATCGACGACCGCCGCCCCTCGGTCGCGATCCGCGTCGTGTTCCCGCCCCGCCTGGTGACCCGCGACAGCGCCTGATCCATGGCCCGCGCCCCATGCGGATTCGTCGGGGACCGGTCCTTTCTGCGACGAATTCGCACGGGGGTGGGAGGCCTGTGGAGAGCGGCGGCAGGTCGGCGCGAATCGGTCGATGCTGCAGCGATGGACTTCCACATCACCCGTCCCGGGATCGTCGTACCGGTCTGCGTGGACCCGGCCGGTCTGACCGGCCCGACGCCGGGTCAGGCTCGCGGACGGCGCTGGCGTACGACGTCCACCAACCGCTTCGTGCCCGCCCACGTCACCGACGAGTCCGTCGACCAGCGCATCGTCGAAGCCCTGGCCGGTGCTCCCGACGGCTCGGCCGTGACCGGGTGGGCGGCGTTCTGCTGGCAGCGGGCCCGCTGGTTCGAGGGTCTCACGGCGTCCGGCGAGCGGCGTCCCGTCCCCGTCGCGCTCGGCGACCAGAGCACGATCCGCCGACGGCAAGGGGTCGAGCTGCGCCACGGCTGGCTCCTCGACGGCGACGTGATCCACGTCGACGGCCTGCCGCTGACCCGCCCCGAGCGGGCGACGTACGACGCGGTCCTGCGCAGCCGCAACCTTGAGGAGGCAGCGCAGATCGTCGCCATGGCATGCGCCTGCGACCTGGTGAGCCTGCACGAGCTGGCCACCTATCGCGCGCGCATCCGGGGCCGGCAGCACACTCGCCGGCTGGCGGACGCCATCGAGCTGGCCGACGAGAACCTGTGGTCGCCGATGGAGGCGACGATGCTCTTCAGCTGGCTCGAGACCGGCTGCCGGCGCCCGCTCTGCAACGTCCCCATCTTCGACCGCGCGGGACGCCACCTGCTCACTCCCGACCTGCTCGACCCGGTGGCCGGGGTCGTTGGCCAGTACGACGGCCGGGTACACGATCTCACCACGGTCCGCCGGCGTGACCTCGCGAAAGAGGAGCGCTGCCGCGAACTCGGTCTGGAAGTGGTGACGATGCTCTCCACCGATTTGAGGGATCGCCGTGCATTCGAGCGGCGGCTTGCCGCGGCGTACGTCCGCGCGGGCCGCCGCTCCCTCGGCGACTTCTGGACCATCGACCAGCCTGCCTGGTGGGTCGACACATCCACGGTGGCACGCCGCCGTGCGCTCGATGACGAGGACCGTCAGCGCTGGCTGCGTCGAGGGGCAGCCTGATCCCGCGCCCCATGCGAATTTGTCGGATTCTCGGTGAATTCCCGACAAATTCGCACGGGGCGCGGCAACACAGTCAGCCGCGGAAGGCCGGCTTCTCCTTGGCCAGGAACGCCCGCACGCCCTCGGCGAAGTCGGGGCCGCCGTAGACCTCGCGCAGCAGCGCCTCCTCGCCCTCGATCGAGGCCTCGGCCGCGCGGGCGCGGGTCAGCAGCTGGTGCTTCGTGGTCTCGATGGTGACCCGCGAGGCCTGCGCGATCCCGGCGGCGAGGTCGGTGACCTCGGCGTCGAGCGCCGCCGCGTCCGGTACGACGGCGGCGAGCGCGCCGACGGCGTACCCGCGCTCGGCGGAGACCAGCCGGGACGCCAGCAGCATCTCGCGGGTCAGGGACTCCCCGAAGATCGACTGGCAGCGGTACAGGACCGTGCCGGACAGGGCGTTGCCGAGGGTGCGGGCGATCGGGTAGCCGAACCGTGAGGCCGCCGTCGCCACGCGCAGGTCGCAGTGGGTGGCGACCGCGAGGCCGCCGCCGACGCAGACGCCGTCGATGGCGGCGATGGTCACCTGCGGCAGCGCCCAGAGCCGGTCGAACATCTCCCGGATCCAGTTCTCGTAGTCGACCGCGTCGGCCTCGAGGAAGTCGCTGATCTCGTTGCCGGCGGCGAACGCCTTGCCGCCCGCGCCGCGCAGCACGACGACCCGGACCGTGCGGTCCTCGGCGGTCCGCTCCCACAGCGCACGGAGGGCGCCGTACATCTCCTTGGTGAAGGCGTTGCGGCGCTCGGGGCGGTTGAAGGTCACCTCGAGCACGCCCGGGCCGAGGCGGTCGCGGTCGATGAGCAGGTCGTCGTCGGTCACGGCACCCGAGGGTACGGGGGTCATGCCACGTAGATCAGCGCGACCCCGGCGAGGCCGATCAGCCAGCTGGTGAGGCTGCCGACGACGAAGGCCGCCGTGACGTCGCCCGGGCCGTCCTTCGTCCGCGCCTGCAGCTCGGGGAGGCGGAGCAGGCCCTTGGCGACGACGAGGATCGCGGCGGCCGTGACCTCGCCGAGGTGGCCGAGGCCGACGATCAGGATCCGCTCGACCGGACCGAGGATGCGCTCGCCCTTGAGGGCCGTCTCGGCCGCGGAGAGGCCGGCCGCGTCGAGGATCAGGTGCACGAGCCGGTTGCCGGTGGCGAGCTGGAGCAGCACCGCGCCGGCGGACACGGTGACGTCGGCGGGCGGCCAGGTGACGAGCACCGTGTCGGCCAACCAGCCCGGCCAGGTCGCCCAGGGCACGAGGACGCCGACGCCGAGGAGGCTGAGGACCGCCCCGCCGCCGAGTCCGGCGAAGGCGACGGCCCGCCAGCGGGCAGCGGCCCGGCCGTCGGCGGACAGCGCGGCGGAGGAGCCGATCACCCAGGCGGCGAGCGCGGCGAGGAGCCCGATCCCGACGGCGACCGCGCCGGCGGGCGCGTCCTGGACCCAGCACAGGAACCCGGCGACGAGCACTCCGCCGATCGCGATCAGCAGCGCCTGCCGGAGCGGGGTGATCCGGTCGCGGTCGATCCGCAGCAGGTCGCAGAGCCCGACCACCACGAGGAAGCCGCCCAGCAGCATCAGGCTCATCGCGGTCCTCCGGCACTCGCGCGATCGACGGCGTCCCAACGCAGCAGGACGTCACGCACCGGCAGCAGCACGGACGCCGTGCCCAGGGCCACGCCGGCTGTGTTGGCGAGGGCGTCGCGCCAGTCCATCATCCGGTCGGTCGTGAGCGTGCCCTGGGCGACCTCCAGCCCGATCCCGAGCAGCACCGTCGCCGCCGCGGCGAGCGCCAGCGCCCGCCCGGGCCGGAAGATCTGCACGGCGACGAGCGCCAGTCCGGCGTACGTCAGCAGGTGCTGCCACTTGTCGCCCTGGGGTACGTCGGGGGTGGGCGGCGGTGGGGCCAGCGACAGCACGACGACGGCGAGGAGCAGCGCGAGCCAGACACCGAGCCACAGCCCGGGATGCCGGAAGGACTTCACCCGACCCTCGCCCCTCGCCGCTCGCTGACGACGACGGCCGCCACCACGCCCGCGACCGCGCCGAACAGGTGCCCCTGCCAGGAGATCCCGGGCTGGCCGGGGAGCACGCCCCACAGCACGCCGCCGTACACGAGGAGCACGGCCACGCCCACCAGGATCTCGACCGGCTTGCGGTCCACGAACCCCTGCACGACCAGGTAGGTCAGCCAGCCGAAGATCAGCCCGGACGCCCCGAGGTGCACCGAGTCGCTCCCGGCGACCAGCCACACGGCGAACCCGCCGAGCAGCCACACGATCGCGGTCGCCACCAGCCCGCGGCCGATCCCGGTCACCAGGGTCAGGAACCCCAGCACCAGCGCCGGCACGGTGTTGGCGCTGAGGTGCCCCCACCCGCCGTGCAGCAGCGGCGCGGCGAGGATCCCGAGCAGACCCTCGCCCGACCGCGGCCGGATGCCCCAGCCGTCGAGCCGGTGCGACGCCACCACGTCGACGACCTCGATCGCCCAGAGGAGTACGACGAAGGCGACCGCGCCGATCGCGGCCACCTGCCAGCTCGGGCGGGTCCGCAGGTCTGTGAGAGCCATGGGGACAGTGTGGCGGGTCGCAGGTCGGATCGCGCCGGCATCTCGTACCGGGGGTTGCCTCGCCCGCCTCGTGCAGCGCGTGCCGACCACCTTCGCGCTCGCAACCGCCTGCTCCTGAGCACGACTCAGCACCAGAGCGCGACCCAGTACTGCACACCGAACGGCGCGTCGTCGTACCCCACCTCGGCGTCGGCCAGCGGCGGCAGCCCATCGAGCCGGGCGGTGTCGGCCCAGAGCTCGGCGGCGAGGACCGGGTCGATGTCGGCGAAGGAGCGGCGGAGGGCGGCGTCGAACTCCTCGGCGCGCGGGTCGAGGTGGCCGGGGGCCTTCTCGGTGCGCCTGGCGGAGCCGTTGCCGACGACGAGGACGCCGGTCTCGCCGGCGTCGACGACGCTCCCGCCGGCCGCCTCGACCAGCGCTGCGGCGACCCGCGATCCCGACGGGCCGGAGGCGCGCACCCGGACCCGCGGCCCGAGGGCTGCGACGGCCTCCCGGCACGCGGCGCGCAGGGCGGCGACCGGGTCCTCGATCGAGGAGTACGACGGCAGCAGGGCCGGGACGCCCGGCACGAGAGCGATCGGGCGGCCGCTCACTGCAGCCCCCGGATCGCGCGCAGCGGCGGCCGGCGGCCGGCGATCGACCACACCATGTCGACGGTCTGCCGGGTCTCGACGACCTGGTGCACGCGGTAGATCCGGGCCCCGGCGAGGGCGCACACGGAGGTCGCGGCGAGGGTGCCGAGCAGCCGCTCGCCGACGTCGAGGCCGAGGGTCTCGCCGACGAAGTCCTTGTTGGACAGCGACACCAGCACCGGCCAGCCGGTCGCCACCATCTCCCCCAGCCGCCGGGTGATCTCGAGCGAGTGGAAGGTGTTCTTGCCGAAGTCGTGGGCGGGATCGATCACGATCGACTCGCGCGCGACGCCGGCGTCCAGGGCGCGCGCGGCGTAGGCGACGGTGTCGGCGATCGCGGCGGCGACCACGTCGTCGTACTCGATGCGGTAGGGGCGGGTCCGGGGCGTCACGCCGCCGGTGTGGGTGCAGACGATCGCGGCGTCGTACTCCGCGGCGACGTCGACCAGCTCGGGGTCCGCGCCGCCCCACGCGTCGTTGAGGACGTCGGCGCCGGCCGCGCACACCGCGGCGGCGACCTCCGCGCGCCAGGTGTCGACCGAGATCACGACGTCGGGGAAGGCGGCGCGCACCCCCGCCACGAAGTCCACGACCCGCGCCTTCTCCTCCGCCGGCGAGATCTCGACGCCCGGCGCGGCCTTGATGCCGCCGATGTCGACGATCTCGGCGCCCTGCGCCACCACCTCGGCGACCCGCGCGAACGCGGCGTCCTCGGCCCAGGTCGCGCCCTTGTCGAAGAACGAGTCCGGCGTCCGGTTGACGATCGCCATCATCAGCGCCTCGTCGTCACCGAACGCGTGCCGCCCCAGCTTCATCACAGGTACGCCTCCGCCGCCGGCCGCTCGAGGGTGGGTACGACGCGCTCCACCGGCTCGAGCCCGCGCAGGTACTGTCGCAGCACCGCCTCCCCCACGGCATCGGCCCCCTCGACCCCGACCCGCGCGAGCGCCGCCGCGAGGATCTGGGTCGCCATGCCGCCGAGGTCGCGCAGGGCCTGGTGCCGGTGGGCGCGCACGCCGAGGTCGACCTGGGCGATCGCGGACGGACCCGCCGCCCGCACCGTGTCGACGAGCGCGGCCAGCTCGACGGCGTACCCGGTCGGGACCGACAGCCCGGCGAACCACGACCGCCGCACCGCCCACTCCCCCGCCAGCGGCTGCACCAGGTCCCCCAGAGCAGGGAACAGCAGCGCGATCAGCGGGCGCGCGACGAGCTCGGTGACCCGGCCGCCCTCGAGCGGCCCGTCGGCGCCGGGGCGGTCGTAGAAGCCCTTGACCAGCTGGACCTCCGGGTCGTGCAGCAGCGGGCCGAGCAGGCCGGGCACGAAGTGGGTGTCCCAGTCGTGCAGGTCGGCGTCCATGAACACGAGCAGGTCGCCGGAGGTCACGAACAGCGACTTCCACATCGCCTCGCCCTTGCCGGGGTGGGTGCCGAGGTCGGGCCGGATCTCGGCGGAGCGGTGCACGCGCGCGCCGGCCGACGCCGCGACGGCGTACGTGTCGTCGACCGAGTCGCTGTCGATCACCACGACCTCGTCGACGAGGGACACGGTCTCCATCAGCGCCTCGCGGACCCGGGAGACGACCGCGCCGACGGTCGCGGCCTCGTTGCGAGCGGGTACGACGAGGCTGACTCGCTGCCCGGTCGCCGCCTTGCGACCCAGCAGCCCCTGGAGGGCCCAGTCGTCCCAGTGGCCGGCCCGGATCCCCATGGCGGTCAACCTACCCCCCGCTTTCACCCCCGCGATCCGCTCCCCAACCGCGCCGCGCGGTGTTACCGTCGAAGGGTCTCGGGAATTGTGGGTGCTCCCTCCCTCCTGGAGTTCGACATGTCGTTCCGCCGGTTCCGACGCAAGGTGCGATGCGTGCTCAAGCACGGCCCCCGTGGGTGTCCGCACATCGAACGCCACACCCGCCGGCCGAAGCGACCATCGGCGAAGCAGCCATCCGACCCGTCCCGGATGCCCGCGCCACCGCTGGCGTCGCCGCCCCTGGGCAGGCACGCCCGGAACTGAGGGCCGCGCGGCCCGGGCTCAGCTTGGATTCACCGATTCGCCGCGTCGCGAGCGTCACCAGGCGGGTGTGATGGCAAGGCAGCGGCGCGACGGCGGTCTGGTTGCACCATCGAGCGTCGCTAACGCCGCCAGCGCGCCCGGATGGTGGCGCGCAGCAGCGGGAAATCGGTGAATCCAAGCTCAGCCGGTGAGGAACGCCCGGATCGCCGCGGTGAGCGCCCGGGCGTAGCGCTTGCGCCCGGCCTCGCTCTCCATCACGGCGGCGTCGCCGGCGTCGCGCATGTTGCCGAGCTCGGCCATCACCACGGGGACGTCGGAGTGGTTGAGGGTGCCGAGGTCGGTCCGGACGTCGATCCCGTCGTCCCCGAGGTACGTCGACGGCGCGAAGCCCGCGTCGACCAGCGCGTCGCGCAGCGCGACCGCGAGCCGCTCGGAGGGCTCGACGACGTCGTCGGTCCAGCCGGCCAGCTCGCCGGGCCGGATCACGTGGAACCCGTGCGCCGTGGACGACGTGTTGCCGTCCCCGTGGATGCTCACCCGGACGTCGGCGGTCGGCCCCGGCTCGTCGGGGTTGCCGATCCGGCCGCGCTCGTCGATGCACGGGCCCCACGCGTCGGCGCTGTTGTCGTCGCGGGTCAGCACGACCTTCGCGCCGAGCCGCCGCAGCTGCTTGCGGGCCTGGACCGCGACCTCCCACGTGAAGGTGGCCTCCGGGTAGCCGTCGTCGCTCGACGTACCGGTGGTGTTGCACTCCTTGTCGAAGCCGCCGGCGTCCACCCGCCGGTTGATCTGCGAGCGGAAGCGCGCGTTGCCGAGCTGGTGCCCCGGGTCCAGGACGACGACGCGACCCGCGAGCGGCCGCGGACGCGCCGTGGCGCTCGGCGTGGCGGTCGGCGTGGCGCTCGGCTCGGCGGTGGAGGTGCTCGGGGCGGCGCCGCCCGGTGTCTCCGACGTCCTCTCCGCCGGCCCGCCGGCACCGTTCGTCCCGCCGTCGCCGCACCCGCCCAGGACCAGCCCCGCGGCCAGGCCCGACGCCAGCAGCGCGGTCACGACGGCGGGAAGGCGAGGCACCGGCCCACCCTACGGGGAGGCCGGGACGAGGAGCACGGCCGCTCGGCGGGCCTTGTAGCATCGCCGCGTGTCATCGACCAGGCAGGCCGAGAGTTCCTCGCTGAGCAGCCCCGCCAACCGTGCCCTGACCGGTCTCGTGGGATCCACCATCTTCTTCAGCCGGTGGCTGCAGGCGCCGCTCTACCTCGGGCTGATCGTGGCCCAGGGCGTCTACGTCGTGAAATTCTGGCGTGAGCTGATCCACCTGCTCAAGGACTTCATGCACCTCGACGAGACCGAGATCATGCTGATCGTCCTCGGCCTGGTCGACGTCGTGATGATCGCCAACCTGCTGATCATGGTGATCATCGGCGGCTACGAGACGTTCGTGTCCCGGATCAACATGCGCGGGCACCCGGACGAGCCGGAGTGGCTGTCCCACGTCAATCCCAACGTGCTCAAGGTGAAGCTGGCGATGTCGATCATCGGCATCTCCTCGATCCACCTGCTCAAGACCTTCATCGAGGCGCAGAGCATCCTCGGGCACGACAACGGCGAGCAGGTGCTGCTGTGGCAGACGGTGATCCACCTGGCGTTCATCGCGTCCGCGATCGGCCTGGCCTACATCGACCGGCTGATGCCGGCCGCCCCGCACGCGCCGAGCGACCACTGACATCACCACACCCCAGGTGTCGACGCGAACCAGCTGAATGCTGACGATCTCGATCCCATCCTGCTCGGCCACGACGTACCAGACAGTGACGCCGTCCGCGGGCAAGTGCAGCCGGTAGGCGCCGGCCAGTGGCTCATCGGCAGGAAAGGGCTCCGCGAACGACGGCACCGGCTCGTCGAGCAACGAGAAGATCGCGCGCTGCACCGTCCAACGCAGAGCCTGAGGAAGTGCCTCGATCTCGGCCCACGCCGATCCGGGGAATCGGACGAGCCGATCAGTCACGGATGCCCCACGCCTCCGCGAGCTCGGTCCGCGTGAACACTCCTTCGGTCTCGTCAGCCCGTGGCCCCGGATCGGCCCTCATCCGAGCGATCGCGAGCCGATCGCCCTCCCGCTGGCGAAGGCGTCGCAACTCGGCCTGCAGCGCTTCCAGATCGGCGCGCGGGATGCTCACCATGTCGGGGGCGTCAGCGCTCACCCGACCAGAATACGCGGTCCCAGGCCCTCGTTCCTCGATCACGCTGTCGCCTCGGTGGAGACCCCCGGGTCGCGGCGCTACGCGTAGCCGAGGACCGACCGCCGCTTCTCCCCCCACGCGAGCGCGGACGCGATCGCGTCGTTGAGGGACAGCTCGGTGCGCCAGCCCAGCAGCTCGGCGGCCTTGTCGGCGTTGGCGTAGGCGCCGGCGGCGTCGCCGGGCCGGGCGGGCGCCTCGACGACCGGCACCGGCCTGCCGACGGCCCGCTCGACGGCGGCGAGCAGCTCGCGGACGGTGACGCCGGAGCCGGCGCCGAGGTTGATGTAGGTGTACGGCGCGCCGACCTTCGCCAGCACGCCGTCGAACTCCTCGACGGCACGCACGTGCGCACGGGCCAGGTCCCACACGTGGATGTAGTCGCGGATGCCCGTGCCGTCGCGGGTCGGGTGGTCGGTGCCGGTGAGCGTGAAGCTCTCGCGGTACCCCAGCGCCGTCTGCGCCATCAGCGGCACCACATGGGTGGCGTCGCGCAGGTGGTAGCCGGTGGTCAGGTCCGGGTCGGCGCCGATCGGGTTGAAGTAGCGCAGGATGATCGCCCGCAGGTCGCTCGCCTCGGCGAGGTCCTCGAGGACCTGCTCCATCATCCGCTTGGTCCGGGCGTACGGCGAGGTCGGGTCGACCGGGTCGTCCTCGGTGACCTCGAAGTCCGGCGTGAGGGCGTACAGCGAGGCCGTCGAGGAGAACAGGATCCGCGGCTTGCCGAGCGCGGTGAGCTCGTCGAACATCTCCAGCGACTTGGCGACGTTGTCGCGGTAGTACTCGTACGGCCTCTCCACCGACTCCGGTACGACGATCCGCGCGGCCATGTGCACGGTGGCGTCGAGGTCGGGGTGCTCGGCGACGATCCGCCGCAGCAGGGAGCGGTCGGCCACGTCGCCCTCGTAGAAGACCCGGTCGCCGACGTACGCCCGCGGCCCGCTCAGCAGCGAGTCCAGCACGACCGGCGTGTGGCCGGCCTGCTCGAGCGCCGTGGCCGTGATCGATCCGAGATAGCCGGCGCCGCCGGTGACGAGAACCTTCATGCCCCGACCCTACTGAGCCTCACCGGAGAGGCTTTACCAGGACTTTTCCGGATTGGTCGCCATGGCGGGCGGAAACTGCCTAAGGTCTGTGTGGTGCTGCTGTGGCCGACCGGCCGCTCCTTGTGGGAGGGGTAGGGAGCACCCCGTCACACAACTGGGTTGGGAAACCTGATAGATGACCGTCACCGATCGCACTCGGCGAGCCGTCGGTACTCCACCACGCGCCCGGCACACCCTCGCGGTGTTCACCTGGTGCGTGTTCGCCCTCGACGTCGCGATCATCGCCTTGGTCGGCACGCTCGCCCTGCTCGGGCGTGAGCGGCTGTCGATCTTCACCCGGCACTCCAGCGTCCACGAGCAGCTCGGCGTGGTCGGCCCGCTCAGCATCGCCGCGTGGCTCCTGGTCACCGCCTTGATGGGCGGCTATCGCCGCGATCTTCTCGGCTCCGGTGCCGAGGAGTTCAAGCGCGTCTTCCAGGCCTGCATCGTCACGGCCGGCCTCGTCGGCGTCGGCTGCTACCTCGCCAAGTACCAACTGGCCCGAGGCTTCTTCGTCCTCGCCTTCACACTCGGACCGATCCTGCTGCTCGCGGGCCGCTGGTACGCGCGCCGGCTGCTGCACGCCCTGCGCCAGCGCGGTCGACTCCAGGTCCGCGTGCTCGTCGCGGGATCACCTGAGGGCGTCGACGAGATGACCGCTGCCCTCCGTCGCGAGAGCTGGCTCGGCTACTCCGTCATCGGCAGCGTGCTGCCCTCCGACCGGGACGTCGCCGAGGAGACCCGCGGCGGCATACCCGTCCTGGGGACGATCGACCACCTCACCTCCGTCGCCGACGAGCAGCGTGCCGATCTGGTGGTGTTCGCCTCTGGCAGCATCCCCGATCCCACCCACATGAAGGAGTCGATCTGGGCGCTGGAGGACCAGAACGTGGATGTCGCTCTCGCGCCGCACCTCGACGACATCTCCCACGAGCGGATCAGGATCCGTCCGGTCGGCGGGGTGCCCCTGATCCAGGTCGACTCGCCGACCTGGGCGGACGCGGGAACCCTCGGGAAACGATCCTTCGACGTCATCGGAGCCCTGCTGCTCCTCGTGCTGCTCGTCCCCATCCTCCTCGTCGCCACCGCGGCGATCTGGCTCCATGATCGGGGTCCGATCCTGTTCCGGCACGGCCGCGTCGGTCGCAACGGCGAGCCCTTCGAGTGCCTCAAGCTCCGCACCATGCGGGTGGACGCCGAGCGCATGATCGGGCGACTGCAGGAGCAGACCGGTCGAAACGCCCTCCTGTTCAAGATGAAGGACGATCCGCGCGTCACCCGGCCCGGCCGCTGGCTGCGACGCTTCTCGATCGACGAGCTCCCCCAGCTCGTCAACGTCCTCCGCGGCGAGATGAGCCTGGTGGGCCCCCGCCCGCAGGTCGATCGGGAGGTGGCCCTCTACGACGGCCCGATGTCTCGGCGCCTCCTGGTCCGTCCGGGAATGACCGGACTGTGGCAGGTGTCGGGACGCAACAATCTCGACGCCGGGGAGGCCATGCGCCTGGATCTCTACTACGTCGACAACTGGTCCATGCTCCAAGACCTCAACATCCTGGTGCGTACGCTGCGCGCGGTGGTCTCCTCGGACGGTGCGTACTGACCCCGGGCCGAGTTGGGCACTAGTGTGTCTGAGCCCTGTCTTCCCAGGAGGTGTCTCCTTGCTCCCGCTCGAGTGCCCCACCCAGTCCTACGACTGGGGCTCCACGGACGCCATCCCGGGCTTCCAGCGACGCGGCGGCGACGGCAGGCCCGTGGCCGAGGTGTGGCTCGGCACGCACCCGCTCGGCACCGCCCGGTACGTCGACGGCTCGGCCGAGCCGCGCCCGCTGACCGAGGTCGCGGGGCACCTCGACTTCATGCTCAAGGTCCTCGCCGCGGAGCGTCCGCTGTCGATCCAGGTGCACCCCAACGCGACCCGCGCCCGGGCGGGGTACGCCGCCGAGGAGGCCGCGGGCGTCCCCATGGACGCGCCCCACCGGGTGTTCAAGGACCCGTACCCGAAGCCGGAGATGGTCTACGCGCTCTCCACCTTCGACAGCCTCGTCGGCTTCCGCCCGACGGCGGAGATCCTCCGGGTGCTGATGCCGCTGCAGCACCCCACGACCACGGCGCTGGTCAAGCAGCTGCGCAGCAATCCCGGCTTCGCCGGCATCGTGCGGCTCGTCGAGGGCCTGCTGGCCGATCCGCCGGGGCCGGAGGAGGTCGGCGAGATCGTCGAGGGGTGCCGGCGCGCGCTCGCCGAGGGCATCGACATCAAGCGCGCCTACGCCACCGCCGTGGAGATCGAGAAGCACCACCCGGGCGACGTGGGGGTGGTGATCTCACTGCTGCTCAACCGGCTGACCCTGCAGCCCGGCGAGGCGGCGTACCTCGGCGCGGGCATCATCCACGCCCATCTCAGCGGCATGTGCCTGGAGGTGATGGTGTCCTCCGACAACGTCCTGCGGGCCGGGCTCACGTCCAAGCACGTCGACCCCGTCGGGCTCGTGCTCTGCCTGGAGGAGGGGATGTCCCGGGTCGCGCGGGTGACGCCCCAGCTCCACGGCACGTCGACCGACGTCTTCAGCCCCACCCGCGAGTTCGCGCTGTCGGTCACGCAGAGCTCGCAGGCCGACCCGGCGGGCGCCGTGCTGCCCGCCACCGGCCCGCGGCTGCTGGTGTGCACCGGCGGCGAGGTCGCCCTGTTCAACGAGCGCGACGAGATGCTCCACCTGCGCCGCGGCGACGCGGCGTACGCCGACGCGGGCGACGGCGAGCTGCGGATCATCGGCACCGGCGAGGTCGCCCAGGCCTACGCGCCCGAGGGTGCGGCCGGCCGCCTCGACGACCTGATCTGACCCCGGGCACCGGCAGCCGGGGATAAGTCAGGGGTCAGCCGGGAGTCAGCGGCGGCGCAGGCCCGCGAGCGCCGGCCGGACGTCGGCCAGGTAGACCAGCGCCGCGACGGTCATCGCGAGGTTGATGATCGACAGGTTGATCGGCACCAGCTGGAGCAGCACGCCCACACCGAGGATCGCGGTCCAGGTCGGCTTGGTGAGCTTGTCGGCGGCGACGTACGCCTGGCCGGAGTAGAGCAGGGAGCTGACGAACGCGAAGATCTTGATCACGAGCAGGGCGAAGGCGATGCCGACGTTGATCCACAACTCGACATCGCTGATCGCACCCACGAAGCCACCGCTCATGTGCCGATCGTAGTTGGAAGGCGGTCGGCCGCCAGACGCAGTTCGGCCCCGGGACGGACGCCCCGGGGCCGAACGGAGGAGAAGCGCGTCAGCTGGTGGCCGCGGTCTTCTTGGCCGGGGCCTTCTTCGCGGTGGCCTTCTTGGCCGGAGCCTTCTTGGCGGGCGCCTTCTTGGCCGGGGCCTTCTTCGCGGCGGGCGCCTTCGTGGCGGGCGCCTTCTTCGCGGCCGGCGCCGGCGGGGTCTCACCGGTGCGGAGCTTCACGACGACGCCCTCGCCGCGCTTGGCGAGGTCGGCGTACAGCGCGGTGGCGGTGGCGACGTTCTCGTCGTACGCGCCCTTGACCGAGGTCTGCACCTTGGCGGGCAGCGCCTTGGCGTCGGCCTGGAGGCCGGCGATCCGGGCCTCGGCCTGGGTGCGGCGCTCGGCGAAGGTGGCGACGGCCTTGCCCTGCAGGCTCTTCGGCTCGGGGAGCTCGAAGCCCTTGACACTGCTCTGGACGTCGGCGACGCGGGCGGTGACGTCCTTCTGCACGTCGGCGACGCGGGCGGTCACCTTGGCCTGCACGTCGGCCACGTAGGTCCGCACCTTCTCGACGGCGAGGTCGGTCGCACCGACACCGGCGTAGATCGGCTTCGCGGCGGCCGCGGGGATCTCGGGGAGGTCGACCTTCTTGAGGTCGATGGTCGGGATCTCGATCTTGGGAAGCTCGAGCTTCGGCATTGTCAGGTTCACCCTTCGTTGGCGACGGGGTTGGATTCCGTCTCGGTGTTGGTTGGCGCGTCCTCCTGCGCCGCTTCTGCGACCTCCGTGGAGCCGTCCGATTCGGCCGCGTTCAGCGCGAGGAACGATGCGTAGACATCGAGGAGCGACTGCTTCTGCCGCTCGGTGAGGCCGGTATCGCTCACGATGGCGAGCTCGACCGATCCCCCCACGCCGTCATCAGGGCTGAGGATCCCGGCCCTGATGTAGAGCTGCTCCGCAGAGATCCGGAGGGCCTTGGCGATCTGCTGCAACACCTCGGCCGACGGCTTGCGGAGCCCACGCTCGATCTGGCTGAGGTAGGGGTTCGAGACGCCCGCCTGGTCGGCGAGCTGCCGCAGGGACAGACGGGCGGACACCCGCTGCTCCTTGAGGTAGTCACCGAGTGACCCGACGGTCTTCACGACCTTGCCCTTAGCCATGGACACCATGGTGCTAGCAATAGTTAGCAGAGGGCAAGCACCCCGGAGCGTGAACTCGTTCACAAGGTCACCTGCTGCCAGGCGTCCGCTTCCACTGTTCAAATCGGATCAACTCACTCGACTCTGTACGATCGCCCGTGTGCCACCCCGCCCCTGCCCCAGCACTGCCCGACGCAGCGGGAGCTCGACGACCTCGAGCTGCTGACGTCCGGAGCGGCCGCCCCGATCCGCGGGTTCAACGAGCCGGGCAGCCCCCTCACGCTCTCCCTGCCCGACGACCTCGTCACCCATCTCGACGGGGGCGACGAGATCGAGCTGGTCGACCCCGAGGGACTCCCGCTCGCCCGCGTCTCCAGCGTGCTGCGCGGCCTCGCCGTCACGCCGCTGACCCACGCGCAGTTCGGCCCGTTCCGGCGTCTCCACCTGACGCCGGCCGCCGTCCGCGAGCAGTACGCCGGACGCACGTTCGTCCCCGTCACCGACCTGATGACCGACGTCCAGGTCGAGCAGCTGCGCGGGCTCGGCCCGGTCGTGCTCGTGGCGCTGGTCGGCACCGGGACCCCGGCGGTCAGCCCGGTCGGGCTGCTCCGGGCGACCCTGCGCGTCGCCGAGACGATCGGCGCCGCGGTGGTCGCCGTCCCGCTCGCCGACCACGCCTCGCTGGCGGACCCGGCGCTGCGCATCTCCGTGCTGGCGTCGTACGCCGACACCGACCCGGTCGTCGAGCTGGCCTACGGCGGCCACCTGCTGCCGGAGCTCGCCGACATCGCCGCGGCCGAGCGCCCACGGCCCGACCAGCAGGGCCTGGTCCTGTTCTTCACCGGGCTCTCCGGCAGCGGCAAGTCCACCCTCGCGCAGGCCCTGATGGACCGCCTCCTCGAGCAGGGCGGGCGCAGCCTCACCAGCCTCGACGGCGACGTCGTACGCCGCAACCTCTCCGCCGGCCTCACCTTCTCCCGCGAGGACCGCGAGACCAACATCCGCCGGATCGGCTGGGTGGCCGCCGAGATCGCCCGCCACGGCGGGCTCGCGGTGTGCAGCCCGATCGCGCCCTTCGACGAGACCCGGCGGCAGGTGCGGGCGATGGTCGAGCGGGCCGGCGGCGCGTTCTTCCTCGTCCACGTCGCGACCCCGCTGGAGGAGTGCGAGCGGCGCGACCGCAAGGGCCTGTACGCCAAGGCGCGGCGCGGCGAGATCCCGGAGTTCACCGGCATCTCCTCCCCCTACGAGGAGCCGCTCGACGCCGACGTCCGGGTCGACACCACCGGCCGCTCCATCGAGGACGCCCTCGAGGACGTCGTGGTCGCGCTCCGCGAGGCGGGGTACGTCGACCTGACCGCCCCCGACGCTCCCCCGGCCCCCGAGCCGGTTCCCGAGCCGGCCCCGGTGCCGGTGCCGGACATCTCCGAGGAGGTCGCCGAGGAGGTCGCCGGCGCCCGTACGTCGACCGCCGGGAGCCGTCCGCTGCGGGTGCTCTTCGTCTGCACCGCCAACATCTGCCGCTCGCCGTACATGGAGCTCCGCTCGCGCTCCCTGGCCGGCAGCGGCAGCGGGATCGAGTTCGCGAGCGCCGGCACCCACGGCTTCGACGCCCACCCGGTCGACCGCACCATGGCGGCCGTGCTCGCCGAGCGGGGGGTGAGCAGCGACCTGATCAGCGGGTTCGCCAGCCGACCGCTCACCGACGACCTGATCGACGCGGCCGACCTCGTACTCACCGCCGAGGCGACCCACCGGCAGTTCGTGCTCGAGGAGGTGCCGGGCGCGTTCCGCAAGGCGTTCACACTCGGGCAGTTCGCCGAGTCCGTCGCGCGGGTCGCCCCGGACCTGCGCGGCGCCGAGCTGGTCACCGCGGTCGGGCACCGCCGCGCCGGGACGGCCGACCACCACGACATCCGCGACCCGTACCGGCGGGGCAAGGCGGCGGCCGAGGTCTCCGCCGACCAGATCGACGCCCTCCTCCAGGCGGTGCTGCGCCGCCTCGCGGTGCCCTCGACCGCGGAGGCAGGCGAGCGATGAACGACCTGATCACGCTGACCGCGCTCTCGATCGCGGCCGCCGGCTTCTTCGTCGGCATCGTCGTCGGCCTGACCGGCATGGGCGGCGGCGCGCTGATGACCCCGGCCCTGATCTTCCTGGGCGTCGGGCACACCTCGGCGATCGTCACCGCCGACCTGACCGCCGCGGCGGTCTACAAGACCGGGGGCGCGCTCACCCACGCCAGGGAGGGCTCACCCAACCTGCGGCTCGCGGGCTGGCTGATCCTCGGCTCGGTGCCGATGGCCTTCGTGGGGCCCTATCTCGTCAAGGCGCTGACCGACGACCCCGCGCAGCTGGAGAAGACCCTCAAGCTGTGCATCGGCGTCGCGCTGCTGTTCGCCGCGTCGACGTACGCGCTGCGCCTCTACATCAACCTCAAGCGGGTACGCCGCGGCGGCGCGCTGCCGGACGACAACCCCCGGATCCGGCCGGTCCCCACGCTGCTGGTCGGCATGCTCGGCGGCCTGCTCGTCGGCGTCACCAGCGTCGGCTCCGGCTCGGTCATCATGATCGCACTGCTCATGCTCTACCCCGGCCTGTCGGCCGTGCGCCTGGTCGGCACCGACCTGGTCCAGGCCGTGCCGCTCGTGCTGAGCGCGGCCCTGGCCAATATCGCCATCCACGGCCTCGAGTGGGACCTGGTCATCCCGCTGATCGTCGGCTCCGTGCCCGGCACCCTGCTCGGCGCCCGGCTCGCCCCGCGGGTGCCGCAGTCGTTCATCCGGCGCGGCATCGTGATCGTGCTGACCATGTCGGGCGTGGCGCTGCTGTTCAAGGCCGGCCTGCACCCGTTCGGCGAGGGCCACGAGACGCTGGAGGCGATGGTCGTCGCCGCGATCGGCGTCGCGATGCTCGTGCTGGTGCCCTTCGTGTGGGGGATGCTCCGCAAGCGGCTCGGGCTGCCGATGTTCGGGGCGCCCACCGTCGCCGAGATCGAGTCCTTCGGCAGCCGCGAGCGCAGGCGCGCCCGGACCTGAGCGGCCCCGGCGCTGCGGTCCGCGATCAGGTGGCCAGCGATCAGGTGATCAGCGGACGAGGCCGAGCTCGCGCTGTCCCTCCACCTGGAACGGCGGCTGGGTGGCCGCGGCGCGTGCCAGCCCGAACGTGACGACGGCGGCGGCCGCGACCCATATCGCGCCCGCGGCTCCGATCAGCATCTCCATGGCAGTCCCCCTCGAACTGCCTTCCACGGTACCCCCGCGCCCCGGCCCGAACCGTCCCCTGATCGACGGACTTCCCGTAGTCACTTCGGATGGTCAGTCGCGGCCGTAGATGTCGCGCGTGTAGACCTTCTCCGCCACGTCGTCGAGGACGTCGGTGCGCCGGTTGGCGATGATCACGTCGGCCTTCTCCTTGAAGGTCCCCAGGTCCGTGATCACCTTGGAGTTGAAGAACCGCTTCTGGTCCAGCTCCGGCTCGAACACGACGACCTTCACCCCTTGGCCTTGATCCGCTTCATCACGCCCTGGACGGCCGACTCGCGGAAGTTGTCCGAGCCGGCCTTCATGGTGAGGCGGTAGATGCCGACCACCTTCGGGTTGCGCCGCAGCACGTCGTCGGCGATGAAGTCCTTGCGGGTCGTGTTGGCGTCGACGATCGCACTGATGAGGTTCTGCGGGACGTCGCGGTAGTTGGCCTGGAGCTGCCGGGTGTCCTTGGGGAGGCAGTAGCCGCCGTACCCGAAGGACGGGTTGTTGTAGTGCCCGCCGATGCGCGGGTCGAGGCCGACCCCCTCGATGATCTGGCTCGTCTGCAGGCCGTGGGTGGCGGCGTAGGTGTCCAGCTCGTTGAAGTACGCCACGCGCAGGGCGAGATAGGTGTTGGCGAAGAGCTTGATCGCCTCGGCCTCGGTCGAGCCGGTGAACAGCACCGGCACGTCGTCGTCGACGGCCCCTGGAGGAGGAGCTTGGCGAACAGCCGGCCCGGCTCGGTGTCCGAGCCCACCACGATCCGCGAGGGGTGGAGGTTGTCGTGGAGCGCCCGTCCCTCGCGGAGGAACTCGGGGCTGAACAGGATCGAGGCGCCGGCGTGGGCGTCGCGCAGCGTGTTGGTGTACCCCACGGGCACCGTCGACTTGATCACCACGGTGGCGGCGGGGTTCGCGGCCAGGGCGGCCTTGGTGACCCGCTCGACGGTGGAGGTGTCGAAGCGGTCGGTGTCGGGGTCGTAGTTGGTCGGCGTCGCGACGACGACGAACGAGGCGTCGGCGTACGCCGCCTTCGCGTCGCGGGTGGCTCGCAGGGAGAGATCCGGGCGGCGCAGGTGCTCCTCGAGCTCCGGGTCCACGATCGGCGAGCGGCGCTCGTCGACGGCCTCGACCCGTGCCGCGTCGACGTCCAAGACCCAGACGTCGTTGTGCTGCGCGAGCAGCACGGCGTTCGACAGGCCGACGTAGCCGGCCCCACCACGGTGATCTTCATGCTCCCGAGGCTGCGACCGGTCGCTGAACGGCGCCGGACGCCGACATGACGCGCGGTTGTCGGTCCGGCGCACGGTGGGCGACCCCTGGAGACCGCTCACTCCCACACGGCGGCGATCGGCAGGCTCCACATCCGCGGCCCGTACCGGTGCCCGCGGGCCGCGGTGTTGAGCACCACCCGCCCCGGAACCGGCCGCCGGCCCGGCGGGCCAGCGCGTGGAGCGCGGTGAACTGGTGTGGGCGCAGGGCGGCCGCGGTGCGGACCTCGATCCCGAACAGGCTGTCGTCGGGCAGCTCGACGACGAGGTCGACCTCCAGGCCGTTGCGCTCGCGCAGGTAGCTCACCCGGTGCTCCACCGCGCTGGTGTCCCGCTGGCGGAGCAGCTCGACCGCCACCATCCCCCGCAGGAGGGGCTGCAGCCTGCGCCGGCCGGCGAGCTCGCCCAGCAGGCTCACCGGGTCGCCGGCGAGGTGCCGGGCCACGGCCGGGTCGGCGAACACCGCCTGCGGGCGGCCGATGGCGCGCTTGGCCACCGCCGCCCGGCAGCCGGGCAGCAGGTCCAGCACGCCCAGCCGGACCAGCAGGTCGACGTACGGCGAGAGCGAGGTGACCGGGAGGCCGGCGGCCGCCGCGATCCGGGCCTTGTTGAGCTCGGCCGCGGGCGGGTCGGCCAGCGCCGAGAGCACTGCACGCATTCGGTCCGGGTCGAGCCGGCGCAGCGCCCGGGCCCGGCGTACGACGTCGTCGAGCTCGGCGGCGACACCGTCGCGGGCCAGGAGGCCGAGGTAGTCGGGGACCTCCCAGTCGGTGCGGACCTCGCCCGGCACCAGCGCACGCGAGCCCAGGCGGGCGACGAGGTCAGCGGGCACGAGCACAGCCTAGGCGCCGAACTCGTCGATTTGTCTGACCAGACCTCACCGATGTCGGCGTGGCAGGCGCGGCATGGCACGATGGGCGAGCCCTCGCCGCAGGGCACCACCAGCACCACCGAAAGGACGGGTCGCCCGCGCATGGCACAGACGCACAGCGACTACCGCCTCAGCCAGCTGGACCAGCTGGAGGCGGAGTCGATCCACATCTTCCGCGAGGTCGCGGCCGAGTTCGAGAAGCCGGTCCTGATGTTCTCCGGCGGCAAGGACTCCATCGTGATGATGCGCCTCGCGGAGAAGGCGTTCTACCCGGCGAAGATCCCCTTCCCGGTGCTCCAGGTCGACACCGGCTTCGACTTCCCCGAGGTCCTCGCCACGCGGGACAACTGGGTCGACCGGCTGGGCGTGAGGCTGATCGTGGCGAGCGTCGAGCAGGCCATCAAGGACGGCATCGTCGTCGACGACGGCAAGACCTCCCGCAACCGGCTCCAGATCGGCACCCTGCTCAACGCGATCGAGGAGAACGGCTTCACCGCGGCCTTCGGCGGCGGTCGGCGCGACGAGGAGAAGGCCCGCGCCAAGGAGCGCGTCTACTCCCACCGCGACGAGTTCGGCCAGTGGGACCCGAAGAACCAGCGTCCCGAGCTGTGGAGCCTCTACAACGGCCGGCTCCACGAGGGCGAGCACATGCGGATCTTCCCGATCTCCAACTGGACCGAGCTGGACATCTGGGACTACATCGGCCGCGAGGGCATCGAGATCCCCAGCATCTACTTCTCCCACCAGCGCCGGGTGTTCCAGCGCGACGGCATGCTGCTGACCGAGAGCGAGCACAACCCGCTCCGCGACGGCGAGGTCGCCGAGGAGCGCACCGTGCGGTTCCGCACCGTCGGCGACCTGACCCTGACCGGCTGCGTGGAGTCCACCGCCGGCACCATCCCCGAGATCATCGAGGAGGTCGCGGTCGCCCGGGTCACCGAGCGCGGCGCGACCCGCGGTGACGACCGGTTCTCCGAGGCTGCCATGGAGGACCGCAAGAAGGAGGGCTACTTCTGATGGCCGGCACCAACACGGGATATGGCATGGACCTTCTCCGCTTCGCCACGGCCGGCTCGGTCGACGACGGCAAGTCCACCCTCATCGGCCGCCTGCTGCTCGACTCGAAGTCGATCTTCGAGGACCAGCTCGAGGCGGTCGAGGCCACCAGCGAGGCGAAGGGGTACGACTACACCGACCTCGCGCTGCTGACCGACGGCCTGCGCTCCGAGCGCGAGCAGGGCATCACCATCGACGTGGCCTACCGCTACTTCGCGACGCCCAACCGCAAGTTCATCATCGCCGACACCCCCGGGCACGTGCAGTACACCCGGAACATGGTCACCGGCGCCTCCACCGCCGACCTCGGCCTGGTGCTCGTCGACGCCCGCCAGGGCCTCACCGAGCAGTCCCGCCGGCACGCGGTGATCCTCTCCCTGCTCCGTGTCCCGCACCTCGTGCTGGCCGTGAACAAGATGGACCTCGTCGACTACGACGAGGTCGTCTACGAGAAGATCTACGCCGAGTTCACGCAGTTCGCGACCAAGCTGAACGTCCCCGACCTCGAGGTCATCCCGATCTCGGCGCTCCAGGGCGACAACGTCGTGACCCGCTCCGAGAACATGGCGTGGTACTCCGGTCCCACGCTCATGCACCACCTCGAGCACGTCCACGTCGCCTCCGACCGGGACCTCATCGACGCCCGGTTCCCCGTCCAGTACGTCATCCGGCCGAAGTCGGACGAGTTCCACGACTACCGCGGGTACGCCGGCCAGATCGCCGGCGGCGTCCTCAAGCCGGGCGACGAGGTCGTCGTACTCCCCTCCGGCATGACGTCGAAGATCGCCAAGATCGACCACTTCGACACCGAGATCCCCGAGGCCTTCCCGCCGATGAGCGTGACGATCCACCTCGAGGACGACGTCGACGTCTCGCGCGGCGACATGATCGCCCGGGTCAAGAACGCCCCCTCGCCCAGCCAGGACATCGACGCGATGATCTGCTGGATGACCACCAAGCCGCTCCAGCCCCGGCAGAAGCTCGCGATCAAGCACACCACCCGCACCGGCCGCGCGCTGGTCAAGGACATCCAGTACCGCCTCGACGTCAACACCCTGCACCGCGACCAGGCCACCAACGAGCTCGGCGTCAACGAGATCGGCCGCGTCACGCTGCGCACCACGGTGCCGCTGCTGTGCGACCCGTACTCCAAGAACCGCACCACCGGCTCGTTCATCCTCATCGACGAGGCCACCGGCGTGACCGTCGGCGCGGGCATGATCAACGGCTGACGTATATACCACGCGCAGCAGCGCCCGCTTACGGGCAGGCGCTGCTGCGTTCTCCGCGAGATGTGTGTGTTGCGAATCTGCGACCACGTAGTTGCATTCAACGCAGTAGCGATCGAGGCGTGACCGCGTCTAGTTTCGGCGCCGAACCATCAGGAAGTTGCGGTCCTGAACCGGCTTAGCGTACCGATTCGGATGCGCCGCCAAGTGCTCGTGGATCGCCTCGACCACTCCACCGAACATTGGCCCATAATCATCGAAGGAGATCAGCCCGCCAGGCACAACCATGTCCGCGTACTGCGCCAACTCACGAGAGACCGCTTCATAGGTGTGGTCCGCGTCGATGTACATCAAACGCAGTCTCTCTACCTGGGCCGCGATCTCCGGCGCGGCCTCATCCGTTCCCTTTGCGTGCAACACCACCCGATGCTCCAGGCCCGCCTTGTCGATGTTCTCGCGGAACCCCTGCTCCAACCCCTTTGCCCCGGCCTTGTCGAGCCCATAGTTGCCCTCAAAGCCAGGATTGCCCTCGAACCAATCGACTGCGTGTACGACTCCGTTGTCGGCATCTTCACAAGCCTGGGCGAAAGCGATAGTTGAGCGGCCCTGCCAGGACCCGAGCTCAACGACGTCACCCTCGATGCCTTGGCCGTAGGTCAGCATGTAGAGGTACATCGCTCTACGCAGCGAAATCATCCCTGGGGTGGAAACAATCTTGCGTTGCAGATCGGTTGTGAAGACGGACGGGTCCCGGGGCACCCACTGGGCGTCGTCTTCGAGATTCTCGACCCTCATGCCGACCCGCCTGCCGAAGCCGACAACCGCCTTACGGACAAGGGCTTTCGCACGAGAGTCAAACGGCACGGCATTGTCCACTGGCGCACGAGTCACGGCTGGCGACACTAGCAGCACGCCCACCGCCGCGGACGAAGACCACGAACATCGGGTTGTCCGCCCGACACGCTTAGTACCGTCGCGGCCCGCCGGTCGCCCAGAGGCGGCCCCGCGAGCGAGCAGGGTGGCCAGTTCACCGATCGATCTCTGCCCTGAATCATCGGTCTAGTCACGTCGGGCCTTCTAGCCCGGCGGGAGCTTGGGGGTCTCGCCGACTGACCAATGTTCGCAGACTTGGGATCCGAGCATCCAACTCATCCAGGAGCCGCTCTGCGCTGCTTTCGGCCGAGACTAGCCCGAACCAATCACGAGCTGCCGCACGTTTCTCACGTGACGCCTCCCCAGCGGACAAGACATCGTCGATGAACGCCCTGACCGACGGCTCATCATGCAACTGGGGGCCGGCAAGGTGCTCTAAGGCGTCGTGGGGATACACGCCACGACCTCCAAGGTAGCTCTCCAGATCGGGGAAGAAGTAGGCCACGGGTCGGTCAAGGTGAAGGAAGTCGGTCGCGACGCTAGAGAAGTCGGTAATCAGGCCGTCGGCACGACCGAGCACCGAATACAGTTGTACGCCCGCCGCCGTGAGAAGGTGGTCGTCAAGTAGGACAGCCCCCTGCGCGTCACGCGCGCTGCTGTCGAGGGGATGAGGTTTGACGACCACTTGGATTCCCGAACCTACGAGCAGGCTCACCCAGTTCGAGAACAGCCTGGCAAGTTCCAGATCCACGGACGGGTTCAGCGTGTCCTGGAACCCAGGCGACGAACTCACAGATTTCGTCTGTCGAAAAGTTGGCATCCAGATGACGAAAGGCCGAGACACATCGATGCCCAATGCTTCGAGTTGGCCGTCCGTACAGTCACGCCGGAGGGCGGCGATCCGCGGATATCCAGTCAGCAGCAACTGAGGCGGTGGCGTTCCGGCCACCTGAACCGATCGTTGTCCAAGGAGTCGAGTAGCGCCTACGTGATAGTCGTAGGGGCGCCCGCGTGCGTGACGGTCAGGAAGTAGCGGGTCGAAGTTCTTAATCGCTTCACCGTGCCATAAATTGACCGTCGGCTTGCGCCCCACGGCGGGTGGCGTGCCGTACAGACCGTGAGTAAAGAAGGTAACCTCTGCGACCACGTACGACAAGATTCCGCGGATCGTGTTCCGGCCGACGACCTCTATCCTCTCAACTGGGATATCTATAGCACTGAGATAGGCTCTTTCGGGTCCATCGAGCCAGACGATCCGACCGGTGTATCGGTGAGCCAGCGCACGTGCCATCTCTACTGCGTTAGCCTCCGTTGCGGGATATCCGTGGATCACAATCACCCGTCGCCTCGGAACCATCCAACGCAGCACCCACAGTACATAGGGCAGCAGAATTCGCGACAGCCAGCGCTTGAACGACCGGACTTGAGGTCGTCGGTCAGGGAGTATCCCACCCCGGGGACCTACGCTCAACGGCTCGCGCTTCCGCGGGTCCGGGACCGGGCAACCTTCGCGAGCCTGACCCCGCTCGCGGCAGCCGCCTTCGCAGAACCCGCGATATTGCGAGACCCGTCAAATAAAACGCTCCCGTCAAGCGCGTTCCTATCTCTGACCTCGTAGTTCCATCGAGTCGCTTCGAGGTAGGCGTAGCCGTAATGAGCGTCCGGCTCAAGATAGGCGCCCTCGGCCCACTCATTCCATGCATTGATGAGTACCATGCCCGCCGCGCTTCCGCTCCTGAGCTCTCGCTGGCGAGCCGCGCTCAGCCAGGTCGCGTAGCCATCGGGCGTGCTTCCAGCAAAAGACGTCGACTGCACACCACGGCGAGCCGTGTTGTCCCACCTCGGGACGACAGCAGGGTGGCGCCGGAACCTCGGCTGCTGTCGGCCCAGATAGTGGGCTGCCAGCGCACCATAGTCGTTTAGGCGCCCCTTGAATCCAGGAACGATGGACTTCGGAAGGCGACGCGCGGATGTCGACAAGAGGCTGTCACCTACTGGAGGAAACTCGCCTATCGCGTCGAAACCGAGGACCTCCGGCACGAGTCCGTGGGACGTCTCTGATGCGACCAGCCACAACTCGCCGACTCCGCGGGCCCGAGCAAGCACGCGCCATGTCCGTGCGTACTCTGCGGCCGACGGCAGGTGATCGGCCCGATGCACGAAAACCACGGCTTTGCCGTCCAAGCGGAGATAACGAGGGTCTCGCATGTACGGTAGGAAAGACTCAAAGACGGCGGCGGCGACATCAGGGCCATAGGACTGACCCATCAGAACCTCGTGCTCCTTCCCGTCCCACCGTCTGGTCCAGTTCTCGTTGGCCCAGCAGATCGCGAACGGAAACGGGTTGTTGCCCGCGAGAACCGAGTCCAAGGGCTTCTCGAGCAGACGGTGTCCGTCAAACCAGTAGTGATAAAAGATGAAGGCGTCGACGTCATATCGACTCGCTAGGTCCGTCTGCCATTCGTAGACACCCGGCTGGGTCAGGTCGTAGTAGCCATAGGGTCCTTCTGGCACGACGGGATGGTGGTGACCTTCGTACAGTGGGACAGCCCGACGAACGTTTGTCCACTCAGTGAATCCGTCGCCCCACCACTCGTCGTTCTCCGCAATGCGGTGGAACTGAGGGAGATAGAACGCCGCGGTAATCGGCGCGCCATCCGGTCGTTCGTTCATCATGAGATGCCCTTCCTTCCGACCACGGAGCTATCGCAAGCACCGATGAGTTTCCTATCACTGAACGTCCGAGGGGAGGAGGTCAGCGGTCTGCGCCTTGTACTCGTGCAGTGCAAGCACCAGCGATGCAGTGGTCGCTTGGACGACTGCCGTCGCAGCGATTCCCCATGCCGCCCCGACAGCGCCCCCAGCCAGAAGCCGACAAAGAACGCGACCGGCATCAGCGCTGCGGGCACGACGCGCAACCTCAGAGTCGACCTCGGCCGGGTCATCCGAAGACCAAGAAACGCCATCGTCGAGACCGCCGTGGCGGCTGTCTGGGCGGCGACGGGCGGCAGAAACTCCCGACCCCGGACCACGACGCTCCAAGGAGCGAGACCGCGAAGGACGTAGGAACCGTGAGGAGCAGGGCCAAGAGCATCGCCGTAACAGCACTCATCCCAAACGCACCAAGGCAGAGCACACCAGACCGCTGGCGACTGGAAGCACCGCGCAGTATGGGTGCGCCGAACGTGAAGCTCGCCAAGATGACAACGGTGAGGGGGCCAAAGACCGTGATCGCCAGCCGGTACGCACCAGTCTGATCAACGCTAGCCATTGCTCCCAGAAGTATCACCAGCAGTTGGCTGGAGGCCCGTAGGGCGGCAAACTCAAGCAAGAACCTGAATCCGAGGTAGTTGCGCGCCCGATAGCGCTGAGGCAGCGTCGGTCTCGGCAATCCGCCGCCGAGCGCCAGCCAAGCGACGAGACCCGCGAGCGCCCCCGCTCCGCACCACCCGACGATCAAAGCCTCCGCCGAGCGCCAATCCAACGGCCCCAGAACGACCGCCAGCAGGCCGACCATGGCCAACATCCACGTGAGGTCGAGAGCGAGGGCGGCGCCCGCCTGGCCACGCACGGCAGCGACCGAGCGGGCAGTCTCTTGTACGAATAGGAGCGGAACGCTGGCCGATGCCAAAGCAAGCGGCAGTGCGACTCTGCCTACCCAAGGCGATGCGGCCAGGACGACTACCGCAGCGAGAGCACCGAAGGAGAGTGCTACAGACAGGGCTTCCCTGCCGCGCCTGGCCAAGACATCAGAATCACCCCGTACCAAGACCAGCTCTTGGCCCAGCAGTGCTTGAGCGCCGCCAATCAGCAGTGATATGGCCAGACTTACCACCGCGAAGACACCAAACTCGCTGGCGTCAAGGAAACGGGCGGCCGTCACCACCGAAACAAGACTTATGAGACTCGAAACGGCCTGATCCGCTACTCCCAATGTTGCCTGTCCTCGAACCCGCCCTGACCGCAATTTCATCGCGGATCTAACTTCACGCCGCCTGGAGCATCGCGAGGGTCTTGAACGATCGACGCAAGTTGCTTCGGCGAAGAATAAAGCAACACGATGTACCAGGCGTAAATGACAAAGACATTTTCGATTCGGAGAAGAATGCTCTCGGAGTTGAAATATATCGAGGTCGCAAGAAGAAAAGAGATATCTACGAATCGATTCGCAGCGAACATCGACCGGATCGCTCGATAGAAGGCAACGAAATAGACCGCAGCTATTACAATTCCACATCCCACGATCAAATGGAGATAGGAGTTGTCAACAGTCCGGACGATCGCCACCGTTTCTTGGATCTGTTTTACCGACCTGCTCAGCAGTATATCTGATATTCCAATGTTCATGAGGAATTCATGCAGCAAGAAGGGGCGGAAGGAGAGGATCTCATTGAGCCGTTGATCGTCGGACCAGCTAGCAATCACGAATGCGAAAGCAGTAAAGAGCACCGGCGAGAGCGATGCGACTGTCCGAAATGCAAGTGATTTGGCAAACAATCGCACCAGGGGTATGAGCGCCAGGAAAATGAGAAAGGAAAGGTAGCCGCCACGGGCATCAGTTTGCGTAAAAAACCAGTGGGCAATGGCGAGGATTAGGGCGAGGGTGAGGAACCGGGTTCTGAGTCTATATTTGAAGGCGTACAGCACAACCAACGACGCAGCGCCATAAACCAAGTTGAAGAAGAAAGGCACTCCTTGCGTTCCGAAAGTGTGGCGCCCTCGGAATTCGAGCACGGAGTCGTGCGTAACTCCCGCCAGCAGCAAGGCTAGCACCAAGCCGAGCGACACGAGCGACGCGAGCCACGCAAGTTTCGTCGCCTTGCGTTCCGGCAGAGACCAGAGCACTGGCGTCAACAGCAGAACAAATACGACGCTGAGTTGGTCGATGTTGCCCCTAAGCAGCATCAGCGAGGTTGACCACACCGCAAGGATTACGATCCACGCGGGGACCCACGTCCTGCCTACAAAGAGGGCGAAGATCGCGAGGAGGACGACGGCCGTCCGTACAACCTGTTTGATCGACGAGTCTGGGTCAGTCATCACTGTTTGGATGAGGACCGCATTGATAGCCAGGCCAAACAAGGCTACGCCCGCGGCGACGCTCATCAGCGGGCTCGTCCTGCCCGCATCCTCGCTCGCGCTCTTTCCGGACGCTGCCAGGACGTCACGTTGGCTCATTCGCGATCGACAGCTCGGAGCTGTCTCCCCTTCTTGAAGATCGGCATCAGACAATAAGGGTGTCGCGAATAGAACCGAATGCCCGAGAAGAACTCGAACTTCCAAGCGCTGCGACTGCGACCATTCCTTGTTTCTCGCGCCCACCCATGAATCCACCGGGTCGCGCCATCGACATAGGTAGGAACGCCCTGCTGGAGAGCACGGATCCCGAGGTCGTGGTCCTCGTAGTAGACGAAATATCCGTCGTCCCACCAGCCCAAGTCATCCATGACGTCGCGTCGCACCGCGAGCGCCGCACCCATCGCCCAGACAACTCGTGTGAGTTCGCGACCTGTCGCTGTCCGCGAATATAGATTCGGCGCGGATTCGCGTCCCAGCATGTGGCGCAACTTCCGATGCGGATAAGGCGCGCCACGACCGTTCTCCTGAAGGCTCCCGTCGTGGTTGACCAACTGAGGAGCGATCAGCGCTCGATTCGCCATGGCCAATTCAGTCAACCTGGCAATCCCATCCGGGGTGACTTCCAAGTCGGGATTGCAGAAAATGAGAACCGGTCCGGTATCGAGAGTTCGTGCGACGTTATTTGCATCTGAGAACCCACGGTTATCCGGCCGAGCGAGGACCGTAGCCCCGAGGCGCATCGCTATATCACGCGACGCGTCTTGCGAGGCGTTGTCAATCACGAGCCAGTCCGCCCAAGCAGGGTCGAATCTTGCCCAGTGTCGCTCAAGCACCTCCGCGCTGTTGTGCGTAACCGTTACAAGCGTGGCCCGAGACCGTCCGAGTACATCCGTCTCGACGATTTCTCCTTGGTCTTCAGTCATGCACGCCGCCCGGCAGGTGAATGGCCTTGGCCTGATCGCCAGGCGCGTAGCCGTACCCATATCCGTAGCCGTAGGATTTGCCCTTGGCAGGCACCTTGTTGAGCACAAGGCCCGCGAAGTGAGCGTCAACCTGACCCAGGCGCTCAATGGAGTGGCGCACCTGCTCCTTGGTCACCTTGCCGTGACTCAGTACGACGAGCGCGCCGTCAGACTTCGCGGCCAGCAGCGCAGCATCGGTGACCGGGAGCAGCGGCGGGGCGTCGACGATCACCACGTCGTACTCCTCCCGCACGTAGGCGAGGAAGTCCTCCATCGCGTGCGACTGGATCAGCTCCGCCGGATTGGGCGGGATCGGCCCGGACGCCACGACCGACAGGCGGGAGTCGTTGTGGATCTGGAACACGTCCGGTGCCTTGACCTTGCCGACGAGGACGTTGGTGAGGCCGACGGCCTCGTCCATGCCGAGCCGCTTGGCGGCCATGGGCCGGCGAAGGTCGCCCTCGACGAGGAGGGTGCGGGCGCCGCCCTGGGCGAGGCTGATCGCGAGGTTGACCGCCGTCGACGTCTTGCCTTCGCCGGGGACTGCGGAGGTGACGACGAAGACCTTCTGCTCGCTGTCGACGTCGACGAACTGGAGGTTCGTGCGCAGCACCCGGAACGACTCAGCTCGCGGTGCGTGCGGCGGGATCTGAGTCAGCAGCGGCGTCTTTGTCGCGGCGGCGTCGTACGCGATCGTGCCCAAGGTCGGCGCGTCGGTGATCTCGGCCACGTCGTCGAGCGACTTCACCCGGGTGTCCAGTACTTCGCGCAGAACGGCGAGGCCGAAGCCGAGCATGAGACCGACGACCACGCCGAGGGCAAGGTTGCGCTGGGGCTGGGGCGAGACCGGGTTGTCGGAGTACGACGCGGCGTCGACGATCGTCGCCTTGATCGGGGCGTCGGCCTGGCCGGCGGGCGTCTCCAGCTCGCGGACCAGGTCGGTGAGCTGCTCCGCGTAGGACTGGGCGATCACCTGCGCCTGCTGGGCATCGGGGTCGGTGACCGTGACGTCCAGGTTGACGGTGTCGAGGACCGCCTGCGCCTCGACCTGGTCGGCGAGATCAGCCGGCGTCGTCTTCAGGCCGGTGTCGTCGATGACCCGTTGCGCGAGCTCGCGGCTCGTGATCAAGTCGGCGTACGACTTCACCCGTTGCGCCGAGAACTGGCCGCCCTGGAGCAGTTGGGCGTCATTGGTCTGCGAGGTCGTGACGAACAGGCGAGCCGTCGAGGCGTACTGCGGCGTCTGAACCGCCGTGAAAACACCCGCTGCCGCCGTCACCGCGACGGCGATCACGAGGATCGACAGCCAGCGCCGCCTCAGGACGCGCAGATAGTCACGCAGTTCCACGGTCGGCTCTCATTCCCCGAGTCATCGCAATCATCCCCTCGCACACGCGCTCGCGAGCGTGCGTGTGCTGGCCTTGGCCTCGATCGTCGGCGTGACCGTGACGTCGGTGTCACCGGTCTGGCCGTCGCCGCTCTTCATCTTCCATGCCAGATCGACCTTCTGTCCCGGAATCAGCTGGACGAAGGTCATCGCGACCGGGCGGCCCTCCAGGTCGACCTCGATCACCTGCGACGGCACGCCGTTGAACTCGACGTCGCTGATCTCGCCGCCGGCCGGGGCGAAGATCCGCACCGCCATCAACTGGGTGCCCGGCGCCGATCCGTACTTGCCGCCGCCGGTGATGTACTCCGGCAGCGCCGCGGCCTCGGGTGGCGCGACCGAGGCGATCCGCGCCTTCGCGCTGTAGGTCTGGACCGTACCCCGGCACGAGGTGGCGTTCACGTCGACGTCGTAGCGCAGGTAGTAGGACATCTTCGCGCCGGTCATGTCGTTGAGGGTCACCCCGACCTGCGGCTCGCTCACCGTCGGGTCCGTGACGAACTCGCCGGCGATCGGCGTGCCCGCCAGCTCCTCCCGCACCGCGTCGTCGAACGCGTGCACCAGCACGCGGCGCTCGTCCGTGGCCCGAGCCAACGCCTTCAGCACGCCGGTCGGGTTGCCCAGCCCTGAGGTGAACCGGTCGAAGGTGGCCGCGGCGACGTCGGCGAAGAAGGCGTCCTGCCGTGCCGGGTCCGGCAGCCGCAGGTAGGTGTTGTGCAGCAGCTCGTCGACCGCGTCGTCGCCGGTGATCTCCACCCCGTCGACCGTCACCGGCCCGGTCGCGTCGAGCAGATAGCCGATCGCCACGGCGTCCAGGAACAGCACGCCGTCGACCCGCTGGGTGGGGAACTCCTGCTCCCACCGGGCCCGGAGGAGGTCGGCGGCGCGGGGGACGTCGGGGGTCATCGTCGCGTTGACCGCGTAGGTCCCCAGCACATTGCCGTACAGCTCCTGCTCCGCCGCGCTCAACGACAGCACGGGCTGGGCCGCCTCACCGAGGGTGGCTGCGGCGACATGACCCCGCAGCTCGAGCCGGCCGTCCTCGACATCGACGTACGACACCGCGCCCGCCAGGCCTCCGGTCCCCCGGATCTCGGCGTTGTTCTGGAAGACCAGCAGGTAGTCGCGAGGGCCATCGGCGCCGAGCATCGTCGGCAGGATCCTGGTCGCGACCTCCGCCGAGGCCAACGCGTCCGCCGCCCGGCTCACCTGATCGCGGAAGTCGGTGAACTGCCGGTCCAGACGCCCGACGAATCCCGAGGTGTCGACCTCGGCCAGCTCTTCCTCGGCGGCGGCGAAGGCCCGCCGCGCCTGGGCCACCGGTGCGGCAAGGTCCTCGGCGACGCCGATGTCGAGCGCACCGTCCCTGGGCAGCAGCTCCTCGAAGCGGTCCGAGGCGACGACCAGCGGCTGCACCCCGTCGCGAGCCAGGTCGTCGAGAACCCGGCTGGTCGTCCGGACACCCGCCGCGTCGTCGCCCAGGAACGGCACCCGGCTCAGCACCGACCAGGTCGGGCCCGCCGTACGGTCCGCCGCCGACGCACTGGCCGCACGCAGCGCCGCGAGCTCACGCTCCACAGCAGCCGTGTCTCGCACCTCGACCGCGTCCTGGATGCGCTGCGCGCGATCCACCGCGTCATTCAGGTCGCGGCTGACCTGCCAAGCGGTCCATCCGGCCCACAGGACGAGAACGCCGACGACCGCGCCGCCGATGCAGATCCACAGCCTCCTGGACGTCAGCACCGACGTGTGCCTCCTTGCGCGGCGCATGGAAGAAGGTCCCGGGGCATGCCCACGGGACCCTCTTCGCCGTTGAACGGGTCGACGTGACGACGGTGGGGTCAGCGCCCCCGGATCACTTGACCTTGACCTTGACCTTGAACTTGCCGCTCTGGAAGACGCTGTTGGGCGTGGCGGTGTACGTGACCGTGCACGTCCACTTGCCCTTCTTCTTCAGCTTGCCGGTCTTGGCGAGACCCTTGGCGTTGAGCGGCTTGTTGGCCTTGACCTTGGTCTTGCCGTTCTTGCAGACCACCTTGGCCGTGCCGGTCGGCACCACGTTGCCCGCCGTGGCGAGCGGGATCTTGGCCTTCTTGTTGGGCTTGACCTTGCTCTTCGCGACCGCCGGGGTCACCGGCACCGTGCCCGTGTACGGGTCGGCGTGCGCCAGGGACGTCGTCCCCACCAGACCGAGGGTCACCAGCGCAGCAGCAAGCAGACCGAGAATGAGCTTCTTCATGGGTGTATGCCCCCTCAGACATATCGGGTACCCCGCCCCAGGCCACATCGCCCGAGAGCAGTTGTCTACCACCATGCCACGAGCAGCACCGGTCTACCCAGGGTTCACAACAAATCCGATTACATTTAACCGTGAGAGCCGATCACACCGGCCGGCGGAGGCGGGACCTTCGTCCCGCACCATACTCGTCTGGCGACCTTCTCAACGCTGTGGCCGGAAATGCAGCCCGACCTCGGGGTCGACGACGACCTCCTGGGAGGCCGGGAGCCCGTCGACCACGAGGGGGCGGAGACGTCGGTGTTGCGCTTGAGCAGCGCGAGGGCGATCGGGCCGAGCTCGTGGTGGCGGGCGGAGGAGCCGACGAAGCCGGCGGCGCGACCGCCGCCCTCGGGCAGCACCTCGGTGCCGGGCGCGGGGAGCCGGTTCTCGGAGCCGTCGAGGTGGAGCAGGGTCAGCCGGCGCGGCGGCTTGCCGAGGTTGTGGACCCGGGCGACGGTCTCCTGGCCGCGGTAGCAGCCCTTGTCCATGTGGACCGCGGCCCACGGCTGCCCGCCCGGCTGGTCCCCGGCGAGCCAGCCGACCTCGTTGGGGATGGTCCGCTCGTCGGTGTCGAGGCCGAAGCGGGGCTCGCCGCGCTCGATCCGCAGCGCCTCGAAGGCCCACAGGCCCGCGGCCGGACCCGCCGCCTCGGCGTACGACGCCAGCTGGTCGCGCGGGACCAGGTCGTACTTGCCGGGCCGCCACGCCACGGCCAGGTCCGCGGTCACGTCGGCGATCTCGACGCGCATCATGAACCTCATCCGCTCCAGGAAGTCGATCAGCGCAGCCGCGCGACCCGGCTCGGTGTGGGCGGTGAACGCCTCGCCGTCGTCGACGCCGGTGAACGCGTGCTCGACGTGCCCCTGCGGGGAGAGCACGAGTGCGGAGACCCACTGCCCGGCGGGCATGCCCTCGAAGTACTGGGTGGTCAAGGAGTGCAGCCAGGTGAGGCGGTCCGGTCCGGCGACGCGCAGCACGTCGCGGTGGGAGAGGTCGACGAAGCCCTCGCCGGCCGCGAGGGCCCGCTGCTCGCCGTACAGGCTGCCGTAGTGGGCGGCGACACCGGCGTCGATGCCCTCGCCGGCGACGGCGCCGGGGAGGTCGAGGAGGGGGCTAGCGTAGGTGCTCATGTGAGGTCCCGGTAGTGCTCGAGGAGTCGGGTGAGGGTGCCGAGGGCTGCCTGCATCTCCTCGATGTGCGCCGGGTCGAGCGTGCGGAGCATCTCCTTGATCTCGGTGCTCGACACACCGGAGGTGCGCGGCAGGTACCTCACCTCGCAAACGTCGGAGAGGTCGTCGAACTTCCCGGTCCAGTCGTCGCCCATCACGAAGAGGTCGACGCCGTGCTCCACGATGTCGGAGCGCTTCTGCTCCCACGACTCCTCGGGGACGACCAGGTCGACGCCCTTGATGGCGCCCACGATGGCCGCGCGGTCGTCGTACGACACGACGGAGCGCTTGCCCTTGCCGGCGTTGAACTCGTCGGTCGAGACACCCACCACGAGCCGGTCGCCCAGCCCGGCCAGGCGCTCGATCAGCCGCAGGTGCCCGATGTGGAACAGGTCGAAGGTGCCGTAGGTCAGGACGGTCGTCATCAGCTCTCCTCCTGGCACCGGGCGCAGCGCCCGAAGACGGCGAGGTGGCCGAGGTCCGGGACGAAGCCCCGCTCGGCGAGGACCGCCACGAACGGCGCGGCCTCCTCGGTGTCGACGGAGATCACGTCGCCGCAGCCGCGGCAGACGAGGTGGAAGTGCTCGTGCCCGCGGGTCGAGTGGTACGTCGGGGCGCGGTCGGTGAGGTGCGCATGGCGGACCAGCCCCAGCTCCTCGAGCACCTCGAGGGTGCGGTAGACCGTGGAGGCGTTGATGGTGCTCACCGTCTGCTGGACGTGGGCCAGCACCTCGTCGGGCGTCGCGTGGCCGAGGGCGTCGACGGCGCCGAGGATCAGCTCGCGCTGGGGCGTCAGCCGGTAGCCCTTCTCCCGGAGGGCGGCCCGCCAGTCGTGGTCGTGGCTGTGGTCGTGGTCGTCAGGCACGCTTGAGCCTCGCCCACAGGTGCGGCTGGAGCGGCTGGCCCATGGCCGCCATGTCGAAGGCGTAGAGGAGGTCGCCCTCCACATTGCCGTAGAGGCGCTTCCCGGCGACGTACTCCTTCGCGGTCTCGGTGCGCGCCACGGCGTCGGTGGTCCACTCGAACTTCCCGTTGTCGGCCTCGCCCTCCCAGATCTCGGCGACGCCGAAATTGTGGGTCAGCAGGATCTCGAACCGACCACCGCCGACACCGCGGACGAAGCCGGTCTCGATCGCGCCGTCGCGGATCTTCTCGCCCTGCTCGTCGATCAGCCAGGCGCGGGCCATGTAGTGGAAGAACGGGCGGCCGTCGTGGGTGAAGATCAGCTCCTGGCCGAACTGGAAGGGCTCGATCGTCGGGTAGTCGCCGTGGCCGTTGCCGCGCCAGGTGCCGAGCATCCAGGCGATGGGCCCGCAGTCGGGGTGCAGGTTGTCGGGGAGTTCGAAGGCCACGACCGGACATTCTAGGCCGCGGGGCCCGAAGGGGGCGGCCGGTCACGTGCTCACGCGGAGGAGCGCGGTCGAGCTGGACCGGTGGCGCAAGCGGGAGGAGATCCTGCGGATCGTAGGCTGCGGGTCATGTCGCGCACACTCGTCGTGAAGGTCACCTGCGGAACCGACGAGCCGGAGCGCTGCAACCAGGGCTTCACGGTCGCCGCGGCGGCCGCCGTGTCCGGCGTGCCCGTGTCGCTGTGGCTGACCGGCGAGGCGGCCTGGCTGGCGGTGCCCGGGCGGGCCGCCGAGCTCGAGCTGCCGCTCGCGACGCCGCTCGCCGACCTCCTCGACACGGTCCTGGCCAGCGGCACGGTGACGGTGTGCGCGCAGTGTGCCGCCCGGCGCTCGCTCACGGAGGGCGACCTGCTGGCCGGCGTACGGATCGCGGGGGCGCCGGTGTTCGTCGAGGAGGCGCTGGGCGAGGGCGTCCAGGCGCTCGTGTACTGAGAGGGTTCTCCCATGCGCCGCGCCACCGCCCTGCTCCTGGCCGCCGTGCTGGCGGTCATGCTCAGCGCCTGCAAGACCTCCAGCAGCAAGAGGGAGTACGTCGCCCTCGGCGACTCCTACACCGCCGGCCCGCTGATCGGGCGGGCCGACGGGCGCGACGGCTGCGTGCGCTCGAAGAACAACTACCCCCACCTGCTCGCGAAGAAGGCGGACCTCGACCTCACCGACGTGAGCTGCTCGGCCGCGCCCACCGACGCGGTCGAGGGCGAGCAGACGATCCGGGGGCGCTCGATCCGGCCCCAGATCGAGGCGGTCGACGAGACGACGGACCTGGTCACGATCGGCCTGGGCCTCAACGACCTCGGCCTGTCCGTGCGGGTCTTCATCACCTGCGTGCAGCTGGGGGCGAGCGACCCCGGCGGGGCTCCGTGCACCGAGGCCGACCAGGCCGCTGGGGCCAACGGCATCCAGGCCGCGCTGGACCAGATGCCCGACCGCCTCGGCGGGGTCGTCGACGCCGTCGCCGAGCGGGCGCCCGACGCGGACGTCGTACTGGTCGGCTACCCGACGATCTTCCCCGACGAGGGCACCTGCGCCGACCTCGGCATCGCCGCCGGCGACATCCCGCTGGTCCGCAACGTCGTGGAGAGCATCAACGCCACGGCGGCCGCCGTCGCGGAGCAGCGCGGGGCGACGTACCTCGACACCGCGACGCCGAGCCACGGCCACGACATCTGCGCCGACGACCCGTGGATCGCCGGGATCGCGCCCGCGCAGGGGCGGCGCGGCCTCGCCTGGCACCCGTACGCCGAGGAGCAGGCGATGGTGGCCGACCTGCTCGCCGACGTGGTCGCCGGGCTCGACTGAAGGCCCCTGGTGCGCGCGGTCCTGCAGCGGGTCACCTCGGCCTCCGTCGTCGTCGACGGCACGGTCGTCGGCGCCCTCGACTCCCCCGGCCTGCTCGTCTACCTCGGCGTCACCCACGCCGACGGCGACGCCGAGGTCGCCTGGATGGCCCGCAAGATCCGCGACCTGCGGATCCTGGACGGCGAGCGCTCGGTCGGCGAGACAGGGGCGGGCGCCCTCGTCGTCTCGCAGTTCACCCTGTACGGCGACGCGCGCAAGGGCCGCCGTCCCACCTGGGTCTCCGCCGCGCCCGGTCCGGTCAGCGAGCCGCTCTACGAGGCGGTCTGTGCCGCTCTCGAGGCCACCGGCACGCACGTGGAGCGCGGCGTGTTCGGCGCGCACATGGAGGTCTCGTCGGTCAACGACGGGCCGTTCACGGTGCTGCTGGAAACGCCTTGACGCACTTCTCCTTGCGGCGCACACTGAAGTAAGGATGTGTTGCCGAAGGTAAGGAGCAGGCGGTGAGCGTGGCAACGATGACCAGCAAGGGGCAGATCACCATCCCCAAGGACGTCCGCGACGACATGCGGCTGACCCCCGGCTCGAAGGTGTGGTTCGTCAAGATCGCGCCTGGGCACTACCGGGTCGTGCCCCGCACCGGGAAGATCCAGGATCTCTTCGGGATCCTGTACCGGCCGGGGCAGCGGACCCTGACGATCGAGGAGATCAACGAGGGCATCGCCGAGGGCGGCGCGGCCAGTGGCATGCGAGGCATGCGGGATGACGACGAGGACGCGGATCAGTGATCGGCATCGACACCAACGTCCTGGTGCGAGCCTTCGCCGAGCAGGAGGACGCCGCCAGCGCCGACGCGGCCCGTCGTCTTCTGCTGGATCTGACACCCGAGGAGCCGGGCTTCATCACCCAGGTCACGATGGCCGAGCTCTATTGGGTCCTCTCCCGCAGCTACGGGTTCGACCGGGAGAGCTGTCTCTCCGTGGTGAGCAGCCTGGTACGGACCGAGTCCCTCGAGTTCGACGACGGCGAGGGCGTGGTCCGCGCGCTGCACCTCGCCGAGGAGGGCGCCGACTTCGCCGACGGGCTGATCCAGGGCGCGATGGAGCTCTTCGGGATCAACGAGACCGTCACCTTCGACCGGGCCGCCTCCCGGCGCCTCGGCTGGCGGCTGCTCGAAGCCGCTGACTGATCCGTCGTACCGGACAGAACTGTCGTAGATCGGCCGGATTTACGACAGTTCTGTCCGGTACGACGAAGCACTGTGGATAAGCGGAGCGGCCCACGGCAGATAGGCTCATCCTCTCCTCCATGGATCTGCAGATCAGCCGGCCCGGGCTCGTTGCGCCGGTGGCGATAGACCCCACTGGCCGAACCGGGCCGACGGCCGGACAGGCGCGCGGACCACGCTGGTGCCGGGTCGGCCCCAACTCCTACGTCCCGCGTGACTGCCCGGACACCGTCATGCAGCGGATCGTCGAGGCGGTCGGCAGCATGCCGCCGGGAAGTGCCGCAACCGGGTGGGCAGCGCTGCACTGGCTCGGCGCTCGCTGGTTCGACGGAGTCCGGCCTGACGGCACCCCGCTGCCAGTCCCGATCGCCGTCGGCGACCGTCATGCCGCCCGCCGGCGCGACGGGGTCACCGTCTCCGAGGACTGGCTGTTCGCCGACGACATCATCGTGGTCGACGGTCTGCCGATCACGACGCCAGCACGTTCGGTCACCTATGAGGCACGCGTGGCGACCGACGAGATCGCGACCGTGCGCGTCATCGACATGGCGGCGTACGACGACCTGGCCAGCCTCGCGGAGATCCGCGCCTACACGGCACGGCTGATCAGTCGTCCGGGCAAGCGCCGGCTCGAGCGCGCCACGGACCTGGCTGACGAGAATGCCTGGTCGCCGATGGAGGTGACGATGCGCATCTTCTGGCAGCGACACCGCAACCGGCCGTTGCTGTGCAACCAGCCCGTGTTCGACCTCACCGGGAGCCACCTCTTCACCCCCGACCTCATCGACGTCGCGGGCGGCGTGGCGGGCGAGTACAACGGCAGCGTCCACGACACCGGCCCGCGGCGCAGCCGCGATCTCACCCGCGAGGAGCTCACCCGGCGACTCGGCATCGAGGTCGTCACGATGATGGGTGGGCGGGGCGAAGAGCGACGGTTCCGGCACCGCCTCGACGGTGCGTACGAGCGCGCGGGGGCCGACCGCATTCGTCGGTGGACCACCCAGCAACCGCCATGGTGGGTCGACACCTCGACGGTGGCCCGGCGGCGCGCCCTCAGTCCAGCCGACCGCGAACGCTGGCTCGGCCACCGTCGTACCGGACAAGACCGTCGTGAAACCGCCTGATCCACGACATTTCTGTCCGGTACGACGCTCAGGCCGCCGAGCGCCGGGTCAGCCGCAGCCCGAGCAGGTACATCTCGCAGCCCAGGCAGAACGCGAAGACGGCGTTGAGGAAGGCCGCCACGAAGGCGAACGCGGCGGCGATCTGGCCGAGCAGGACGGCGCCGGTGGCGAAGCCCAGGGTGGCGACGACGGCGAAGACGAGGCCGACGGCCTGGGCGAAGCGGGGCGGAGCGGGGTCCTCGAGCTCGGCCGGAGGAGACAGCCGGGGCCGGATCAGGGAGCGGAAGAGCAGACCGGTGGGCGTCCTCTGGACGCCGAGGCCGGCGCCGACGGCGAAGAGGACCGCCTGGACGCCGGTGATCACGGCGGCGGCGCCGGGCGCGGCGTCCGAGAGGAGCAGCGCGACGGCGAACACGACGAGAGTGACGGCGGCGGTGAAGCGCGGTCCGCGGGGATCGATGCCGGCGCTGGTCATCAGGACTCCTGGAGCGTGGGGAGGGCGGCGAGCACCTGCTCGCGGCGAGGGGCGCCGGCAGCGCGGGTGAGCTCGTGGCCGTCGCGGTCGAGGACCAGCGTGGTGGGGGTACGACGGACGTCGAGCGCGCGCACGAGGTCGAGGTGCTGCTCGGCGTCGATCTCGACGTGGGCGACGCCGTCGACCCTGCCGGCCACGTCGGCGAGCACGACGCGGGTGGTGCGGCAGGGGGCGCAGAAGGCGCTGGAGAACTGGAGCAGCGTGGCTCGCTCCCCCAGCGCCACGTCGGGCACGGCGGCGGCCACGCTCGACCAGGCCGAGGGAGCGGCCGGAGCCGATGCGAACGCGCCGTCGGTCCGGCGCCGGTACAGCCCGAAGCCGACCGCCACGACGACGGCCAGCAGCAGGATCACGATCCCGGGGTTCATCACGGTCCTCCAACGCGGACGGCGGCCCCCGGATTCCGGGAGCCGCCGTCGACGTACATCACAGACCTCAGATGGAGATGAGGACCTCGGCGACCGAGCCGGTCTGCGCCTGGACGACGCGGTCGACCGGGTCGGCCTTGGGGGCCAGGGTGCGCAGCGTCCACTGGCCGTCGCCGGCGAAGAACCGGAAGTGGCCGGTCGCGGAGGTGGGGACCTCCGCGGTGAACTCGCCGGTCTTGTCGAGCAGCCGGACGTAGGCGCTCGACACCGGGGCGGCGTCGTCACCGTCGCCGCGCACGACCTGGCCCTGGATGACGGCCTCCTTGGCGACGTTGACCCCGTCCAGGGACAGGCCGCCGACCTTCGCGCCGCACATCAGAGCGACCCCGGCTCGTCGCCGAGCACGACCGGAACGCCGACGAGGGAGCCGTACTCGGTCCACGAGCCGTCGTAGTTCTTGACGTTCTTCTTGCCGAGGATCTCCTGCAGCACGAACCAGGTCAGCGAGGAGCGCTCGCCGATCCGGCACAGGGCGATGGTGTCCTTGGTCTCATCGAAGCCGACCTCGTCGTAGAGAGCCTTCAGCTCGTCGTCGGACTTGAAGGTGCCGTCGTCGTTGGCGTTCTTGCTCCACGGGACGTTGACCGAGGTCGGGATGTGGCCGGCACGCTGGGCCTGCTCCTGCGGGAGGTGGGCCGGGGCGAGCAGGCGGCCCGCGAACTCGTCGGGGCTGCGGACGTCGACCAGGTTCTGGGTGCCGATCGCGGCCACGACCTCGTCGCGGAAGGCGCGGATCGAGGTGTCCTGCTCCTGCGCGGTGTAGGTCGTCGCGGCGCGGGTGGGGACCTCTTCGGTCAACTCGCGGCTGTCGAGCTCCCACTTCTTGCGTCCACCGTCCATGAGCTTGACGTCGGCGTGGCCGTAGAGCTTGAAGTACCAGTAGGCGTAGGCGGCGAACCAGTTGTTGTTGCCGCCGTAGAGGACGACGGTGTCGTCGCCTGCGACACCGCGCTCGGACAGCAGCGCCTCGAACTGGGCCTTGTTGACGAAGTCGCGGCGGACCTGGTCCTGCAGGTCGGTGGTCCAGTCGAGCTTGATGGCGCCCCTGATGTGGCCCTTGTCGTAGGCCGAGGTGTCCTCGTCGACCTCGATGAGGACGACCTTGTCGTTGTCGAGGTTGTCCTCGACCCACTGGACGGAGACGAGCGAGTTCTCGCGGCTCATGATGATTCCTTCGTGGTGGTTGCGATGGTGCGGTACGACATTGCTGTTGCGGCAGCGCAACGCACGCACAGGACGACGCCTGGGCGCGGAAGCGCCACGGAAGGCGACGGGCGAGGGGGCCGAGTGGCCGGACTCAGAGACCCGTCAGCAGGGTCGACACAGCGCCGAGCTGACGCGGCAGTTGTCCACCGCGCGCCGCTTGGTCAGCAGCAGAGTCGTCGACATGAGGAAGAGACTAGGCGGCTTTCCGGGATCCACGAACTCGGTGTTCCGAATGGCGAGACGCGTATCCAAATAATGAGACCGCTGCCCGGCGGGACCTCTCAGGAGGCCCGCCGGGCGGCGGTCGTCGGACGGCGGATCAGCGCCTGCGGAAGGTGAACACCACCTTGTCCGCCGTGTACGACGCGTCGCCGGCGTACTTCGCCTTGACCTTCCAGATGCCCGGTCGCAGGCTCTTCGGGGCCTTGCACTTCGCGACCCCGTCACGGACCTTCGCGACGCACAGCGTGCGACCGCCGCTCTTGAACACGACCCTCCCGGTGGCCCCGGGAGCGAGCTTGGCCTTGAGCACCGGCGCCTTGCCCCGGGCGAGCGTGGCCTTCTTGGCCTTCGCCCGCAGCTGCGGGTCGGCCTTGCCGGCGACCGGCGCGTCCTTGACGGCGAGGACGAAGGAGCGCTGCGACTCCTGGTGGTCCTCGTCGCCGGCGTAGGACGCCACGATCACGTAGTCGCCCGGCGGCGGGAGGGTCCGCACGGTGCAGGTCGCGACGCCGCCCGCGGCGCTCGCCTCGCAGAGCACCTCCTCGCCGTTGAGGAAGCGGACCAGGCCGGTGGCCGCGGACGGCCCGACCTGCGCGGTCAGCGTGAGCTCCTGGCCGAAGGCCACCGACACATTGCCCACCGACACCGTGGTGACCGTGCGGTCGTCGACCGCCTCGACCACGCGGACGACGCGGGGGGCGACCACCTGGTTGCCGTTGGCGTCGGCCACGACGTAGGTGAGGGCGTAGCTGCCCGCCGTGCCGGTGTCCACCTCCCCGACGACCTGGACCCGGTCGGTGATGTCGCCGTCGGTGTCGTCGGTCGCGCTCACCCCGGCGAGCGGGTCGAAGCTCTCCCCGACCCGGACGGTGGTGCCGTCCGGGACCTCGAGGGTCGGCGCGGTCACGTCGGTGCCGGCGGCACTCGCCCGGAACACCGTGCCGAACTGGCGGATCGCGCCGATCTGCTCACCCGACGACGCGACCCGGCTCTCGGCCGTCCACGCGTACACCTCGCCCTCGGCCAGGCCCCGCCACTCCACGGTGGCCGGCCAGCCCGACCTCGCGGTCTGGGTGCCGATCACCGTGTCGGTGGGCGTGACCACGGTCAGGCCGTCGGTCGAGAACGTCGTGCTCCGGCTGGACAGGTCCACCGGCAGCACCAGGTTGTCCTCGGCGCCGTTGTAGCGGTTGCGGTCGTCGTACTCGGTGGCGCCGAAGTCGTCGAACATCGGCGAGTAGGTGTCGATGCTGACCTCGGACCGGTCGACGTCGAACTGCAGCAGCCGCAGCCAGCTGGCGCCGAACTGGAGCAGGTCGCTCGCCTTGTGGTCGGTGGCGCCGTCGCCGTCGAGGTCGATATTGCCGGCGCTGTCGACCAGGTCGGGCCACAGCTCGCCCGCGGACACCTTGTAGAACTGGTAGTCCGCGAGCAGCTCGACGACGTTGTGCTGCACCGTCGCCCCGATGCCGGTCTTCAGGTTGGTCCCGACGCCGTGCTCGTGGCCGGCCAGGATCAAGAAGACGTTCGGGTTGGCGGTGACCACCTCGTCGTACAGCTTCGAGCCGTCGCCGGAGAAGCTGGCGCCGCGTCCGTCCGGCGCGGTCGAGGGCGCGATGTAGGCATGCGTCAGCAGGATCCCGTTGCGGTCGGGGTAGCGGGCGAACACCGAGCTCGCCCAGTCGGCCTCGGCCTGGGTGACGCCGTACGACAGCCCGACGGCGACGAAGTCGAGGCCGCCGGCGGAGAACAGGACGTAGTTGTTCTGGTTGTCCCGGCCCGGGGTGCTGACCTCACCCTCGGTGTCGGTCGTCTCGTCCCAGGCGTGGTACGACGCACCGGCCGGCCACGACTGGGAGGCGCTGTAGTACCGGTCCGGCCCGTAGTACTGGTTGAACCGCGAGGTCGGGCCGGTCTCGTTGCCGAGCTGGTTGTCGTGGTTGCCCGCGATCACCTGGTTGGGGATGCCCGAGGCGTCGAGCGTCGCCTGGGCACCGGAGGTGAACTCGAACTCCCGGGTGACCTGCTCGTCGAGCCCGGGGTACAGCAGGTTCCCGGAGCCGTCGGTGGAGAGCGGGTCGTAGTAGTCGTTCTCGATCACGTCGCCGGTGTGGCCCGCCCACGCGATCTTGCGGGGACCGGCCTGCTCGGCGATCCACTCGGTGGTCGCCTCGTACGCGCGGGCCCAGATCGCCTGCTCCTCGGCCTTCATCAGGTCGGCGTCCTCCACCACGCCGTCCCAGTCGTCGTAGGTGCCGCCCGCGGCGCCCTCGGCGAGGTACTGGGTGTCGGTGAAGTGGGCGAGCGAGAAGTCGTAGTCGTCGGGGTCCTCGAAGCTGTCCTTGCTCTCGGCCGCCCGCTCGTCGCGCGGCGCGAGGTCGTCGGCGAACGGGTCGGTGCCCAGCACCAGCAGGTGCACGGTGCCGTCGTCGACCATCGCCGGGCGCAGCACGGCGTTGAGGACGGTGTCGCCGTCGCGTACGCCGCGCGCGGTGGCGAGCTCGACCCAGCGGGAGGTCTCGGTGTTCCAGGCCCGCAGCGTGACTGACCGCTCGGGGTCGACGACGCCCTTCCAGACGACCTGCTGTCCGGTGACGGCCTCGCCGACCTCGACGTCGAACCGCTGGACGGGGAGGTCGCCGCTGGTGGCGCTGGACTCCAGGTTGTCGTCGTCGGGGACCAGCCGGCCGGGGATGGGCTGCTCGTCCTCGATCTCGAACCCGAGGGTGGCCGGCACCTGCTTGACCACGCCCTGGACGCCGCCGTCGGCGACCGTGGCGGTGGCCTCACGGAAGGTCGTGGAGACGTCGCCGCCGTCGGGGCTGGTGGCGATGGCGGAGAGCTGGACGACGCCCTTGCCCTCGCCGGAGCCGGTGCCGCCGCCGGTGGGGATGGCGTCGGAGGTGAACGGGATCTCGAGCGCGATCTCCTTGCCGAACACGTCGACCGCGGTGACGGTGATCGTGTGCGGGCCGGCCTTCAGGCCGGGGCCGACCAGGTCGCCCTCGGCGATCGGGTCGCCGTCGAGCAGGTGGGTCCAGCCGGTGGCGTTGTCCTCGTTCGCGATGTCGAGGTCGAGCTCGACCGGCGCGGAGAGGTGGTCGCCGGCGGCCGGCACCGAGCCGTTCAGCGCGACCCCGGCGTCCGGGTGGTCGCCGAAGGCGGCGATGTCGAGCGCCCGGATCTCGGTGTCGGTCAGCGCCCGGCCGTAGATGCGCGCGTTCGCCAGCTTGGCCGGGGCGTAGAACTGGGCGCCGGCGTTGGGCGAGGAGTCCGCGCCGAGCGTCCACGCGCGGGCGGTGGCGGCCGGCAGCGTGAGGGCTCCGGTGGCGGCCGTCGTCGCGGCGAGCACGCCGTCGACGTACAGCTTGATGTCGGTGCCGTTCCACACGCCGACGACGTGGTACCAGCGGTTGGGCACGATGGTGGCGCGCGCGGTCTTGTAGCCACCGCCGATGTGCGCCATCAGGCCGACCTTGTCGTCGTTGATGTAGATCGAGTAGCCGCCGGCCTCCTTGCCGGAGCACAGGTCGACCTCCGCGGACGGCGGCAGCGCGCCGGTGTAGCGGAAGGTGCACTCGATGCTCACCGCGCTGCTGATCTCGCCCCAGTGCGGGGTGAGGGCGTAGCCGTAGGCGTCGTCGCCGTCGAAGGTGACGACGTCACGGCCGAGGGCGCTGTCGTGGGCGATGGTCGGGCTCCCGAAGGTCCTCACCTCGAGGCCGCGGACCCGCTCGGTGGGGGTCCCGTCGGCGAAGTCGACGTCGAGCACGTCGGCCTGCGGGACCGGGACGCTGGTGTCCCACTCCGCGGCCAGCGCCCGCACCTCGTCGGCCGACACCGCGCGCGAGAAGACGCCCGAAGCCGCGAAGGTGCTCGGCGGAGCCGGCTGGCCGATCCCGGTGGGGCTGGCGTCGGCACCGACGATGAAGCGCCGCGCGGTCGCCACCGGGAAGGTGAGCGCGCCGCTGGCCGCCGTGGTCTGCGCGAGCTGGCCGTTGACGTAGAGCCGGATCTGGCTGCCGTCCCAGGTCGCGACGGCGTGGTACCAGCGGTTGCCGTCGATGGGCGTCAGAGCGCTGCGGTAGGCGCCGCCGACGTAGGCCATGAAGCCGAGGTTGCCGCCGGTGACGTACATCGAGATGCCGCCGGCCTCCTTGTCGGAGCACAGGTCCTTCTCGTTGGACACCGGCATCGTGGTGTCGACGCGGAACACGCACTCGACGCTGACGCCGGTGGTGAGCTTGGGCCACTCGTCCTCGAACGGGAAGCCGACCGCGTCGTCGACGCCGTCCACGGTCATGACCGGGCCCTGCGTGGGGTCGGTGCCGAAGGTCGGGGTGCCGTAGGTGATCGGCGCGAGCGACTGGGCGGCGTCGGTCGGCACGCCGTCCGGGAAGCTGACGTCGAGGATGTCCGGGTTCGGCGCCGGTTCGGCGGCCGCGGCTGCCGGGGCGTCCGGCAGCAGGGTCGGGGCTGCGGGAGGTGCAGCCTGGCTCGGTGTGGCCAGCAGGCCACCCGCGGCGACGGTCACGGCGACCACGGAGGTCAGCAACCGGAGCCTGCGCATCGGTCGTGCGGGCACGACGTCTCCTTAGGGGGTGGGGTGGGCGGGAATCCGGCGGCGGCGCCGGGCCACGAGGGTCCCGGCGACGGCGACGAGCAGGGCGGCGCCGAGGACGCCGCCGATCTGGAGGGCGGCACTGGTCCCGGCGCCGCCGGCGCCGGTGCCGCCGGCGGCGCCGGGAAGGTCGAGCGACCAGTCGTGGCTGGGCGCGTCGGTCCCGTAGACCTGGTGCTGGCCGTCGGGCCCGGTGGCGAGGGTGCGGTACGCCGGGTGCAGGTCGGTGAGCGTGCTGACCGCGACCGTCGCGACCTCGGGCGGCTCGGGGCAGGTGAACACGAGGTCGGCGCCGGCGGCGATGAGGTCGCCGGTCGCGGCCACCGCGCCGGGGCACTGCTCGCCCGCGGTGCTCACCACGACGTGCTCGAGGAGGTAGGCCTCGACCTGCGGGGCCTGCTGCACGAGGGCGGCGTCGCCGTCGTCGTAGGTGATGGCGCCGTCGAGCATCACCCGGTCTGCCGGCAGCACGCCGAGGTGGATGCCCAGCAGGGTGAGGTCGTCCGCGGCGCCGACCTTCCAGGTGACGTGGACGACGGCCGGGTCGCCGGCATCGGCGGCGACCTCGACGGTCTGCGGGTCGCCGAACGGGTGCGCCGCGATCATGCGGCTTCCCGTCGCGCCACCGGGAGGGTGAGGGGCACGGGCAGCGATGCTCCTGGGCCCGGGTGACGTCAACGCCGTTGATCCGTGGCGCGCCGGTGACGCGAAGGTAAAGAGAAAGGTAAAGAGGAGGGGGCGCCGCGTCAGCGCGCGCGGCAGGCCGAGCGGGCGGTCGCGTTGGAGCTGCCGGGCGTCGCGCCGGGCGACATCTCCAGGTGGGGGTCGTCCTCCTGGCCCTTCCCCGACCGGAGCAGGACGTCGACGGTCTGGGACTGGCCGGGGTCGAGCAGCACGCCGATCGTCGCGACCTCGCGGCCGGCGTAGGTCGTCACCGTCGGGCTGCCCGCCGCCTGCCCGTCGACGGACACCGACACCACCTCGCCGCCGACGGGGGCGCTGACGTAGACGACGAGGAGCTGCTGGCCGGGGTCGGTGCGGTTGCCGGGGTAGAACTCGCCCGTGATCGTGTCGGGCAGGGTGTCGGCGCGTGGCGGGGTGGCGTTGCTGAAGGTGATGGACGTGCCGAGCTCCTGGCGCCCGTCGGTGCACCGGCGGGAGTAGAGCTGGGCCCGCTGGCGCAGGTAGTACTGCATCTTCGTCGGGCCGGCGTCGTTGACGTAGACCCCGACCACGGGCGGACCGCTGGTGCGGTCGACGAACTCCCCCGCGATCCGGGTGCCGGCGATCTCGCCCTGGGCGTCGTCGGAGAAGAAGTGCATCCGCACCCTCCCCTCCTGGACGCCGGCGACGAGCGCGCGGATGACCTCGGCGGAGCTGCCGTACCCGTCGGAGAAGACGTCGAAGACCGCCTTCGCCACCGCCTCCTGGTAGTCGCTCTGCTCCGTGGTGCCGGGCGTCAGCGCGTAGATCTCGTTCTCCACGCGGGCCACCACGTTGGCCGCGGTCACCGGCGCGTACCCGGGGACAGGCACCTCCCCGATCGCGCGCAGGAGGTACGACACGACGACCGGGTCGACGAACAGGACGCCGTCGACCCGCTGCCCCCTCACCTCCTGCCAGCGCGCGCGGATCAGGTCGGCGGCGCGGGGGAAGTCCGGCGTCAGCGTGGCGTCGACCCCGACGGTGCCGAGGATCCGCCCGAACAGCGCCTCCTCCTCGTCGGTGAGCGGCAGCACCGGCTCCGGCGTCGCGCCCAACTCGGCCATGTCGACCTGGTCGGTGATCCGCACCTCGCCGCCCTGGGCCCGGATCAGCGACAGGGAGCCCGGCAGGCCGCCGCTGCTGCGCGACTCGGCGTTGTTCTGGAGCACGAGCAGGTAGTTGCGGGGCTCCCCCTGGCCGAGCACGACCGGCATCAGCCGTGCGGCGCGGTACGTCGACTGCAGGGTGCTGCGGGCGTCGTCGACCAGCTCCTCCAGGCTGTCGAAGGCCGAGGCGATCGGTCCGGCGAAGCCCGACGAGTCGACCTTCGCGAGCCGCTCGCTGGCGGCGTCGAACGCCCGCTCGCTGCGGGCCGCCGGCTCCTCGAGCGCCGCGATCTTCTCCAGCGGGAAGGTGTGGTCGACCGGCTGGAAGCTCTCGGCCGTCACCTCGTCCGCGGCGTCCGCCACGGGGGTGAGGCCCTCGCGACCCAGGTCGGCCAGCACGGCGGCGACGGTCGCCACGCCGTCGGCGTCGTCGCCGAGCAGCGGGAACGCGCCGAAGACCGACCAGGTGACCCCGTGGGTCGTGGCGTCGGCCCGGTCGGCGGCTTCCTGGTAGGCCTCGAGCGCGGCCCGCGCACCGGCCGCGTCGCCGCGGATCAGCGCGGCCCGCATCACCCGCGCCTGCCGGTCGACCTCCTTCAGGTCCCGGCTCGCGCCGAGGACGACCCACAGCGACCAGCCGAGACACGCGAGCACGACCGCGCCGACCCCGATCGTGACGGTCCAGCGGGGGTGGTCCTGCCGGAACCGGCGTCCCTGCCGCAGCAGCCGCCGGAAGCCGCGAGACCGGCGCCGACGCCGGATCTCGGGCGACATGCCCGCGAGACTAGCAGCGGCCGATCGGGCCCCATGGCACAGTGACCAACGACCGTGCGGAGCGTTGGGAACAGGGGCGTGTCCTAGGATCGGCAGTCGGTCGGGTCGGGACGCAGGTCACGAGCAAGGGATGGGACTTGGACTTCAAGCAGTTTCTGACGGTGCTGCGGCGCCGTTGGATGAGCATCGTGACCATCATCCTGCTCGCGCTCGGCGTCAGCGCCGCGATCACGTTCACGCGCACCCCGATGTACGAGTCGAAGACCCAGATCTTCCTGACCGTCGACGTCCGGGACACGACCGACGCGTACGCCGCCCTGCTGTTCGCGTCCAACCGCGCGGCGTCCTACGCCACGGTCGTGAAGAGCACCGAGCTCGCCGAGCGGGTCATCGACCAGCTCGACCTCGACATGACTCCCGAGGCCCTCGCGTCGCGGATCGACGCCAAGGTCGTGGAGAGCACCTCGCTCATCCAGATCACCGTCAGGGACGAGAACCCGCGCGACGCCCAGACGATCGCCGACGTCACGACCGAGGAGTTCACGACGTACGTCGCCGGGCTGGAGACGCCCGGGGGCAGCACCGACGAGTCGCAGATCCGGGCGCAGATCACCGACAAGGCGTCGTACAACGCCAACCAGGTGAGCCCCGACGTCGTGCTCAACCTCGTGGTCGCCGGGCTGATCGGCGTGCTGCTCGGCATCGGCCTGGCGGTGGCCCGGGAGATCCTGGACCGCACGATCCGCACCGCCGACCACGTCGCCGAGCTCACCGAGTCGCCGGTGCTGGCCAGCATCGGCTTCGACGGCGACATCCGTGCCGCGCCGCTGCTCACCGACCTCGGCGGCTTCGCGGCCCGGACCGAGGCGTTCCGCCTGCTGCGCACCAACCTGCAGTTCATCGACCTGGACCACCAGCCGCGCTGCCTGGTGATCAGCAGCGCCGTGCCCGGCGAGGGCAAGACGATGACCTCGACCAACCTCGCCGTCGCGCTCGCCCAGACCGGCCGCAACACGCTGATCATCGACGCCGACCTCCGCCGGCCGCGCGTCGCGAGCACCCTCGGCCTCGACCCCGCGATCGGCCTCACGACCGCGCTCGTCGGCAAGACCGAGATCCACGACGCGATCCAGGTCCACGAGGCCAGCGGCCTCCACGTCCTCGCCAGCGGCGCCAAGCCGCCGAACCCGACCGAGATCCTGCAGTCGAAGATCACCCACGACCTGATCCGGCGGCTGCGGTCGTCGTACGACATGGTGATCATCGACGCCCCGCCGCTGCTCCCCGTCGCCGACGCGTCGGTGCTGGCCAAGCTCGCGGACGGCGTGATCATCGTCGTGCGGCACGCCAAGACCACCAAGGACCAGGTCAACGAGGCGATCAACCGGCTCAACCAGGTCGGCGCCCGCCTCTACGGCGTCGTGGTCAACATGGTCGCCAAGCGCGCGATCGGCTCGTATTACTACTATTACTACGAGGAGACCAGCCCCGCTGGTCGCTCGGACAAGGCGAAGGCCGGGTCCGGCCGGCGCCGGGCCTGAGGTTCCGGGCTCAGCCCTTCCGCACGAACACCATCAGCGTCGGCGCCAGCGCCGGCGGGGTGAGCCGGTCGACGAGCTGGGCGACCCGCCAGGCGGGCGCGTGGGAGCCGAAGTACGTCGGCTCGGAGGCGTGGCCGTAGACCACGAGCTCGTTCGGCGGCGGGAAGAGCGCGGACAGGGCGCGGCGGGTGTTCATGCTGTAGCGGACCGGGAAGACGTCCTCGGCCTTGCGGTCGGGCTGGAGCCGCTTGAGGACCCGGGTGTGCAGGTCGTTGGGCACGGCGCGCGCGCCGATGCCGATCATCCCCCACTTGTTGGGGGTCCGGGCGGCCAGCCAGCCGCCGGGCCGGAGCACACGGAGCAGCTCGGCGGAGACCCGGACCGCGTCCTCCTCGGCGATGTGCTCGAGCACGTGGTCGGCGACCACGAGGTCGAAGCCGGCGTCCTCGAAGGGCAGCGAGCCGCCGGGCTCGATCACCTGCGCGGACTTCAGGGTCGGGTTGTCGAGGACGACCGGATCGACGTCGACGCCGTGCACCTCGGCCACCCGCTCGTGGAAGCCGCGGAGCCGGCGGTGCAGCTCGGGGAACGGCTCGATCGCCCACAGCCCGCGACCGGCCCCGAAGTCGAGGACCCGGCTGTCGGCGTCGAGCAGCGCGTTGACCCGCGTGTAGAACTCGATGAACCCGTCGTGCCGGGTGTATCCCCCGGCGCGGACCTCCGGGTAGAGCCGGGAGAGGGTCTCGCCCGGGCGGAACGTCGGATCTGCGTCGTTCGCGTCGTTCACGGCCACACCTTAGATCTCTAGAGGTCCGCGAGCAGGGCGTCCACGGACGCCAGCACCCGCGCGGGAGGGATGGTGACGTCGTCGAGGACGCCCTGGTTCGGGCCGTCGGGCCCGCTCGCCGGCTCGGCGACGAGGTAGCGGTAGTCGGCGCCGACGGCCTGGCAGATCGCCCACAGCCCGAGGTGCACGTACGTCGACGCGAACAGCTCCAGCACCCGCACGCCGGGCCGGGCGAAGGTGAGATTGGTCAGGGCGGCGCCGTGCGGCGAGACGACGGCCTCCGCGCCGTGGAACAGGTCGATCTGCTCCTGGACGCTGTGCTGTCCAGGGTCGATCCGGGTGAACCCGCGGCGCTCCAGCTCGGGCCACAGGGCCGCCTCCTCGACGTACCGGCGGGTGCGGGGGGTGCTGCCGCGGGTGACGTAGAGCCGCCGCGGGGCGCCGGTCGCGCCGGAGGGCGGCAGCCGGTCGCGCAGCCACGCGACGGTCGACGGCGGAGCCTGCAGCGCCCAGTTGGGGTTGCTCGGCACGAGCAGCCGGTCGGCGGAGACGGTCCGCCCGCGCTCGGGCTGGATCAGCCGGGTGGTGACGCCGGCCAGCTCGAGCAGCTGCCGCTGGTACCGCGTCCGGTGCGGTACGACGACCGCGTCGGCCTCCTTCAGCGCCTGCTCCCCCATCGTCTCCTCGAGCACGGCCAGCCGGCCGAGGGCGTCGTAGAGGAAGTGGTAGTAGTTCTCGGACGTGCCGCGGGCGGTCAGGCTGAGCACGGTGCCGTCGACGTGCTCGGTCGGGCCGAGCGTGGGTCGCAGGAAGATCGGGTGCTCGCGCCAGTCGAAGACGCCGAAGTAGGTGCTGGTCTCGTGGTCCAGCACCTTGGTCGGGGTGGTCGCCGCGGCGTAGTCGCCGGTGAGCCGGCCGCCGGCGATCTCGAGCGTGAACGTCGCCGGGATGGTGGTGCACGGGACCTTCGCGGTCGGCTCGGTGGCCTCGTGGATCGCCGTGAAGACCCAGTGTCCGGCGGGCTCCCCGGTGGTCGCGGGCCGGACCCAGGGCTCCTCGGGCCGGCCCGGATGGAGGACGACGCCGGGCTCGGCAGCGGTCTCGGTCGCGTGGGCGGTGGCCCGGCGGGGGACGCCGCGCGGGCCGAGCAGCGGCGACGCGGCGCGGAACAGGTGCCCGAGCAGCCGGGTCACCAGCAGGTGCAGGCGCTTGAACAGCGGCCACCACGGCCGCAGCCAGACGGGGAGGCTCACTGGACTACCTTCCTGACGTCATCGCTTCCAGATGAGGCGGTGATGCACCCCGGGTGCCGCCAGGTCACTGCCCTGCTCGCTTGACGCCAAGGACGTCCACGATGAGATCTGCAGGATCTGGTGGTTGCCCGGGACGTGTGGACCGTCGATAGGGCTGTGCGCCAAGACCGCTGCTGAGCATCAGCGTGGTCGCGAGCGCCGATCAGTGAGCGAACCGGCAGACACGTCCCGGCACCGTGAGATATCGCGACACCCGAAGAAATGGGTGCCTCCCCACTGATTGGAGCAGCGAGGAGGCTGACGTGAAGTCTGCCAGCAAAACCCCGACCGAATCCATGAGTAGCCAACGTTCTGTGACCCTGCCCGAGACCGCGCCCAACGACGTGACCGCGGGCATCGACTGGGCCCGTGACGACCACGCCGCCTGCATCGTCAACGGACGCGGCCGCAAGGTCGCCACCACGACGGTCGAGCACACCGCAAGCGGCCTGCGTGAACTGGTCGGCTTCCTGCGCCGTCACGGCGTCGACGAGGTCGCGATCGAACGACCCGACGGACCCGTCATCGACACACTGCTGGCCGCCGGGCTGAGCGTGGTGGTGATCTCCCCGAACCAGGTCAAGAACCTGCGCGGCCGCTACGGATCGGCCGGCAACAAGGACGACCGTTTCGACGCCTACGTCCTGGCCGACACCCTGCGCACCGACCGGACCCGACTGCGCCCACTGATCCCCGACCGCGACGACACGGTCGCGCTGCGACGCGCCTGCCGTGCCCGCAAAGACCTCGTCAAACACCGCGTCGCGGTCGCCAACCAGCTCCGTGCCCACCTGCGCAACGTCTTCCCAGGCGCCATCGGCCTCTTCCGCGACATCGACTCCGAGATCTCCTTGACGTTCCTGACCCGGTTCGACACCCAAGACCGCGCCGACTGGCTCACCCCCCAACGCCTCGGCGGCTGGCTGACCAAACAGGGCTACTCCGGACGCACCGACCCTGCCGTGCTGCACGCCCGGCTCCTGGACGCGCCCAGGGGCGCCACCGGCATCCACGCCACCACCCAGGCTGCGATCACCGCGAGCTACGTGACGCTGCTGCTGACTCTGGTCGAGCAGATCAAGATCCTCTCGACCCAGATCGACCGGCAGCTCGACGCACACACCGACGCGCACATCTTCACCAGCCTCCCCAAAGCCGGACGCGTCCGCGCCGCACGCCTCCTGGCCGAGATCGGCGACTGCCGAGCCAGATTCCCCACCCCCGAATCGCTGACCTGCCTGGCCGGCGCCGCACCCTCGACCCGCCAGTCCGGCAAACACCGAGCCGTCGGGTTCCGCTGGTCCTGCGACAAACAACTCCGCGACGCCGTGGTCGACTTCGCCGCCGACAGCAGACACGCCAACCCCTGGGCCGCCGACTACTACAACCGCGCCAGGGCACGAGGCCACGACCACGCCCACGCCGTACGCATCCTCGCCCGAGCCTGGCTCCACATCATCTGGCACTGCTGGCAAGACAACCTCGCCTACAACCCCGAAACCCACCGCGCACTCCAACGCGTCATCACCCAACAGAACAAAGCGGCTTGACATAGGGCTTCTCATCGCGCGACCAGCCGGCGGACGACGGCCCAGACCGGGCGGAACCGGACGACCCGCCCGATCAGCACCCGCAGCCACAGCGGCCTGATGATCCGCTTGACCGCGCGCGAGAGCCGCCCGTCGATCTGGAGCAGGACCAGCTCGAGCTCCGCCTCGGCCCGCTCGTTGAGCGCGACCTCGGCGGGGTGGACCAGTGGGAACGCCATCGCCTGCGCCGGCATCGGCTCGCGGGCGGTGCGGGTGTGGGTGGCGTCGGGCCCGAACCCGTCGTTCTCCACGAGGTTGAGCGCGGGCGTGATCGACAGGCCCCGCCGGGACATGATCGTCACCCACCAGTGGTGGTCCCAGCCGCGGGAGTCGCCGTCCCGGTCCCCCGCCACCTGGGTGAAGTGCCGCAGCGCGGCCTCGGTGACCAGGGCGTCGGGGTGCGGCCGCACCTCGACCGGCCGGACGGCGTCGGCGGTCCGCGGCACCTGCCCGACCCGGTCCTCGGCGCCGGCGTGGTCGCGCGGGAAGACCTCGCGGTGCGCGTGCCACCGGTCGGCCCAGGTCGCCCAGCCCCACACGCTCGCCCAGGTCGTGAAGGCGTAGCTCTCGGCGCCGAACATCGCCCGCGGGATGCCCTTGTTGTCGCCGGCGACCTGCCACACGCGCGGCTCGTCGGCGTACCGGTCGAGGAGCTCGACGCAGAAGTCGAAGAAGGTCGGGTGCGGGATGCAGTCGTCCTCGAGCACGATCGCGCGGTCGACCTGGGAGAGCGCCCAGTCCAGGCCGAGCTCGACGTTGGCCTCGAGGCCGAGGTTGCGCTCGGCGAAGCGGGTGTGGACCCGGCCCGGCCAGGCCGCCGAGGTCAGCAGCTCGCGGACCTCGGCGCAGCGGGCGGCGTCCTCCGGGTGCGTGGCGCGCGGGCCGTCCACGACGAGGAAGACGTCCTCGGGCCCGGCCGCGAGCACCGCCTCGACGGTGCGGCGTACGACGGCGGGCCGGTTGAACGCGACGATGACGACGGGCGTCCGGAGCTGGGCGGACGGCTCAGGCACGACGGCTCTTCTCTCCCAGTTGGCTCACGAGGCGGTGGGCGGCCGTGGCGGCGCGGCTGTTGACGGCGGTGCGCGCGGCGTGCCGCAGGCGCGGGGAGCGCACCAGCCGGCGCGCGAGGGTGGCGGCGCGGCCCCCGACCCGGTTGAGCACCAGCTCCAGCTCGCGCTCCACCTCCGGGTCCAGCGCCACCTCGGCCGGGTGCCGGAGCGGGAACGCCATCGCCTCGGCGGCGTTGTCGCGCTTGCCGGGTGCGACGCCGTGGGTCGCGTCGGCCCCCCAGCCGACGTTCTCCACGAGGTTGACCGCCGGGGAGATCGCCAGGCCCCTGAAGGTCATCATGGTCAGCCACCAGTGCTTGTCCCAGCCGTGGGTGACGGTGTCGTCGGAGACGGCCGCCTCGGCGAAGTGCTGCTGCGCGGAGCGGGTGACGAGCAGGCCGGGCTGCTGCACCGCGGGCACGGTGCGGACCGGCGCGTCGCCGGCGGCGTGGTCGCGGGGGAAGACCTCGCGGTGCCGGTGCCAGCGGTCGGCCCAGGTCGCCCAGCCCCACACGCTCGCCCACGCGGTGAACGCATAGCTGGCGTCGCCGAACAGCCGCTGCGGTACGCCGAGCCCGCTGCCCGAGACCTGCCACACCCGCGGGTCGTCGCGGTAGCGCTCGAGCAGCTCCTCGGCGTACCGGAAGAAGGTGGGACCGGCCTGGCAGTCGTCCTCGAGCACGATCGAGGAGCCGGCCCGGGCGAACACCCAGTCGAGGCCGAGCTCGACGTTGGCCTCGAGGCCGAGGTTCGTCTCGGCGTAGCGCCGGTGCACCTCGCACGGCCAGTCGACGTCCTCCAGGACGGCGCGGACCGCGGCGCAGCGCTCGACGTCGTCGGCGTTGCCGGCGCGCGGGCCGTCGGCGACCAGGAAGAGCCGGGTCGGCCGCACGGCCCGGATCGCGGCCAGCGTCCCCGAGGTCAGGTCGGGCCGGTTGAACGCGATCAGCGTCACGGGGGTGGTCAGCAAGCGGATCCTCGGGGTGCGGATTCTGCGGTCGGCCGGCGGCGGGAACTCATTCCACCAGATCAGAACGACCCGCGACCGATGCGGTTACAGTTGCCCACCGTGCCCCCGATTTCTGCCGACGAGCTCGTCGCCAAGGCCCGCCGCGCCAACCCCGAGCTGGTCGCCGGCTGGCTCCGCCGCCGGGTCAAGTCCGGCGCCGCCCGCGCCGGCTTCATGGTCAGCCGGATCGACGAGGAGGGGCGCCGCTACGTCTCGGTGACCCACAACGAGGAGGTCGCGCTGCCCCCGGGCGCCGAGGCCGAGCTGCGCCAGGACAACCCGCGGCTGGCCGACCTCCAGGCGACGTACGACGCCCTGGACCTGCCGTCCGCGGTGCACACCCAGTGGCGACAGGGCTTCCTCAAGAAGAACCTCTCGCTCGCCTGGTTCCGCGGCGACAACGCCTACGTCTGGCAGTTCCGCCAGCTCGGCCACGCGGCGCGGATCCGGATGTACCTCGCGATGCTCGACGTGATGGAGCGCGACGCGCTCGGCCTGTTCGACCAGCTGACCGAGGACGGCCTGTTCGGCGCGTTCACCTTCGAGTTCGGCGAGCGGCCGCCGGTGAGCCGCGACCTGCTCGACAGCATCAACGAGATCAACTACCTCGACGACCGGATGGGGCTCGCGTCGATCCAGGGCCTGCGGGTCCTCGACATCGGCGCCGGCTACGGCCGCCTGGCCCACCGGATGTCGGCCGCCCTGCCCGGCCTCGCGGCGTACGACTGCATCGACGCGGTCGCGACCTCGACCTTCCTGTGCGAGTACTACACGCGGTTCCGCGGGCTCCCCGACACGGTCCGGGTCGTCCCCCTCCACGAGCACGAGAAGCTCGCCGAGCGCTACGACGTCGCGGTCAACATCCACAGCTTCTCGGAGGCCTCGCACGACGCGGTGTGCTGGTGGCTGGACCGGATCGCGGAGCGGGACGTCCCGTGGCTGCTGATCGTCCCCAACACCCCCGACGAGCTGCGCAGCACCGAGCTCGACGGCTCCATGAGGCCGTTCCGCCAGGACGTCCTCGACCGCGGCTACGAGCTGGTCGACGACCGCCCGATCCACCAGTCCGACGAGCTGCGCGAGCTCATCGACCTGCACGACCGGTTCTACCTCTTCCGCAAGCGGGCCTGACGCCCGAGATCGTCGGGTCAGAGCGACCAGGACGCGAACGACTGCCCGGTGAGCTCGCGCAGCCGGTCGACCTCCGGCTGCAGCTCGGCCCGCAGCGCCGCCTCGGTGGCGGGACTCAGCTGCGGCCGTTCGATCCGCTCCCCCGTACGACGCCACGCGAGGTGCACCAGTCGCCGCGCGGCCGGGAGCCGGCGGACCGCCCGGACGAGCGGTCCCCGGCGGATCGCCATCAGCCAGGGCGGCAGCGCGCGCTTCTCCTCGGCGGTGTTGTAGCGACCCCAGTCGTCGGCGGACAGCCCGGGACGGTCGAGGCCGAGGAGGTCGAAGACCCGGCCCATGGTCCCGTCGACGTCGGCGCCGAGATCGGCGAGGTCGACGACGAGGACCCGGTCGCGGTCGAACCGCTCGAGATAGGCCTCCAGCTGGGTGGCGTAGCGGCTGGACGCGACGAGCGGGCTGGTCGGCTCCCCCGGATCGGCGAGCTCCTCCTCCAGCGGGCGCTCGGCGGAGTTCCAGGCGACCATCTCCATGTGCTCGGCGAGGATCCGGTCGACGGGATCGCGCACGAGATAGACGATCCGCGCGTCCGGCACCAGGTCGGCCATCCGGTCGACGACGCCCGGATAGCAGGGCGCCTTGCTGTAGAAGGGCGTCGACTCCAGCCGGTAGCGGGTGCCGGGCGCGAACCGCTCCTGGTAGGCGCCGACCCAGCCCCGGCAGTCGGGGTCGGTGAAGAAGCGCATCTCCTTCTCCTCCGACGCCGCGATCTCCGGGTGCGCCGCGAGGTAGTTGTGCATGCTCGTGGTGCCGGCCTTCGTGGCGCCGACGACGACGACGTTCGGCAGCCGCGCGGGGTCGGGCGACTGCGGCGTCGCGTCGCCGCGGCGTACCCGATGGCGGGGCGCGACGCGCACCGTGCAGTTGGGGCAGGCATCGACCGGGCCGCCGTCGGCGGCGAGCGTCCAGCCGGTACGACGCAGCCAGTCGGGGCTGGCGATGGTCAGGACGGGCGGGATGCACAGGTCGCACTGCATCGAGACCCGGCCGTGGGCCAGGGGCGTGAGAAGCACGCGCCAGAGGATAGGGCCTGTGTAGGCTGCGCCGCGTGCGCCAGGCCCTGACGACCCTTGTCTTCCTGCTGCCACCGAGCAGGCTCAAGAACCGGCTGCTGCGCAGGCTCGGCCACGCGATCCCGGACACGGCGGTGGTCGGCATCAACCTGGTACGCCGGGTCGACCGGTTCGAGCTGGGCGAGGGCTCGCTCATCCACCACTTCAACCTGTTCCGCGACCTGCGGCTGGTGAGGATGGGCATCGGCTGCCGGATCATGCTGTTCAACCAGATCGTCGGCGACTCGGGCTACGAGAAGGGCGCCACGCCGACCGACGACCTGCGCACGCTGCGGATGGGCGACGACTCCCACATCATCAGCCAGCACTACCTCGACTGCGGCGGCGGGATCATCCTCGGCGACAACGCCTGGGTCACCGGCATCCGGTCCACCCTGCTCTCGCACGCGTTCGACCCCACCAACGGCGGCGTCATCCTCGACCCGGTCACGATCGGCGACCGTGCGGTCGTGGCGACGTCCTGCACGATGCTGCCCGGCACCGTGGTCGGCGAGGGCGCGCTGATCGCCGCCGGCTCGACGACGTGGACCGGGCAGGAGGCGAAGGGGGCCCACCTGCACGGCGGCGTGCCCGCCCGCAGGCTCGCGCCGATCGACATTCCACGGCATGTGTACGACCGGGCCCGTTACCAAGGACCCCGTGACGTCGTTGCCCCTCCGAACCCCCCATCTGAGTAGAGGTCGGAATGAACGAGATCGAACCCAGGATCGTCACGATCGTCACCGAGCTGCTGGAGCGCTCGGACCGCGAGGAGACCGCGGTCTCCCTCGGCGCGACGCTCCACGGCGACGACGGCCTCGGGCTGGACTCCCTCGAGACCGCCGAGCTGTCGGCCATCCTCGAGGACGAGTTCGGCACCGACCCCTTCGGCGCCGGGCTGCTGCCCGAGACGGTCGCGGACATCGTGGCGTTCTACGCCGACGCGACCGCCTCGTCCGCATGACCGCACCCCGCACGGTCGTCGTCACCGGCGGCAGCCGGGGCCTGGGCGAGGGCATCGTCCAGCACTTCCTCGACGCCGGCGACCGGGTCGCCACCTGCGCCCGCAGCGAGACCGACGCGGTTCGCGCCTGGCAGGCGGATCCGGCGTACGGCGACCGGTTCCTGTTCCGCAAGGCCGACCTGGCCGACCGCGAGCAGTCGACGCGGTTCGTCAAGGACGTGCTGGCGGAGTGGCGGTCGGTGGACGTGCTCGTCAACAACGCCGGCGTCGCCCGCGACGGCATCCTCGCGATGTTCAGCGACGACGACTCCGACACGGTGATCGACCTCAACCTGAAGGCGACCGTCCACGTCACCAAGCAGGTCGTCCGCAACATGCTGGCCCATGGCGGCGGCCGGATCGTCAACATCTCCTCGATCACCGGCCTGACCGGCTACCGCGGCCTCAGCGTCTACGGCGCCACGAAGGCCGCGCTCGACGGGTTCACCCGGGGGCTGGCCCGCGAGATGGGCTCGCGCAGGATCACCGTCAACAGCATCGCCTCGGGCTACCTGAAGACCGAGATGAGCCACGGCCTCGACGACGGGCAGCTCGACCAGATCGTCCGTCGTACGCCGGCCGGGCGGCTCGGCGAGCCCGAGGACATCGCCCGCGCGGTGGAGTTCCTCGTCGACGAGCGCAACGACTGGATCACCGGTCAGGTGCTGGTCGTCGACGGCGGCCTCACCGCGTGAGCTCGCCCAGGATCTGCCGGTAGCCCGCGACGAGGGCGTCGCGCCGGTCCGGCGGGAGGCGGCTGTCGTCGCTGGAGAGCAGCTGCAGGAGCCGGCCGCGATAGCCCGTGATGGTGAGGAACACGACCTGGTTCGGCGCCGCCGCGAGGCCGGCCCGGACGCCGCGCACCCACGCCGGGTCGCTCCCCGGGTCGACGACGCCGAGGTTGCTGACCGCCACGCACGGCGGCCCGGCGGCGAGCGCCCGGGCGACCAGGTCCCGGCCGGTGTCGAGGTCGACGACCTTCTCGACGCGGGAGAGATGGAAGAAGAGCTCGCCCTCGCCGCGGGCACGGGCCGCGTGGATGGTCGAGCGCACCTCGCTCGCCAGGCCCCAGACGTCGGCCGGGTCCACGCGGTAGGGCCGGCTGAGGACGGCGATCGCCATCTCCCGCGCCCGGTCCGGCGCCGTGCTGGGCGCGGCGACGTCGGCGGGCGCCGCGAACTGCAGCGTGGTCGGTGCGCCCTCCGCTCCCCCGTCCCCCAGCACCCCGGCCGCCGAGGCGAGGGCGGCGGCGGCCACCGCCGAGAACGCGTTGGCGCCGTGGCCGCGAGCGGCGGCGACCAGGCGCGCGGCGGCGTCCGGCTCCAGCGCGCCCTGGCGCATCCGGGACCGCCGGGGCACGGCGGGATCGGGCCACGCGGCGGGGGCCGGCGCGCCGTACGCCGTGGTGCGGGCCTTGAGGTCGCGCAGCAGCTCGATCATCGCGGCCCGGTCCCGCTGCCAGGCGTGGGCCGGGACCGGCGCGGCGGGTACGGCGAGCTGTTGCTGCTCGGGGACGTCCTGGCCGTCGAGGAGGCGGACCAGCCACTGGAGCTCGGCGACGCCGATCCGGCCGTCGATGAGGGCGTGGTGGCCGATCAGGACCAGCTGGGACTCCCCCGTCGCCGGACTGGCGAGGTACCAGCACTGCACGGGCGTGCCGAGGTCGTCGTGCGCGTCGGACAGCTCCGCGACGATCGCCGGCCACTCCTCGGGCTCGGCCTCGCGCGCCTGGAAGACCGCGCCCTCGGGGTCCGGTCCGGGGTCGGCGATGGTGAGCTCCTCGGTGGCCACCGCGCGGGTGACGACCCGGCGGGCACGCAGCTCCTGCCAGGCGCGGGCGACCTCGGCGGCGTCGAGGCAGCGGTCGAGGTCGGCGGTGACGACGGCCTTCGTCGGCCAGCGGCGGTCGAGGAAGGTGTAGTACTTCTCCGCGACCGTCATCGGGCGATGGGCACCCACGCGCTCTCCAACCTCTCGGGACACAGGAGGATCCTGCCCCCTGTCAACGCCACCGACGGAGCCGGGGTGACGGATGCGCGATACTCGCCTGCGAACCTTCGGCGAAAGGAGTCGACACCGATGATCGGGTTGCTGGAGAGGGCCGCCGCCGACCGGCCGGAGCAGGTCGCGGTGGTGACGCCGGAGACGACGCTCACCTACGCCGAGCTGTACGACGGCGCGCGCCGCGTCGCGGCCGGGCTCCGGGCGCGCGGCATCGACCGGTTCGCGGTGCTCGAGCCGGACGCGGCCTGGATCCTGCGCCTGCTCGGCGGCGCCGCCGCGGCCGGGAGCGAGCCGTGCCAGTACCAGCCCGATCTCGACCCCGCCCAGTTCGCCGAGCAGGCCGCCGCCCTGGGCCACGACACGGTCGTGACCCGGCGCACCGACCTCCCGCCGGCGCTCACGGTGGTCCGGCCCGACGAGCTCGACGGCGACCCGGCCGAGCACGCGTCGTACGACGGGCCGCAGCCGCTGATGATCCGGACCACCGGCACCACCGGCCTGCCCAAGGCGGCCCGCCACGACTGGGCGGTGCTGACCCGGCGCGGCGCCGCGACCGCGCCGCGGCCCGAGCAGCGGTGGCTGCTCGCCTACGGGCCCCAGCAGTTCGCGGGGATCCAGGTGCTGCTGCACGTGCTCGCCGCGCAGGCGACCCTGGTCGCGCCGTTCCCGCGCCAGCCGCGCGACGGGCTGGCCGCGCTGCTGCGCGACGAGCTCACCTGCGTGAGCGCGACGCCGACGTACTGGCGCTTCCTGCTGGCCGAGGCCCGCAGCAGCCGGGCGGAGCTCCCGCCGCTCGCCCAGGTCACGCTCGGCGGCGAGGCCAGCTCCCCCGACCTGCTCGAGGAGCTGCGGGAGGCGTTCCCGACCGCGCGGATCTCGCAGGTCTACGCGTCGACCGAGTTCGGCTCGATCGCCTCGGTCCGCGACGGCCGGCCCGGCCTGTCGGCGGACAGCCTGTGGAGCCCCGCGAACCCCGACGCCGTGCTGCGCGTCCGGGACGGCGAGCTGCAGGTCCGCGCCGGCACCGGGATGCTCGGCTACGCCGGCGACACCACCGACGCCCCGGAGGAGGTGGACGGCTGGGTCTCGACCGGCGACCTGGTCGAGGTCGTCGACGACCGGGTGCTCTTCCGGGGGAGATCCTCGGAGGTGATCAACGTCGGCGGGGTGAAGGTGCACCCGCTCCCGATCGAGGAGCGCGTGGGCGCCGTGCCCGGGGTCCGGCTGGCGCGCGTCCACGGCCGCAGCAACCCGATGGTCGGCGCCGTGGTGGCCGTCGAGGTGGTGCTCGCGGGCGACGCGGACGAGAGGGCCGTCAAGGACGGGATCCGTACGGCGTGCGCCGATCTGCCGCGCGCCTGGCAGCCGCGCAGCATCAGGGTGGTCGACGAGGTCGACCTCGCCGCCGCCACCCGGGGCGGGAAGATGGTCCGCGGCTGACGCTCCGCGGCTAGGCGCGGTGCCGGCCGGGGGCGACCTTCACCGGCACGGGCGGCTCGTCCTGCTCGTCGTGCTCGCCCCGCTCGTCCGTGGCGGGCGCGGCCGGCAGCTCCGGCAGCGGCCCGCGACCCTTCCAGATCACCGCGATCCACCAGCAGACGGTGGAGACGCCGGTGCCGACCGCCATCGCCCACAGCGCGCCCTCGGCGTCGCCCCAGGCGGCGCCGACGACCATGCAGGCGCCGACCAGCACGATCGCGACGACGTCGGTGACCATCGCCGCCTGGATCCGGTGGGTGCCGATCAGCGACGCGCGCAGCCCGCTCTGGGCCGCCATCAGCAGCACCTTGAGGCTGAGCGCGAGCATGAGCGGCTCGACGATGTCCCAGGCCTCGCCGAGCAGGGCGTGGCCGATGACGTCGGGCAGGAAGACGAGCACGACCAGGTTGACCACCGCGACGACCGTGGCGATCAGGATCGCGCGCCGCACGTGGCGCCACACGGCGCGCGGGTCGTCGCGCTCGCGGGCGATGTCGGCCGCCGCGGCGGTGCCGACGGCCAGCTGGACGGCGGTGCTGGGCGCGCCGAGCAGGGTCGCGGCGCGGAACGCCGCGACCGCGATGGGGCTGCTGAAGAGCGCCATCAGCGACGCGGTCACCAGCGCCGTACCGCTGGCGGCGAGGCCGCCGACCATGGACCGCCAGGAGAAGTCCCAGCGCTCGCGCAGCCACGCGAGACCGCCGGCTGTCGGGGCGCCGCACTGGGCGAAGACCCACAGCGACGCGATGACGCCGGAGCCGGTCCACGCCGCGATCAGCCAGGTCAGCGAGTCGAGACCGAGCTGCTGGGTGCCGACCAGGCCGACGGCGAGGAGCACGAACCACAGCGCGTCGAGCGTCACCGCGCCTCCCGGCCGCTGCCGCGAGATGGCGAGATAGCGGCCGACGTCGTGGAGGACGAGGAATGGCACGGCCAGGCCGAAGACGACGATCGGCCCGCCGAGCGCGCTGTCGGCCGCGACCAGCGCGAAGCCGGCGGCGACGCACAGGACGCCGGACGCCACGCCGAGGACCACGGTCGAGGCGAGGATCGCGCCCGGCCGGGTGTCGGCGTCCTCGGGGTGCACCAGTGCAGTGGTCGAGATCAGGCTCCGGAACACGACCTGCGCGACGGTGTAGACCATCACCACCAGGCTGAACCGGCCGAAGTCCACGGGGTCGAAGGCGTGGGCGACCCAGATCAGGGCCGCGATGTTGGAGAGGCTGGACAGGATCTGGTCGACCGTGACCAGGCTCAGCCGACGGCCGGCCGAGCCCACCTGCGCGGTCACCCGCGCCGCCGCTGCGGAAGCACGGGCAGATCATGTCATGCACCCGGGGCGGCCGGGTGCGGTAACGACAACCGCCCACGTCCGTTGTGCCATCGTGACCACCGTGGCCCTCAGTTCCGCACTCCACCGAGCACAGGGCTCGGTGCGGGTGCAGCGTCAGCTCAGCAAGATCCGGCGGCTCCGGAGCCGGATGATCGACGTACCCCTCCAGCAGGTCGAGCAGGCGCGGCGCCGCCTCGCCACCGAGGACGTCGACGTTCTGCTCCTCGGCGACAGCTCCACGCTGTGCTGGTCGCTGCGCGACACCGACCGCACCCTGCTGCCGGCCATGCTCGGCCAGCGCCTCGGCAATGTCGTCACCCTCGCCGGGCCCGGCTTCGGCTCCAGCATCTACGCCGAGGCGACCCGGCTGCTGACCGCGATGGACCGGCGCCCGAAGGCGGTCGTCTTCACGCTCGCGCTGCGCACCACCACCGCCACCCACATCGTCGCCGACCCGATCACCGGCTACCACCGCTCGCTCGCCGCGATGGCCAAGGTCCCCGGCGCCCACCGCCGGATCCGGTACGTCGGCCGCGGCGGCTCCTTCGCCACCGACGAGGAGCGCGACGCCTTCCTCGCCCAGCCGGTCGAGAGCCGCTGGAACGGCGCGCGCACCATCGGCTGGTACCGGCAGCAGCTCGTCGGCACCGGCCTCCCCCCGTGGCCGATCGAGCTGGAGAAGCTGCGCTTCGACTACTTCTACGGCGAGCAGCTGCACGCCGACGACCCGCGGCTGGACTCCCTCACCAGCCTCGGTCGCCGCCTCGAGGAGTACGGCGTCCCGACCGTCGGCGTGTGGACCCGGCCGCCGATGCAGCGCGGCGAGATGCACTTCCCCGGCGAGTTCGAGGCCCACGTCCGCTCCCACAAGGTGCTCCAGGACGAGGCGCTCGCCCGTGGCTGCGCCGACCTCGGGCCGATGCTCGACATCGACCTCGAGGACGAGGACTTCGAGGACAGCTTCAACGCGACCGAGCACTTCGCGCACTCCGGCCGGGTCAAGGTCGCGGACGCGATCGCCGAGGCGGTGCGGGCCCGATGAGCGCCCGGTGAGCCTCGCGAGGCTTCGGGCGTTCGTCCGGCTCCGCCGGGCCCGGCTGCGTGGCTGGCTCGCGCTCGTCCGCCTGCTCCTGGCCGCCGCCCGCGGCCGGGTCGACGAGATCTGGGTCGGCGACTCCCACTCCGTCACCTTCAACACCGAGCACTCCCCCCTGCCGGGCATCCTCCGCACCGGCGAACGCCGCTGGACCTGGCACCTCGGCCCGCGCGTCATGTACTCCATCGCCCGCGACGACTTCCCGCCCACCCTCCGGCGTACCGCCCGCCTCATCGCCCGCGTCCGCGGCGCCCGCGAGGCCGCCTGGTACTTCTCCTTCGGCGAGATCGACATCCGCTGCCACCTCGCCCCCGGCTCGCCGAGGGCGCGGACGTGGGGTTCGCGGCGACGTACGTCGACCGGGTGCGGGGACTGCTGGCCCGGCTCGGCACGGCGGACGGGACGATCGTGGTCCCCGTGCCGCCCTGCCTCGACAGCTACGACCACGACGCCTTCCCCGTCGCCGGCTCCCCGACGAGCGCCTCGCCGCCCACCGCGCGGTGCGCTCCGCGCTGACGGTCGCCGTCGGCGCCACCCCCACGCCGATGCTGCGCCTGCTGGACCTGACCGACGCGCTGTCCGGCCCCGACGGCCTGATGCGCGACGAGCTCACGGACGACGGGTGCCACACCAACGCCGCCGGCCGGGACGTCGTGCGGCGGGAGGTCGCAGCACTCGGGTGAGGTGGACGCCGGCGCGATTCGTCGGGTCCGGAGCCGTTGTTCGTCCACACCCCGGGATCGGGTTTCGCTTGTCCACAGGCGGGGTCTGCTCGTTTCGTCATGTCGGAGGTCGGTGGGAGAATCTCTGGCATGGATCTCGGAACCGCGCCCCGTACGACAGCCCGCCCGGCTGGTCGCTCGGCTGGCGTGCTGTCCGCGATCCGGGCCGAGGTCGAAGGACGCCAGGCCTCCCAGATCAGGGAGTGGGAGGCCATCGTCACCTGGGCCAGCGAGCACGTCGTTACCACACCGGAGGGTGCGGCCACGATCACCGACGGGTACCTCGACACCGGAGTCCCGATCGCGGGGGACGGGGCGCCGCTGGTGTCGGAGTTCGCGCTCATGGAACTCGTCGCCGTGTTGGGACGCTCGCCCGATGGTGGGCGGGCCTATGTGGGGCGGGTCATCGAATGCGCCTGGCGGCTGCCTCAGGTCTATGCCGCCGTGGTCGCGGGTCGGTTGACGCCGTGGCGGGCCGAACGGATCGCGGACCTCACCCACGCCTTGAACGCCGACGCGGCCGGGTTCGTGGACCGGCAGCTCGTCCACGCCTCCGGGGTGGGGTGGGCGCAGTTGGACCGGTTGATCGCCGAGGCGATCCTCCGGTTCGACCCCGAACGCGCCGAAGCCGAGCGCGCGACGGCTGCGGACCAGCGCTATGTGGAGGTCGGGGACCCCGACACCCATGGCAACACGAACGGGATCGTGCACCTCGATGCCGTGCTCGACGCCGCTGACGGACACGACCTGGACGAGGCGATCACCCGCCGCGCCCACCTCCTCGGGGACCTCGGCAACGACGCTCCGCTCGATGTGCGGCGCTCGGTCGCGCTCGGCGAGTTGGCCCGGGCCGACCTCACCCTCGATCTGGAGGGTTCGCCGGGCCGCAAAGCGATCGTGAACGTCCACATCACCGACACCACCCTGACCGGCGTGAACCCCGTCGGCAGATGGGAAGACACCCAGCGCCCGATCTCGAGCGAGCAGATCCGCGAGTGGCTCGGCACCGCCTCGACCGTGATCGTGCGACCCGTGATCGACCTCGCCGACCACATCCCGATCGACTCCTACGAGATCCCCGACCGCCACCGCGTCCACATCGCCCTGCGCGACCACACGTGTCGGTTCCCCCACTGCACCAGACCAGCCACCCGCTGCGACCTCGACCACGCCCGACCCTACGGCGAGGGCGGGCCTACCTGTCCGTGCAACGAGGTGGCCCTGTGCAGACGACATCACCGGGCGAAAACCCACTCCGCGTGGTCCTACGACATCGTGATGCCCAGCTCCTACATCTGGACCAGCCCCAACGGCTTCACCTTCCGTGTCGACCACCGAGGCACCCACCCCATCCACCACGCGACCGACCCCGCCGGCGACCCAGCGCCACCCGACGAGTAGCCACCCCGCCCCGCACCCCGCACACCCGACGGTTGCGGGGACGCAGGCGTGTCCAGACCCACTCTCAGCGCTGCGATCCCGCGACTCCCGCAACCAAAGGCCGACGACCATCGGCGACCCCACGGCCAGCAGCGAAACCCCAGCCAACCACCGCAACCCCAGCGGACCACAACCACGTCATCGGTCATCAAAGACCCCGCACCGAGCAAACCCGCAGGCCGAACAGACCAGCCCGAGGGGATCAGCCCAGGCCCAGCTCCCCCGGCACCAGCTCCGTGATCGCCCTCAGCCCCTCGACATCGTCACGATGCACGACGGCGACGTCCCAGTACCCCCGGGACCGCGCCCGTCCACCGGGGACCTCGTCCAGGACCCGCCCCTGCTCGGCGATCCGGTCGACGGTGGTGCGGCCGACGGCGAGGCCGCCGTTGTCCCAGACCGCGACGTACTCATAGCCCAGTCCGGAGAGGCTCGGCCACACCGCCTCGGGGTCGAGGTCGGCGAGGCGGGTGAGGTACGGGTCGTACTCGAAGAACAGCACCGGCCGGGAGTCCGCCCACGCCTCGGCGACCGCCGGCACCAGCTGCACGTCGTAGCCGTCGGTGTCGGACTTGACGAGGCGCAGCCGGTCGAAGGCGGGGTGGTCGGCCCGGAGCGAGGCGGGCGAGACGGTCGGCATGGCGTCGCCGGACGCGCCCTCGACGAAGCGGGTGGTGCCGCCGGTGCGGACGGCGGTCGTACCGCTGTCGCCGCCGTCGACGGTGAGCAGCGCCTCGACGACGTGGATCCGGGCGTCGCGGTCGACATTGCGGTGCAGGAACTCGAGGTAGGCGCGGTCGGCCTCGATGCAGAGCACCTGTCCGTCGGCGGCGTTGAGGATCTGCACGGCGGAGTCGCCGACGTTGGCGCCGACGTCGAGGACGGTCAGCGGCTCGGAGGCGGCGAGCAGGCGGGCCAGCTCGACGAGGTTCTGGCCGTAGAGCGGCCCCCACGCGGCGTAGTCCGGCAGCCGGTGCGACCACGGCAGCACGAGCTCGACGCCCTGCACCTGCCGGACGACCGGCCGGAAGGGGAAGCGGTCGCGGACGAGCCAGCCGACGCGTCGCTTGGCGGTGGAGGCGAGGGTTCCGAGTCCGGTCACTCGCCGGATGCTAGGGCATCTCCGACCCTAGGATGTGCGTCATGTCGGGCTCCACCGCAAATGCGACGACGAGCGCCGCCCTCGACGCGGCCCGTGACTACTACTCCCGCGAGATCGCCCAGGGGGTGGACCGGTTCCTCCTCGAGGCCCGTACGACGTGCCCGTGGTGCGGCGGCGAACGGCTGAGGCACCGCACCACCACGCGCGACCTGCGGCAGTTCAAGCCGGGCCGGTTCCGCCTCGACGAGTGCCGCTCGTGCGGCCACGTCTTCCAGAACCCGGCGCTGAGCGACGAGGGCCTGTCGTTCTACTACCGCGACACGTACGACGGCCTCAACGCCGAGCGCGCCGAGGCCAACCTGGGCTCGATGGGCGAGGTCTACCGCGGCCGCGCGTCGACGGTCCGCGACCACCGCCCGGACCAGCCGCGGCGCTGGCTCGACGTCGGCACGGCGTCCGCGCACTTCCCGGCCGCGGCGGCGCAGCTGTTCCCGTCGACGGTGTTCGACGGCCTCGACATGTCCGAGGGCGTGCTGGCGGGTCACCGGGCGGGCCGGATCGCGACGGCGTACCAGGGGCAGCTCCCGGAGCTCGCTCCGCAGCTGGCCGGGCAGTACGACCAGGTCAGCATGTTCCACTACCTGGAGCACACCCGCGACCCGCTGGCGGACCTCGACGCGGTCGCGACGGTGCTGGCCGACGACGGCTGGGTGCTCATCGAGCAGCCCGACCCGCAGGCCCGCTCGGCCCGCCTGTTCGGCTCCTGGTGGGCCGGCTGGAACCAGCCCGAGCACCTGCACATGGTGACCCTGCCGAACCTGACGAAGGCTCTGGAGGAGCGCGGCTTCGAGGTCGTCGAGGTCGTGCACCGCGAGGCGCACATCCCGCTCGAGGCGTTCATCGTGCTCGCCACCGTCCTCAACCGGATCGCCCCGGCGAGGAGGTCCCGTGGCGCGACGGCCGTCCGCCCCGGTTCGCCCGGGCGCGCCGCCTGCTCGGCAAGCTGGCCGCCGCGCCGTTCGTCCCGCTCGCGCGGTTCGTCGACAAGGTCGTGCTGCCGCGGATGCTGCGCAGCTACCACGCCTACCGGGTGCTCGCCCGCAAGCGGCCCGTCCCGTAGCGAGCAGCGTCAGTCGCCGAGCTCCCGCTTGTGCCGGACCAGCCGGCCGAGGTGCTCGACGTCGGCGTCGACCATCAGCTCGGCCAGGCCCCTGGCCTGCGTCTGGGCGCGCCAGCCGAGCACGTCCTGTGCCTTGGACGCGTCGCCGATGAGGGCGTCGACCTCGGTCGGGCGCTCGTAGGCCTTGTCGTAGCGGACGTGGTCCTCCCAGTCCAGGCCGGCGTGGGCGAAGGCGTACTGGCAGAACTCGCGGACGGTGGTGCCGATGCCGGTGGCCAGGACGTAGTCCTGCGGCTCGTCGTGCTGCAGCATCCGCCACATGCCCTCGACGTACTCGGGCGCGAAGCCCCAGTCGCGCACGGCCTCGAGGTTGCCGAGGTCGAGGTGGTCGGTGAGCCCGAGCTTGATCGAGGCGACGCCCAGGGTGATCTTCCGGGTCACGAAGCTCTCGCCGCGGCGTGGCGACTCGTGGTTGAAGAGGATCCCGGAGACGGCGAACAGGTCGTAGGCCTCGCGGTAGTTGACGGTCACCCAGTGGGAGTAGAGCTTCGCCGCGCCGTACGGCGAGCGCGGGTAGAACACGGTCGACTCGTTCTGCGGCGGCGGGGTCGCGCCGAACATCTCGGACGTGGAGGCCTGGTAGAACCGGCAGTCGAGCTTCGCGGCACGGATCGCCTCGAGCAGCCGCAGGGTGCCGACGGCGTCGGTCGACGCGGTGTACTCCGGGAGCTCGAAGGAGACCTTGACGTGGCTCTGCGCGCCGAGGTTGTAGACCTCGTGCGGCTCGATGTCGCGGAGCTGGTTGCTCAGGCTCACGCCGTCGGTGAGGTCACCGTAGTGCAGGTGGAGCCCCGCGGTGCCGTGCAGATGGTCGATCCGGCTGCGGTTGAGCGTCGACGACCGGCGGACCAGGCCGTGGACCTCGTAGCCCTTCGCGAGGAGGAGCTCGGCGAGGTAGGAGCCGTCCTGGCCGGTGATCCCGGTGATGAGTGCGCGCTTGGTCACGGGGGCACAGTATCGTCGCGCCTCGTGCATCTGGTCGTAGATTCCGTCGTCGTCCGCACCGGAAGCGTGACGATCGTGATGGAGCACCTCGTCCGCGCCTGGGCGCAGTCCTTCCCGGACGACCGGATCTCGGTGCTCTTCGGCCCCGAGGGCCGAACCTTCCCGCTCCCCGAGGGCGTCCGGGCCGAGGTCCTCGACCAGCCGGGCGGCCCCCTGGGCGGCCTGTGGCTGCGCTCGGTGGCGGTACGACGCGCGGCCAGCCGCCTGGGTGGGGACGCCGTGCTCGCGGCGGTGCCGGCCAGCGGCCTGCTGGGGTCGCGCAGCCCCCGCGGCGTGATCCTCTACGACCTGCGCTTCGAGCTGCGCCCCGAGCAGTTCAGCCGCAGGACCAGGATCGCCCGCAAGGTGTCGTGGCTGTGGAGCCTGCGCCTGGCCGACCGGATCTTCACCATCTCCGACCGGACCCTGCACGACCTGGCCGACCTGCACCCGTCGCTGTCCGGACGCGCCGAGACGGCGGCCCTCGGCTCCGACCACGCGCTCGCCTGGCCGCAGCCGGACGCCCCGGACCCCGAGCACCCCTACGCCATCGCGTTCGGCCACTACGGCAACAAGAACGCCAACGCCGTGATCGACGGCTGGGCGCGGTTCTGCGCCGACCACTCCGCCCAGGCCGACGGCTGGCGACTGCGCCTGGTCGGCATGGGCGCCAGCGACCGGGCCGCCGCCGAGGAGCAGGTACGACGGCTGGGGATCGGCGACCGGGTGGAGCTGATGCCGTGGCTGGACGACGAGGCGTTCGCCCGCGCCTTCGCCGGGGCGGGGCTGGTCGTCTTCCCCTCCGACTTCGAGGGCTTCGGCCTCCCCGCCGCCGAGGCGATCCGGCTCGGCATACCGGCGGTCGTGTCCACCGACCCCGCGCTCGCCGAGGTGACCGGCGGGCACGCCGTCACGGCCGCCTCGACCACGCCGGCCGACCTCGCCGAGGCGTTCGGCGCGGCGCTGGCGCTGTCCCCGAGCAGCTCGCGGCGGGCCGGGCGTTCGCGGAGGCGTTCACCTGGCGTCGTACCGCCGAGGTGATCCGGACCGGTCTCTCCTGACCGCCGCACGCCCTACCCTTGCCCCGACCACCCCAGCCCCGGAGGACCCGATGCCCGCTTGCCCGGCCTGCGCCGGTACCCGTGTCCGCACCGGCCCCGCCTCCGGCGCCACCGGACGGCAGATCACCGCGTGCCGCGACTGCGGGGTCCACTACTGGGCCGACCACGAGGCGGCCGAGCGGCAGGAGGCGATCGAGCTCCAGACCGAGCTGACCGCCGAGGGCTACAGCGACTGGGTCGACATCAAGCGCGAGCAGGCCGGCCCCGAGGCCTGGCGCGAGGCGATCTCCTGGATCCGCGGCGCCCTGCCCCGCACGGCCGACGCCCCTGTGATCTACGACGTCGGCGCGGGCGACGGCCACTTCCTGAGCCTGGCCCGCGACGAGGGCGGCTTCGCCGTCACCGGCAACGAGATCGCCAAGGGCGCCGTCGAGCTCGCCAAGGAGCGGTACGACGTCGACCTGGACCTCGGCGTCCTGGAGGACCTCGGCCACGTCGAGGACGTCGACGCCGCCACGCTGTGGTGCGTCCTGGCCCACGTGCCCGACGGCGACCAGCTGCTGACGGAGGTGCGCACGATGCTGCGGCCGGGCGGCGTGCTCTTCCTGCAGACGCCCCACTGGACCGCGGCCGACGAGGCGGCGCTGCGCGTCAAGAACCTCACCGGTGGCCGGGTCGCCAAGGTCCCGGACCGCCGGATCGCCCAGCACCACTGGATCCTGCACACCCGGCGCAGCATCACCGCGCAGCTGCACCGGCTCGGCTTCGTCGACGTCGTCGCCGAGCCCAGGCTGCGCTACACGCTGACCTCGCGCGCCTACTTCGCGTCGATGAACCCGCCGCAGTGGACCATCGGCCCCGCCTCGTGGCTGCTCGACAAGGCGGTCGCGAGCCGGCTGGCGCCGCGGATCGTGTTGGACGTCCGGGCCCGCAAGGGCTGAGCTCGTTCTGAGTCAGGCGACGATCCCGGCGGGCGTCAGGTAGCCGACCGACTCCGGTACGCCGCTGCGCAGCCGCTCGAGGTCGACCGCCACCATGTGCTCGACCAGTGCGTCGAAGCCGACCAGCGCCCGCCAGCCCAGCGCGGCCGCCGCCGGCTCGGGGTCCGCGACGAACGCCGTCGTGTCCGAGGGTCGGAGCAGTGCGGGATCCTGCACGACCCGGTCGCCGGGAGCCCCCAGCCCGGCCGCGGCGAACGCCCGCTCCAGCAGGTCCTGCAGGGTGTGCGCCCGGCCGGTGCCGATCGGCAGGTCGAGCGGGACGTCGTGGGCGAGCTGGAGCCGCATCGCCTCGACGTACTCGCCGGCGAAGCCCCAGTCGCGTCGGACGTCGAGGTTGCCGAGGCTGAGCGTCTCCCGGCGCCCGAGCGCGATCTCGGCCGCGCCCCGGGTGATCTTCCGGGTGACGAACCGCGTCGACCGCAGCGGGCTCTCGTGGTTGTGCAGCACCCCGCACACCGCGAACAGGTCGTGGTCGGCCCGGGCCCGCCGGACCACCTCGTCGGCGGCGGCCTTGGCCC